>NZ_CP131914.1:4502532-4807150 GCF_040529045.1 Xanthomonas indica | reverse complement strand
TCGATGACGGCGGCGCGCTTGTCGCCATCGGCATGGCGACGCTGCTGCGGCCATCGTCCAGGTAGCCCTGCTGCAGCAGGCCCTGCACGATCGCATCGGCGCCGCGGCCGCCCAGCGTGGTCAGTTCCTCGACACTGCGCCGGCCGTCGGCCAGGATCAGCACGCGTCGCTGGCGCATGTCCAGCGGCGCATCATGCGATTGCAGTGCCGCAAGGGCGAGGGCGGTCTTGCGCGGATGCATGGCGGCGGGGTCGGTAGGCACGCAGCGTGGCGCAGCGCGGTGAAATGCCGATGACAGGTGCGATGCGCTGGCGTGTCGGTGCCGACAGTCGCCTTGCCGTCGGCGCGGTCGAGCGCCTGGTCCGGGACGCGGTGCGCAGCCGCGCGTGCTCGGCGGCGTGTTGCCGCCGCCGTGCAGTGCGAGGGCATGCACGCTAGCCTATGCGCTGGTCCAGCGAGGAACTGCGATGAAGCCGATTCAACCAGGCGTGGCGGTGTTGCTGCTCGCGCTCGCCGCCTGCGACCGGCCGCCGCCATCGCCGCCGGCCGCGCCTCCTGCGCCATCGGCACCTGCCGCTGCCGCGGCCGACGACGGCGCCTTGCCGCCGCCGGAGATCGACCAGCCCGACGGCGACGTGCCGCCGGCACGGGCCCCGGCCTCGGCGCTGCCGCCGGAGCTGGCGGCGGGGGACCGGCAACTGGCGCGCATCGACGGCTACGGCGACCTGCGCCTGGGCATGAGCACGGCGCAGGCACGTGCGGCCTGGGGCGGCGAACTCGACGGCCAGCCCAGCGCCGGCAGCAGCTGCTACGTGCTGCGTCCGCGCTGGGCCAAGGACAACCACCAGTTCGGTCTGATGGTCGAAGACGACACGCTGGTGCGCTATGACGTGCGCACCGCCAAGGAAACCGCGCCGGGCGGCGGCAAGGTCGGCATGGACCTGGCGCACCTGCGCGCGCTGTATGCCGGCCGCCTGGAGGAACAGCCGCACAAGTACGTCGAAGGCGCGAAGGTGCTGCGCGTGCGCGGCGAGTCCGGCCAGCCCGGCGTGCTGGTATTCGAGACCGACGCCGCCGGCAAGGCCATCGCCTGGCGCGTGGGCCTGCCGCCGCAAGTGGATTACGTGGAGGGCTGTGGTTGAACAGCTGGGAATGGTGAATCGAGAATGGGGAATGGGAACAGCTTGAGGGTTGAGTGACTGATGCAGTTTCTGCCGCTGTCACCTCACCGGCGCATGACCGCTCTTTGCTCCTCTCGTTTCCGATTCCCCATTCTCTATTCCCGATTCCCGGCCTTCAGGCCACCCGCAGCTGGCGCCGCTCGCGCCGCCGCGCGCGGCGGGCGTACCAGCGTTCGCGCAGGCAGGAGAAGATCACGTACAGCGCCGGGGTGCTGAGCAGGGTCAGGCTCTGCGAGATCAGCAGGCCGCCGATCATCGCGATGCCGAGCGGGCGGCGCAGTTCCGAGCCTTCGCCCAGGCCCACGGCCAGCGGCACCGCGGCCAGGATCGCCACCATCGTGGTCATCATGATCGGGCGGAAGCGCACGATGCAGGCCTCGCGCGCGGCTTCCAGCGGGGTCTTGCCGTGCTCGCGCTCGGCGACCAGGGCGAAGTCGATCATCATGATCGCGTTCTTCTTGACGATGCCGATCAGCAGCACCAGGGCGATCATCGAGATCACTGACAGTTCGGTGCCGGTGACCCACAGCGCCAGCAGCGCGCCCATGCCGGCCGCCGGTAGCGTGGAGAGGATGGTCACCGGGTGCACCAGGCTCTCGTAGAGCATGCCCAGCACGATGTAGACCACCACGATCGCGGCCAGCACCAGCACCAGCATCGAGTTCGGCTGCAGCTGCACGCCGAAGCCGCCGCCATCGGCGATGCGGATGTCGCCGGGCATGCGCAGCCCGGCCACGGTGGCGGCGATGATCGCATCGCCCTCGCCGGTGCTCACGCCAGGGGCCAGGTTGTAGCTCAGGTCCATGGTCGTGTACTGGTTCATGTGGGTGATCTGCGACGGCGCCAGGCCCGGCACCTGGTGCGCCACCGCCGTCAGCGGGATCATCGTGCCGTTGCGGGTGGGCACGTAGATGCGGTTCAGCGCCGCCGGCGTGGCGGTCTGGTCCGGCAGCGCGTTGACCACCACGCTGTACTGGTTGAGGTCGGAGTAGATGGTGGAGATCTGGCGCTGGCCGAACGCGCCGTACAGCGCGCCGTCGATGGCGCCGATCGACACGCCCAGGCGCGCGGCCAGGGCGCGGTCGATGACGATGTTCTGGCGCAGGCCGGCGTTGTCCACGTCGGTGCCGACATCGCGCAGCTTGGGGTTCTGCTTCAGCGCGGCCTGCAGTTTCGGCAGCCACTCCTGCAGCTGCGCGTTGTCGTTGCCCTGCAGCGAGACGCGGTACTGCGCGCCCTGGCTGGTGCCGCCGCCGCCGTCGCTGGGCAGGTCCTGGATCGCGCGCAGGCGCAGCTGCAGGTCGGGGTAGCGGTCGGCCTTGGCGCTGAGCCGTGCCAGGACCTCGGCGGTGGTGTCGGTGCGGCCTTCGTCGCGGCGCTTGAGTTCGATGTTGAAGCTGGCGCTGGAACCCTGGCGGCTGCTGCCCAGGCGCGCGCCGACGATCTTCACCGCCGGGTCGGACATCAGCATGTCGGTGATGCGGCGCTGGCGGCTGACCATGTCGGCGAAGGACACGGTGGCGCTGGAGGTGGCGCGGCCCCAGATCAGGCCGGTGTCCTGCGCCGGGAACGAGCCCTTCTTGACCGCGCCGGCCAGGAACACCGTGGCCACGATCAGCAGCAGCGGGGTCAGCGCCAGCAGCAGCGCGTGGCGCAACGAGAAGTCCAGCGCCACGGTGTACACGCGCAGCATGCGTTCGTGCATGCGCTCCAGCCAGGCGCCGAAGCGGCTGGGGCGTTCCGGTTCGGCGTGCGCGGACAGGAAGCGGCTGCACAGCGCCGGGGTGAGCGTGAGCGAGACCACCGCCGAGACGCAGATCGCCGCCACCAGGGTGACGGTGAACTCGCGGAAGAACACCCCGATCATGCCGCTGGCGAACAGGATCGGAATGAACACCGCCACCAGCGAGGCGGTGATCGAGACGATGGTGAAGCCGATCTCGCGCGCACCGGCCAGCGCCGCCTCCAGCCGCGACATGCCTTCGTCGAGGTGGCGCATGATGTTCTCGATGACCACGATCGCATCGTCGACGACGAAGCCGATCGCGATCACCAGCGCCAGCAGGCTCAGGTTGTTGAGGGTGAAGCCCATCACGTGCATCGCCAGCGCCGCGCCGGCCAGCGACAGCGGCACGGTGGCCGCGGCGATCAGCGTGGGCGCCAGCCGGCGCAGGAACAGCGCCATGGTTAGCACCACCATCGCCAGGCTGATCATCAGCGTGGCCTGCACCTCGTTGAGCGAGGCGCGGATGGTCGGGGTGCGGTCGAAGTACGCCGTCATCCTGGTGCCCGGCTGCAGGTAGGTGCGCAGCATCGGGATCTCGGCCTTGACCCGGTCCACCGTCTCCACGATGTTGGCGCCGGCGCGGGTGAACACGTACATCACCACCGCCGGCTTGCCGCCGAACCAGGCCGCCTGGTAGGCGTCCTGCTGGCCGTCGTAGACGTTGGCGATGTCGCGCAGGCGCACCGTGCGGCCCTGCTGCTGGCTGATCACCACCTGGCCGAAGTCGGCGGCCTTGGCCACCGCGTCGTTGGCGACGATGGCGGTGGTGGTGGTGCCGTCGCTGAGGAAGCCGGTGGGCGAGGTGACGTTGGCCGCGCGCACCGCGTTGCGCAGGTCGTCCGGGGTCAGGCCCATGGCATTGAGCGCGCGCAGGTTCACGTCCACCCGCACCGCCGGGGTGGAGGCGCCGCCGATGTCCACCGAGGACACGCCGCTGATCTGGCGCAGGCGCTGCGCCAGCAGCGAATCGGCGACGTTGTACAGCTCGTCGGCCGATTGCGTGTCCGAGGTCAGGGCGATGGCGATGACCGGGTCGTCGTTGGGGTTGGCCTTCTGGTAGCGCGGCGTGGCCAGCCCGGAGGGCAGGTCGGCCTGCGCGGCGTTGATCGCGCTCTCCACGTCCTGCGCCGCCGAGTCGATGTTGCGGTTGCTCTGGAACACCATGAACACCTGGCTGTTCCCCTCCGAACTGGAGGACCGCATGGTGTCGATGCCGGGCACCTGGCCCAGGTGCCGTTCCAGCGGCGCGGTGACCGTGGACGCCATGGTCGCGGCGTCGGCGCCGGCCTGGCTGGCCTGCACGAAGATCACCGGGATCGAGATGTTCGGCAGCGCCGCCACGCCCAGGCGCAGGTAGCACATCATGCCGATCACGAACAGGCCGATGGCCAGCAGCGCGGTGCCGATGGGACGGCGGATGAAGGGCGCGGAGATGTTCATGAGACCGGGAATGGGGAATGGGGAATCGGGAGTCGCAGTACGCGCCCGGTGTCAGTCTTCCGGGGATCCGGCATGAAGTGAACGAGTCGGCAGCGCGCGGACACGGCGCTTTCCGATTCCTGATTCCCGATTCCCGATTCCCGGCCTCTCACGCCCGCCCCTCCGCCGCCGTCGCGTGCCGCGCCGCGCGCCGCTCGCGCCAGGTCCGCACACGCTCGGAGGCGCGTTCCATGTACAGGTAGATCACCGGCGTGGTGTAGAGGGTGACCAGCTGCGACAGCAGCAGGCCGCCGACGATGGAGATGCCCAGCGGGCGGCGCAGTTCCGAACCGATGCCGTCGCCCAGCGCCAGCGGCAGCGCGCCGAGCATGGCCGCGGCGGTGGTCATCATGATCGGGCGGAAGCGCAGCAGGCAGGCGCGGCGGATCGCGTCGTGGGCGCTGGCGCCCTCGCGGCGCGCGTCGATCGCGAAGTCGATCATCATGATCGCGTTCTTCTTGACGATGCCGATCAGCAGCACGATGCCGACGATGCCGTCCACCGACAGGCTCAGCCCGCACAGCATCAGCGCCAGCAGCGCGCCGACGCCGGCCGGCGGCAGGGTGGAGATGATCGTCAGCGGGTGGATGTAGCTCTCGTAGAGCACGCCCAGCACGATGTAGATCAGCACCACCGAGGCCAGCAGCAGCCACACCACGTCGGTCTGGCTGCCGGTGAATTCGGCGGCCTTGCCGATGAACTCGGCATGCAGCTGCGGCGGCAACTGCAGCTGCGCGCGGGTCTCCTCGATCGCCGCCACCGCCTGCGACAGCGAATAGCCCGGCGCCAGGTTGAACGAGACCGTCACCGCCGGCAGCTGCTGCTGGTGGCTGACCACCAGCGGCGTGGTCGACTGCTTGGCCTCGGCCACGGCCGCCAAGGGCACGGTGCCGCCACTGCCGACGGTGATGCCGGTGTTCTGTGCGCCGATGCCGGTGGCGGTGGACGAGTTGCTGGAAGTGGTCTGGCCGAAGCTGGTGGCGTTGCTGGCGGTCAACGCGCCGCTGCCGTTGCTGGCCACCGCCAATTGGTTCAGCAGCGCGGTGCTGGTGCGGAACTCCGGCGCCACTTCCAGCACCACGCGGTACTGGTTGAGCTGGGTGAAGATGGTGGAGATCTGGCGCTGGCCGAAGGCGTCGTACAGCGTGTCGTCGATGGTCTGCATCGGCACGCCGAGGGCGCTGGCCTTGTCGCGATCCACGCGCAGTTCCAGTGCGCGGCCCTGGTTGGCCAGGTTGTTGTCCACGTCGGCCAGTTCCGGGCGCTTGCGCAGCGCCTCGGTCAGGCGCGTGGCCTGAGTCGCCAGTTCGGTGCTGTCCACGTCCGAGAGCGAGTACTGGTACTCGGTGGCGGCCACGCGGGTGTCCAGGGTCACGTCCTGCACCGGCTTCAGGTACAGCGCCACGCCGGGCAGCCCGGCCACCGCCTTCTGCAGCCGCGGCAGCAGGTCTTCCAGGCTGTCGCGGTCGCTGCGCGGCTTCAGCACGATGCTGAGCTGGCCCTGGTTGAGCGTGGGGTTCATCGAGCCGGCGCCGATGAAGGCGGCCACGCCGGTCACCGCCGGGTCGCGGCGCAACGCCTCGGCCACCGCCTGGGTGCGCTGCTCCATCTGCGGGAACGCCACGTTCTGGTCGGCCTGGACCACGCCGGTGATCAGCCCGGTGTCCTGCTCGGGCAGCAGGCCCTTGGGGATCACCACGTACAGCAGCACGGTCAGCACCATGGTCGCCAGCGCCACCAGCAGGGTCAGCTTCTGGTGGCCCAGCACCCAGTCCAGGCTGCGTTCGTACAGCCCCACGGTGCGCGACCACAGCGTGGTCTTGCCGGCCGCCGCCGCGCGCTCGTGCGCGTCCTCGCCCTCGGGCAGGGCGTCGGGCTTGAGCAGGTAGGCGCACATCATCGGCGTGAGCGTCAGCGACACCAGCATCGAGATCACCACCGCGATGCTCAGCACCCAGGCGAACTCGTGGAACAGGCGGCCGGTGACGCCGGGCATCAGGATCAGCGGCAGGAACACCGCCACCAGCGACACGGTCAGCGACAGCACGGTGAAGCCGATCTGGCGTGCGCCGATCTCCGCGGCCTCGCGGCCGCTCTTGCCCTGTTCGATGTAGCGCACGATGTTCTCGATCATCACGATCGCATCGTCGACCACGAAGCCGGTGGCGACCACCAGCGCCATCAGCGACAGGTTGTCCAGCGACATGCCGGCGAAGGCCATCACCGCGAAGGTGCCGGCCAGCGACAGCGGCACCGCCACCGACGGGATCACCGTGGCCCACAGCCGGCGCAGGAACACGAAGATCACCGCCACCACCAGGCCGATGGTCAGGATCAGGGTGAACTTGACCTCGTGCACCGAGGCGCGGATGGTCTCGGTGCGGTCGGAGAACACGTCCAGGTGCACGCCGGCCGGCAACACGCCCTGCAGCTGCGGCAGGATCGCGCGGATCTGCTCCACCGTCTGCACGATGTTGGCACCGGGCTGGCGGCGCACTTCCAGCAGCACCGCCGGCTTGCCGTCGGCCCAGGCGGCGAGCTGGTCGTTCTCCACCCCGTCCACCACCTTGGCCACGTCCGACAGCCGCACCGGCGCGCCGTTCTTGTAGCTGATGACGGTGTCGCGGTACTCGGCGGCGCTGGACAGCTGGTCGTTGGTGCCGATGCTGTAGGACTGGGTCTTGCCGTTGAGCGAGCCCTTCGGCGCGTTGACGTTGGTCTGGGTCAGCGCGCTGCGCAGCGCCTCCATGGTCAGGCCCATGTTCGACAGCTGCGCCGGATTGACCTGGATGCGCACCGCCGGGCGCACGTTGCCGGCGATCGACACCAGGCCCACGCCCGGCACCTGCGACAGGCGCTGGGCCAGGATCGAGTCGGCGTAGTTGTTGACGTCGCGCAGCGGCAGCGTGTCGGAGCTGAGCTTGAGGGTGAGGATCGCCGCGTCGGCCGGGTTCACCCGGTTGTAGACCGGCTGGTAGGGCAGCGAGGAGGGCAGGGTGGACTGGCGGATCGCCGCCTGCACGTCCTGCGCGGCGATGTCGATGTCGCGGTCCATCGCGAACTGCAGCACGATCGTGGACAGGCCGGCCGACGAGTCGGAGGTCATCATCTGCAGCCCGGAGATCTGCCCGAGCTGCCGCTCCAGCGGCGTGGTCACCAGCGAGGCCATGGTGCTGGCGTTGGCGCCGGGATATTGCGTGGTCACTACCAGGCTGGGCGCGTCGATTTCCGGCAGCGCCGACACCGGCAGCTGCCGGTAGCCGAGGATGCCGAGCAGCAGCACGCCTGCCATCAGCAAGGTGGTGGCGATCGGGCGGCGGATGAAGATCGTCGAAAAGCCCACGGGGAAGATCCTTGCTGGTGAGAGTCCGGCGCGGCCGCGCCGGCGCCGGGGAAAACGGCGGAATCAGCGGCGGCCGTGGCCCCGCGCCGCGATCGCGGCGCGGCATGGCGACGCCGCCGCCTGCAGGCGCCCCAGTCGCGGCCGGCCGCGCGGGCGCGGCACGGTCCTGGCCAGGGCGCGCGGCGCGCTCAGCGCGGCCCGCCGCCGCCGCGGCGTCCACCGCCGCGTTGCTGCTGCTTGCCCTCGGCGGCCTTCAGTTCGGCCTCGGTCGGCTCCGGCGGCGCCTCGCCCGGCTTCAGCGCGGTCACCTTGGTGCCGGGCTTGAGCCGGAACTGGCCTTCGGTGACCACCCGCTCGCCGGCCTTCAGGCCTTCGGTCAGCTGCACCTGGCTGTCGCCGACTTCCGCGCCCTGCTTGACCGTCTGCATCTTGACCGTGTTGTCGGCCTGCACCACGTACACGTAGTCGCCGTTGGGGCCGCGCTGCACCGCCTGGGTCGGCACCACCACCCCGTCGGGCACGGTGCGCAGGGTCAGGCGCACGTTGACGAACTGGCCCGGCCACAGCGCGCGGTCGTTGTTCGGGAACACCGCGCGGACCTTGAAGGTGCCGGTGTCGGCGCTGATCTGGTTGTCGATCACGTCGACCTGGCCGTCGGCGGCGATCGGATGCGCGTCGGTGCGGTCCAGCGCCGCCACCGGCAGCGGCGCCGCCGCCTGCGCCTGGCGCACGTCCTGCAGTTGGATCTCGGGCAGGTTGAAGGTGACGTAGATCGGGTGCACCTGGGTGATGGTGACGATGGTGCTGCTGGTGCTGACGATGTTGCCCACGTCCACCCCGCGGATGCCGGCGATGCCGTCGCTGGGGGCGAGGATGCGGGTGTACTGCAACTGCACCTGCGCCGCGCGCATCTGCGCGTCGTTGGCGGCGACCGCCGCTTCGTACTGCGCCACCTGATTGCGCTGCGTGTCCAGGTCGGTCTTGGCCACGTACTGGCGGTAGGCCGGCGAGTCGGAGCGCTGGAAGGTGGAGCGCGCGGTGGCCAGCAGCGCCTGGTTCTGGCGCTTGCTCGCCGCGGCCTGGTCGTAGCTGGCCTGCAGCGAGCGCGGGTCGATCTGCGCCAGCAGCTCGCCCTTCTTGACTTCCTGGCCTTCGCGGAAGTTCAGGCTCATCAGCTGGCCGCCGACCTGCGGGCTGACGGTGACGGTGCTCAGCGCGGTCACCGTGCCGGTGGCGGTGGCGTAGATCGGCACCGCCTGGCTGCTGGCGGCGACTACCGTGACCGGCACCGGCGTGTTGTCGCTGTCCTCGCCCATGCCGGCGTCGCCACCCTTGTGATGCCCGCCGCCGCGCATGAAACGCGTGCCCACCACCACCAAGGCCACCGCTGCGAGGATCAGCAGCGCAATCTTCCAGAAACGCGACATCCGGGGAAACTCCTGTGGCGAGGCGGGGTGGAGGACCCTCCCGCAGTGGCTGGTGCAACGGTCGCGAAAGCATATCGCCGGCGCGTTGCGATTGGACCATGACTGAAGGGACAGACCCCGCGGGCGGGCGAGGCCGGTCGTTCGCTCTCGCAACGCACCGGCGGCGCATCGGTTGACACGGATTCGCAAGGGTTTTTTCACCGCGGCGGGATCCACGGCCGCCCCCGGCCGGCCGCCGATGCACTACATTGACTGAACGCCTGTTGCGTCCCGACCTGGAGTCCTGCCATGCCGCGCCTGTCCCGCCTGCTGTCCGCGATGCTGTTCGCCGTCCCCGCCCTAGCCTGGGGGCAGAGCGCCGAGCGCCCGGAGGTGGCGGCTGCCGCGGCCAGGCTGCAGGCCAAGGTGGTGGAGTGGCGGCGCGACTTCCACCAGCACCCGGAGCTGTCCAATCGCGAGGAGCGCACCGCCGCCAAGGTCGCCGAGCGGCTGCGCGCGCTGGGCCTGAAGCCGCAGACCGGCATCGCCCACCACGGCGTGGTGGCGATCGTCAAAGGCGCGCTGCCCGGGCCGAAGATCGCCCTGCGCGCGGACATGGACGCGCTGCCGGTGACCGAGCAGACCGGCCTGCCGTTCGCCTCCAAGGCCACCGGCGAGTACCGCGGCGAGACCGTGGGGGTGATGCACGCCTGCGGCCACGACGCGCACACCGCGATCCTGCTCGGCGTGGCCGAGGCCCTGGTGGCGATGCGCGCGCAGCTGCCGGGCGAGGTCATGCTGGTGTTCCAGCCGTCGGAGGAGGGCGCGCCGGGCAACGAAGAGGGCGGCGCCTCGCTGATGCTCAAGGAAGGCCTGTTCCGCGACTTCAAGCCGCAGGCGATGTTCGGCCTGCACGTGTTCTCCAGCGTCCAGGCCGGCAAGATCGCGGTGCGCGGCGGCCCGCTGATGGCCGCCTCGGACCGCTTCAGCATCAAGGTGGTCGGCCGCCAGACCCACGGCTCGGCGCCGTGGAACGGCATCGACCCGATCGTGGCCAGCGCCGACCTGATCGGCGCCGCGCAGAGCGTGATCAGCCGCCGCGCCAACCTGTCCAAGCAGCCGGCGGTGCTCAGCTTCGGCGCGATCAAGGGCGGCATCCGCTACAACATCATTCCCGACGACGTGGAGATGGTCGGCACCATCCGCACCTTCGACGAGGGCATGCGCCAGCAGATCTTCGCCGACCTCAAGACCGTGGCCGAGCACACCGCCGCCGCGCACGGCGCCAAGGCCGAGGCGCACGTGCCCGACCAGGACGGCAACCCGGCCACGGTCAACGACCCGGCACTGACCGCGCGCATGCTGCCCAGCCTGCAGGCGGTGGTCGGCGCCGGCAACGTCTACGAACCGCCGCTGCAGATGGGCGCGGAGGATTTCTCGTACTACGCGCAGCAGGTGCCGTCGATGTTCTTCTTCGTCGGCGCCACCGGCCCCGGCATCGACCCCGCGACCGCGCCCAGCAACCACTCGCCGCAGTTCCTGCTCGACGAGACCGCCCTGGACGTCGGCCTGCGCGCGATGCTGCAGGTGTCCTTGGATTATCTGGGGATGAAGCCGGAGGCCTGAAGGGGCGGGAGTGGGGAATCGGGAGTGGGGATTGGTAAAAGCGGCAGTCCCGCAGCCCCGTAACGGCATCGTGCGTCGGCCCGGCAGCGATGGACAGATGGACATCCGTAGGAGCGGCTTCAGCCGCGACGGGCGTTACCGGGAAGGCTGTCGCGGCTGAAGCCGCTCCTACGACGCGCGGCGCTGGATCGCCTCTGTGGGAGCGACGTCAGTCGCGACGCGCGAAGCCCTGAGCCGAAGGATTCCTTCGGTACCAATCGTGGCCGCCCTTCCAGACGCGTGCATGTGCCCTGCGCCCTTTCCCCGTAGGAGCGGCTTCAGCCGCGACGGGCGCTACCGGGAGGGCTGTCGCGGCTGAAGCCGCTCCTACGCGCGCGGCGCTGGATCGCCTCTGTGGGAGCGACTTCAGTCGCGACGCATGAAGCCTTGCAGCGACGCAAGCACCTCGACGCAAGCACGTGCAGCATCGCTTCAGCCCATCCCGAATCCCCACTCCCCACTCCCCGCCCATACACCTCCCAGCCAGAACGCGCCCGCTACACTGCACCACATGAACACCCCCCAGGATTCCAGCCTCGGCCGCGAGGTCGCCTACCCGTCGCAGTACGATCCCGCGCTGCTGTTTCCCATCCCGCGCGCCGCGGCGCGTACCGAGATCGGTCTCGACCCCGCGGCGCTGCCGTTCTTCGGCGTCGACCGCTGGCATGCCTACGAACTGAGCTGGCTCGATGCGCAGGGCAAGCCCTGCGTCGCCACCGCGACCCTGCAGGTGCCGTGCGCCTCGCCGAATCTGATCGAATCCAAGTCGCTCAAGCTCTATCTCAACTCGCTCAACGCGATGCGCTTCAACAGCGCCGAGGCGCTGCGCAGTTGCATCGTCACCGACCTGTCGGCGCGTGCCGGCGCCGACGTGGCGATGGAATTCGGCCTGCCGCCGATCGACACGCTGGGCGAGGGCGAGTCGCTGGACGCGCTGGACATCGCCATCGACTGCTACGGCCCGCCGCGTCCGAACTTCCTGTCCGCCGCCGACAGCGAGGTGGTCGAAGAGACCCTGACCAGCGAATTGCTCAAGTCCAACTGCCCGGTCACCGGCCAGCCCGACTGGGCGTCGTTGCACCTGCGCTACCGCGGTGGCCGCATCGACCGCGAGGGCCTGCTGCGCTACCTGATCAGCTTCCGTGAGCATGCTGGCTTCCACGAGCAGTGCGTCGAGCGCATCTTCCACGACCTGATGACGCGCTGCCGCCCGCAGTCGCTGCAGGTGGAGGCGCGCTACACCCGCCGTGGCGGCCTGGACATCAATCCCTGGCGCGCCACCCCGGACGTGGCCGAACCGCTGAGCTTCCTTCGCGATCTGCGCCAGTAACCGACTCTGACACCGCGCCGTCACCGCGATCGTGCGGCGCTGTCGGCATCTGCGCTCGCCTGCGCTCGGCGGCTGCAGCGTGCGTGCGATGTGCGTGTTGCGCACAGGTCCCGACTGCTTGGACGACAGCCCCCTGTCGTCACGTTCGATGCACGTCGCGCGCCTGAACCGCGTCTACGCGATTCACGGCCGCGCGATCCTTTTTTAACAAATCCTGTGACACCGTGGCAGCGTCCCATCACGCAGGGAGCAACGCGATGAACAGCGAAAAACGCGCCGACTTCTCGGCAGTCACCGCCAAGGTGGATACCACGGCCGACGTCGTGCAGAAGGCGGATTTCTCCGCCGTGCAGAGCAAGGTCGACAGCACGGCCGAGCAGGTGCAGCAGGTGTATGTGGTCAAGCCCGGCGATTCGCTCTCCAAGATCGCCAAGCTGCATTACGGCGACGGCAATGCCTGGACACGCATCTTCGAGGCCAACCGCGATGTGCTCGCCGACCCCGACAAGATCTATCCGGGCCAGACGCTCAAGTTGCCCGCCGGCGCCTGACAAGGCGCGTCCCCACCACCCCCTCTTCGCCATTCCGACAGGAGTCTGTTCCCGATGAAGACCCGTTCGATCTCCCCGTTTTCGCCGCTGCTGATCGCCATGGTCGGTGCGCTGGCGCTGGCCGGCTGCAAGAAGCAGGAGCAGCAGCAGACCACCTCGCCCGATCCCACCTCGTCCGCACCGACCGAGCAGATGCCGGGTCCGGCCGCCGCGCCGGCGGAACAGCCGGCGCCGGCCGCCGCGGGCGCCAACGCGGTCAATGTCGCCGCGGTCGCCATCGGCAACACCGCGGCCGCGGACAAGTCGGTCGCGCCGCTGACCACGCTCGGCAGCAAGGACAAGATCATCGTCTCGGTGAAGACCGAGGGCTCGGCGACCAACGCCAACGTCGGCGTCAAGCTGGTGTTCCAGGACGGCCAGACCGCCGGCGAGCGCACCGAGACGCTCAACACCAGCGGGGCCGACACCACCAACTTCGAGTTCACCAATCCCAAGGGCTGGCCGGCCGGCCAGTACAAGGTCGAGGTCACCGTGAACGGCCAGGCGGCGGGCACGCCGCAGACGTTCGAGGTGAAGTGATCCAGGGCTGAGCCCGGGTCACGGGTCGCACGCGCCGCCTCTCTCCCGGCACGTGCGACACGCTGGCGCAGCCGCGAGGCTGCGCCTTTTTTATGGCTGGTCCGCGTGTGCCCCGAGTGGCAGGAAGTGGGCACTCCGGTCGAAGGTGCGCACCCGATGCCGAGCGCGCGCGCCATCGCTGCATCGCGGTTTGGACGGCATCGCATGCAGCACGGTGTGTTGCGCGACGCCGTCGGCTGTCTTCCAGGACAGTCATCATCCGTGCCGGCCACAGGTGCGGCGCCAGTGTGGGTGGGCCTCAGACTGGCGCCGCACTGCTGCATGGCGCTCGCCGAAGGCAAACCCCGCGCTTTGCCCACAGCCGGCAGACACGCGACAATGGACGGCCGATGCCCGGCGGTTGGCGGCATCGCGAAACCTACAAGAAACAATACGCCGCCGTACTGTCGGTGCTGCCTATTTCCCCCTGCCAGAGGTCATCCGTCGCGTCATGTCGAATACGCCCAAGATCCTGTACACGCTCACCGATGAAGCCCCGTACCTGGCGACGCAGTCGCTGCTGCCGATCGTCTCCGCGTTCGCCGGCACCGCTGGCATCGCCGTGGAGACCCGCGACATTTCGCTGGCCGGCCGCCTGATTTCGCAGTTCCCCGAATACCTGCGCGAGGACCAGCGCATCGCCGACGACCTGGCCGAACTTGGCCAGCTGGCGACCACGCCGGAAGCCAACATCATCAAGCTGCCCAACATCAGCGCCTCGGTGCCGCAGCTCAAGGCCGCGATCAAGGAACTGCAGCAGCAGGGTTATGCGCTGCCGGACTACGTGGACGAGCCGAAGGACGAGAAGCAGAAGGAAGCCAAGGCGCGCTACGACAAGGTCAAGGGCAGCGCGGTCAACCCGGTGCTGCGCGAGGGCAATTCCGATCGCCGCGCGCCGGCCTCGGTGAAGAACTACGCACGCAAGCACCCGCACCGCATGGGCGCGTGGAGCGCCGAGTCCAAGTCGCACGTGGCGCACATGGATGCCGGCGACTTCTACGGCAGCGAGCGCTCGGCGCTGATCGCGCAGGCCGGCAACGTCAAGATCGAGCTGGTCGGCAAGGACGGCACGGTGACGGTGCTGAAGGAAAAGACCGCGGTGCAGGCCGGTGAGCTGATCGATGCGGCGGTGATGAGCAAGCGCGCGCTGGCCGCCTTCGTGCAGGCGCAGATCGCCGATGCCAAGCAGCAGGGTGTGCTGTTCTCGCTGCACCTGAAGGCGACGATGATGAAGGTCTCCGACCCGATCATGTTCGGCGTGGTGGTCGAGGCGTTCTACCGCGACGTGCTGGACAAGCATGCCGCCACGCTCAAGCAGGTGGGCTTCGATGCCAACAACGGCATCGGCGATCTGTACGCGCGCATCGCCAGTCTGCCTGAGGCGCAGCGCGCGCCGATCGAGGCCGACCTGCAGGCGCTGTACGCGCAGCGCCCGGGCCTGGCGATGGTCAACTCCGATAAGGGCATCACCAATTTGCACGTGCCCAGCGACGTGATCGTCGATGCGTCGATGCCGGCGATGATCCGCGACTCCGGCAAGATGTGGAACGCCGAGGGCAAGCTGCAGGACACCAAGGCGGTGATCCCGGACCGCTGCTACGCCGGCGTGTACCAGGCGGTGATCGAGGACTGCAAGCTGCACGGCGCGTTCGACCCGGCGACCATGGGCAGCGTGCCCAACGTCGGCCTGATGGCGCAGAAGGCCGAGGAATACGGTTCGCACGACAAGACCTTCCAGATCGCCACCGACGGTACCGTGCGCGTCACCGATGCCGGCGGCACGGTGCTGCTGGAGCATGCGGTGGAAGCCGGCGACATCTGGCGCATGTGCCAGACCAAGGACGCGCCGATCCAGGACTGGGTCAAGCTGGCAGTCGAGCGCGCGCGCCTGAGCGCGACCCCGGCGGTGTTCTGGCTGGATCCGCAGCGTGCGCACGATGCGCTGATGATCCAGAAGGTGGAGCGCTACCTGCAGGATCACGACCTCAATGGCCTGGACATCCGCATCCTGCCGCCAGTGGAAGCCACCGCGTTCTCGCTGCAGCGCATCCGCAAGGGCGAGGACACCATCTCGGTCACCGGCAACGTGCTGCGCGACTACCTCACCGACCTGTTCCCGATCATGGAGCTGGGCACCAGCGCCAAGATGCTGTCGATCGTGCCGCTGATGGCCGGCGGCGGCCTGTTCGAGACCGGTGCCGGCGGTTCGGCGCCCAAGCACGTGCAGCAGTTCGTCGAAGAGAACTACCTGCGATGGGATTCGCTGGGCGAGTTCCTGGCCCTGGCCGCGTCGCTGGAGCACCTGGGCCAGCGCCACCACGACGCCGCCATCGGCGTGCTGGCGCGCACCCTGGACCAGGCCAACGGCCAGTTCCTGGACAACGACAAGTCGCCCTCGCGCAAGGTCGGCGGGCTGGACAACCGCGGCAGCCACTTCTACCTGGCCCTGTACTGGGCGCAGGCGCTGGCCGCGCAGGACGAGGACGCCACGCTGAAGGCGCGCTTCGCCCCGCTGGCCAAGCTGCTGACCGAGCAGGAAGCGACCATCGTCGCCGAGCTCAACGGCGTGCAGGGCCAGCCGGTCGACATCCAGGGCTACTACCGCCCGAACCTGGACCTGGTCGGCAAGGCGATGCGCCCCAGCAACACCCTCAACGACGCCCTGGCGACGCTGAGTGCCTGATCGCTCGAGCCGAGCGTGACGCAAAGGGCCGCCCCTCGGGACGGCCCTTTGCATTTCCGGCGCAGGAAACGTCCGGTAGGAGCGGCTTCAGCCGCGACCGGGCGTTCCCGGCCAGCCTGTCGCGGCTGAAGCCGCTCCTACGGGCAACCTGCGTCTGGCTTGACCTTGGCGAAGTAGGTCGCTGGAGATGTCCATGACGCAGATCCTGGCAGTATCCAGGCGCTGGTGGTTTTCCTGGATGCGTCGCCGGCTCCGCCCGGCGCCCGCCTGACGCCGCCACCTGGATACACTGCGGGCATGCCGTCCACGCCGCTGCCGCTGCCGTCCGAACGCCGTGCCCAGGTCATCGGCCGCATCGTCTTCGAGGCGTTCGAGGACTACCACGCGCGCTTCGCGCAGATCTCCGCGCGTGCGCGCCAGCGCTTCGAGGCGCGCGACTGGAGCGCGGCGCGCGAGGATGCGATCGAACGCATCGCCCTGTACGACCAGTGCATCGCCGAATGCATGCTGCGCCTGCGCGCGGTGCTGCTCGGCCAGGCGCACGATCGTGCGCTGTGGATCCGCGCACGCGACCACTACGCCGAACTGATCGCCGCGCTGATCGACCAGGAGCTGTACAAGACCTTCTACAACACCCTGACCCGGCGCTTCTTCCGCACCCAGGGCGTGGATGCGCAGATCGAGTTCGTGGCGCTGGACATCGAGCCCACTGACGCCATTACGCATCCGGTGGCACGGCACAACTACGTGGTGTCCGAGGCGCGGCCGGTGGACGCGTTCGTGCGCGTGCTCGGCGACTATCCGTTCGACGTGCCGTACGCGCACCGCACGCGCTGCGCGGCCGCCATCGCGGTGCGGCTGCAGGACGACCTCGCCCACTGGGGCGAGAATCCGGTACGCGGCATCGAACTGCTGGAGACGGTGTTCTATCGCGAGCGCCGCGCCTACCTGATCGGCCGCGTGTTCGGCGAGCACCGCTTCTCGCCGTGCGTGATCGCCCTGGTCAACGACGAGCAGGGCCTGCGCGCCGAAGCGGTGCTGACCAAGCGCAACGACGTGGCGCAGTTGTTCGGCATCTCGCGCAGCTATTTCCAGGCCGACCTGTCCACCGTCGGCGATGCGGTGGTGTTCCTGCGCAGCCTGCTGCCGCACAAGCCGATCGACGAGCTGTACACCATGCTCGGCCGCGCCAAGCAGGGCAAGACCGAACGCTTCCGCACCTTCTTCCGCCACTTCCAGGCGCATCCCAACGAACAACTGGTGCATGCCGAGGGCACGCCGGGCATGGTCATGGCGGTGTTCACCCTGCCCAGCTATCCGCTGGTGTTCAAGCTGATCCGCGACCGCTTCGCCTATCCGAAGACGATGAGCCGCGAGGAAGTGGAGGAGAAGTATGCGCTGGTGTTCAACCTCGATCGGGTCGGCCGCCTGCTCGACGCGCAGCCGTACCGTTCGCTGCGCTTCCCGCGTGCGCGCTTCGCCCCGGCGCTGCTGAAAGAGTTGATGGAGGGCTGCGCGCGCAGCCTGCGCGAGGACGGCGACGACCTGATCGTCGAGCTGTGCTACGTGCAGCGGCGCCTGCGCCCGTTGAACCTGTACCTGCGCGAGCAGGGCGCCGAGGCCGCGCGCGAGGCCGCGCTCGACTACGCGCAGGCGATCAAGGACATGGCCCGCAACAACATCTTCCCCGGCGACATGCTGCTGAAGAACTTCGGCGTGTCGCGGCAGGGCCGGGCAGTGTTCTACGACTACGACGAACTGTGCCTGGTCACCGACTGCAACTTCCGCGACTGGCCGCAGCCGCGCAACGAGGAGGAGGCGATGTCCGCCGAGCCCTGGTTCCACGTCGCCCCGCGCGATGTGTTCCCGGAGCGCTTCGCGATGTTCATGGGCCTGCCTGCCGCTTCGCTGGAGGCAGTGCGCCACGCACACGGCGAGCTGTTCGATCCGCAGTGGTGGCGCGATCTGCAGGCGCGGCTGCGCGAGGACGATTATCCGGACGCGCCGCCCTACCCGGACGCGCTGCGCCTGGCCTGAGTTGCCGGCGGGCCGCCACTGCGGTGTAATCGGCGCCTCATCTCAGGCAAAGGAATGCGCGATGCACCGTCGATCTCTCTGTTCGTGGCGGCGCTGGAGCGCCCTGCTGTCGCTGCTGCTGGCATTTGCCGCCGTCGCCGCCGACGGGGTCGGTCCCGGCGCGGTGCGCAAGCAGATCGAGAGCAGCATGCTGGTGAGCGGGACCATCGATATCGAGCCCAGCGGCAAGGTGTCGGCACTGGCGCTGGACCAGCAGGAGCGTCTGCCCAAGGGCGTGGTCGATTTCGTCCGCAGCACCGTGATGCAGTGGACGTTCGCGCCCGGCATGCGCGATGGCAAGCCCGTTCCGGCGCGTGCGCCGATGACCCTGCGCCTGGTCGCCAAGCGCCAGCAGGGCGACGACTACCAGGTCGAGATCCGCGGTGCGGATTTCAGCCACTACGATCCCAACGACCGCAGCGTGGTCACCTCGATCCAGATGAAGCCGCCGGCCTATCCGGAAGCCGCCTACAGCGTCGGTGCCGCGGGATCGGCATACCTGGTGCTCAAGGTGGGCCGCGATGGTCGCGTCGCCGACGCCGCGGTGGAGCAGGTCAACCTGCGCGTGGTGGCGTCCGAGCGGCAGATGCAGCAACTGCGCGACGTGCTGGGCAAGAGCGCGCTGGGTGCGGCGCGCAAGTGGACCTTCCGCCCGCCGAGCGAAGGCAAGGACGTGGATGCGCCTTACTGGACCGTGCGCGTGCCGGTCGATTACGCGCTGCTCGACCAGTCCCGCCAGGGTGCGCCGTCGGCTTACGGCCGCTGGATGAGCTACATCCCCGGCCCGCGCCAGCGCGCTCCCTGGATCACCGGCGAAGACGCGACCGGCTTCTCGCCGGACCTGCTGCCGGCCGGCGGCGTGTACATGGCCGACGGCGCCGGCCCGCACCTGCTGACGCCGCTGCAGGGCGGCTGAGCGGCGACCCCCTGCCGCCTGGTGGCCGGGACGGCCAGGTGGCCTGGGTCGGCGACCGGCCGACGCTAGCGCGCCGCGCGGCGTTCGTCGTCGCGGCGGCGTGTCGAGACGACCAGCACCGCCAGCAATAGCCCGGCCAGCAGCAACGACGCGCCGACCGTGCCCAGGTCCAGGCCACCCTTGCCGGCCGGCTTGCTCAGCAGATCGCCGAGGGTGGCGCCGAACGGGCGGGTCAGCACGAACGCCGCCCAGAACAGCGCCGTGCGCGAGATGCGGGTGAAGGCATAAGCCAGGGCGATCGCCGCCAGCAACGCCGCGATCAGCAGCGCGCCGCCGGCGAAGCCCAGCCCGGAACTGTCGGCCAGGTAATCGCCCAGCGCGGTGCCTAGGGTGTTGGAGACCAGGATCGCCAGCCAGTAGAAGACCTCGGCGCGGCCGCTGCCGATCCGCGCGACCGACAGGCTGCGTTCGCACAGCCACCACGTCGCCAGCACCGCGGCCAGCAGGCTGACCAGCAGCAGCGTGCCCTGCGCGTAACCCAGCCCCAGGCTGCGGTCCATGTAGTCCGACAGCGTGGTGCCGGCGGTGCTGGTGGTCAGGATCACCCACCAGTACCGCCACGGCTGGAACTGCCGCGCGCGCAACTGCGCCCACAGCGAGACCAGGAACACCGCCAGCAGCAGCACGCTGCTCAGCGCATAGCCGATGTCCAGGGTCATCGACAGCAGGTCGCCGCCGGTCTCGCCGAGGGTGGTGGCGCAGATCTTCATCACCCAGAAGCCGAGGGTGACCGGGGCGACCTTGCTGACGGGGGGATTGGCAGGGGCGGGCATGGCGGTGGACGCGGCGGGCGAATGGCGCCCATCTCACCCACGCCCACGTCGAAAGACCGTCGGACCCCGCGCGGTCAGGCGCTGGTAGCGCCTCACCGCCGCCATGAACGCGAACGCCCCGCCGAAGCGGGGCGTTGCGGTCGAACCGGCGCTGGACTCAGCGCTTCATCGAACCGAAGAACTCGTCGTTGGACTTGGTGTTCTTCATCTTGTCCAGCAGGAATTCCATCGCCGCGATCTCGTCCATCGGATGCAGCAGCTTGCGCAGGATCCAGATCTTCTGCAGCAGTTCCGGCTCGATCAGCAGGTCCTCGCGGCGGGTGCCGGAGCGGTTGATGTCGATCGCCGGGTACACGCGCTTCTCGGCGATACGGCGGTTCAGGTGCACTTCGCTGTTGCCGGTGCCCTTGAACTCTTCGTAGATCACCTCGTCCATCTTGCTGCCGGTCTCCACCAGCGCGGTGGCGATGATGGTCAGCGAGCCGCCTTCCTCGACGTTGCGCGCCGCGCCGAAGAAGCGCTTCGGGCGGTGCAGGGCGTTGGCGTCGACGCCGCCGCTGAGCACCTTGCCGGAGGAGGGCACCACGTTGTTGTAGGCGCGGGCCAGGCGGGTGATCGAGTCGAGCAGGATCACCACGTCCTTCTTGTGTTCGACCAGGCGCTTGGCGCGCTCGATCACCATCTCGGCGACCTGCACGTGGCGCGCGGCCGGCTCGTCGAAGGTCGAGGAGATGACCTCGCCGCGCACGGTGCGCTGCATTTCGGTCACTTCTTCCGGACGCTCGTCGATCAGCAGCACGATCAGGTGCACGTCCGGATGGTTGGTGGTGATCGCCGTGGCCACCTGCTGCATCAGCATGGTCTTACCGGCCTTGGGCGGGGACACGATCAGCGCGCGCTGGCCCTTGCCCTGCGGCGCCATCAGGTCGAGGATGCGGCCGGAGATGTCTTCCGAGGAACCGTTGCCGCGCTCCAGGGTGAAGCGCTTGCGCGGGAACAGCGCGGTCAGGTTCTCGAACAGGACCTTGTTCTTGCTCGCTTCCAGCGGTTCGCCGTTGATGGTGTCGACGATCGACAGCGCGAAGTAGCGTTCGCCGTCCTTCGGGAAGCGGATGCGGCCGGACAGGTGGTCGCCGGTGCGCAGGTTGAAGCGGCGGATCTGGCTGGGCGAGATGTAGGTGTCGTCCGGGCCGGCCAGGTAGCTGGCCTCGGCCGCGCGCAGGAAGCCGAAGCCGTCCGGCAGGATTTCCAGCACGCCGTCGGCGGCGACGCCTTCGCCGTGGCGGGTCAGCACCTTCAGCAGGGCGAAGATCACGTCCTGCTTGCGCGCGCGGGCCACGCCGTCCTGGATGTTGAGCTGCTCGGCGATGTCCAGCAGCTTCTGCGCCGGCATCTTCTTCAGGTCGCTCAGCGAGTAGATCGGGAAGCCTTCCGGCACGCTGGCGTGCGGGCGCGGCACGAACGGCTCGTTGCCGCCGTTGTCGCTGGGCAGGCCGTTGTCCTGGAAGCGGTCGCCGCCGCGCTGGTTGCGGTCGCGGTCGCGGCGATTGCGGAAGCGGTCGCGGCGGTTGCCCTGCTGGTTGTTCTGGTTCTGATTGTTGAAGCGGTTGTTGTTGCCGCCGTCGCGCGGCTCACGGCCTTCGCGCGGCTCGCCGCCGTCGGACGCCTGGCCGCCGCCCTGAGGGGCCGGCGCGTCGCCGCCGCCGTGGCTCTGGTTGCCGCTCGCGGCCGGGGCCGGGGCGGACTCCGGCGCTGCGGCGCGCGGCGCCTCGGCCTGGGCCGGCGCGGGGTTCAGCGGCAGGGTCGGCTGCGCCGGCGCGCCGTGCTCGGCGGCGCCTTCCGCGCCGCTCGCGGCCTTGCTGACGCGCGGCTTGCGCACGCGCTTCTCGGCGGGGGCGTCGGCGCTCCCGGGTTCGGACATGGTGTGATCGGACAAGTGGTGTTCCTCGCTAAGAGTGCGAGCGCCCAGCGTGGGGGCATACGGGGTTGGGAGGAGGTCTGGGAGAGAATCTTCCAGAGGGGGTGCGGTGTGCGAATGCCACCGGATGCATCGACACTATCACCGCCGCGCAAGCACGGCAAGCAGGCGTTGGCGGGCGATTCAGCCGCCGGCGGCGCAAGGCCGGCCGGGGTACCGCGGCGCCGCTCCGGTGGCGGAGCGGGCGCCGGCAGCGGGCGTCAGGCGGCGCTGCCGCCCAGGGTCTTGTCGATCATCTGGGTCAGCTGGCCCTTGCCGACCGCGCCGATCTGGGTGGCCTGGATCTGGCCGTTCTTGAACAGCAGCAGCATCGGGATCGAACGCACGTGGTACTTGATCGCGGTGGCGCGGTTCTCGTCCACGTTGACCTTGGCGACCTTGAGGCGGCCGTCGTAGGCGTCGGCGAGGTCGTCCAGCACCGGCGCGATCATCTTGCACGGGCCGCACCACTCGGCCCAGAAGTCCACCAGGACCGGCTCGTCGGACTGCAGCACCGTGGCATCGAAATCGGCGTCGCCGACGTAAAGGACCTTGTCGCTCACTTTGGGGGTTCTCCTGGGCCAATGCGACTGGCCGGACCGGGTGGCCGCCGCATTGCGGTAAACTGGGGCATTGCGCGGCGAACTCAAGGGATTCCCCCTGTCGCGCGACCCGGCATGGAAGACGCCAGTGTGCGACGCTGCCGGGACCGATGCAAGCCGCGACCTTACGCTTCGGGCGGGGTGGCCTCACGAAGATGGAATGATGAGCGACAAACCGCTGACCGATGTGACTTTTTCCGCGTTCGACCTGCATCCTGCGCTGCTCGCAGGGCTCGAAAGCGCCGGCTTCACCCGCTGCACCCCGATCCAGGCGCTGACCCTGCCGGTGGCCCTTCCCGGCCGCGACGTGGCCGGCCAGGCCCAGACCGGCACCGGCAAGACCCTGGCGTTCCTGGTGGCGGTGATGAACCGCCTGCTCAGCCGCCCGGCGCTGGCCGACCGCAAGCCGGAGGATCCGCGCGCGCTGATCCTGGCCCCGACCCGCGAACTGGCGATCCAGATCCACAAGGACGCGGTGAAGTTCGGCTCCGAGCTGGGCCTGCGCTTCGCCCTGGTCTACGGCGGCGTGGACTACGACAAGCAGCGCGAACTGCTGCAGCAGGGCGTGGACGTGATCATCGCCACCCCCGGCCGCCTGATCGACTACGTCAAGCAGCACAAGGTAGTTTCGCTGCACGCCTGCGAGATCTGCGTGCTCGACGAAGCCGACCGCATGTTCGACCTGGGCTTCATCAAGGACATCCGCTTCCTGCTGCGGCGCATGCCCGAGCGCGGCACCCGCCAGACTCTGCTGTTCTCGGCCACCCTCAGCCACCGCGTGCTGGAACTGGCCTACGAGCACATGAACGAGCCGGAAAAGCTCGTGGTCGAGACCGAGAGCATCACCGCCGCACGCGTGCGCCAGCGCATCTACTTCCCCTCCGACGAGGAGAAGCTGACCCTGCTGCTGGGCCTGCTGTCGCGCAGCGAGGGCGCGCGGACCATGGTGTTCGTCAACACCAAGGCGTTCGTCGAGCGCGTGGCGCGCGCGCTGGAGCGCAACGGCTACCGGGTCGGCGTGCTGTCCGGCGATGTGCCGCAGAAGAAGCGCGAGACCCTGCTCAACCGCTTCCAGAAGGGCCAACTGGAGATCCTGGTGGCCACCGACGTGGCCGCGCGCGGCCTGCACATCGACGGGGTCAAGTACGTCTACAACTACGACCTGCCGTTCGACGCCGAGGACTACGTGCACCGCATCGGCCGCACCGCGCGGCTGGGCGAGGAAGGCGACGCGATCAGCTTCGCCTGCGAGCGCTACGCGATGAGTCTGCCGGACATCGAGGCCTACATCGAGCAGAAGATCCCGGTCGAGCCGGTCACCGCCGAACTGCTGGTGGCGCTGCCGCGCACCCCGCGCGCGCCGGTGGAGGGCGAGGCTGCCGAGGCCGACGGCGACGAGAGCATCGGCGAGATCTTCCGCGAAGCCCGCGCCCAGCGCGAAGCCGACGAACAGCGTCGTGGCGGCGGTCGCGGCAAGCCCGGCGGCGGCCGCAGCGGCCCGGGCGGCCGTGGCGAGTCGCGCAGCGCCGACGGCAAGCCGCGGCGTCCGCGCACGCCGCGTCCGGCCGATGCCACGGCCGCTGCGGCCGACGGCACTGCGCCGGCTGCCGCCGCGCCGGCGCCTGCCCCCAAGCCGCCGCGTGCTGCGCCGGCCGAGGGCGCAGCGCCCGCGGTCGAGGGCGAGCGTCCTCCGCGCAAGCGCCGTCGCCGTCGCGGCGGGCGCCCGCTGGAAGGTGCCGAGGGTGCACCGGCCGGCAACGGCAGCGCCGCTCCGGCGACCGCGGCCCCGGCCAAGCCGGTGCAGGTCGTGGCCACCCCGGTCAAGGCCGCGCGCCAGGCCGAGCGCGGCGCGGCGGCGAAGAACGATTCGTTCCTGACCCGCCTGGGCCGCAAGCTGCGCTCGCTGGTGTCCAGCTCCTGAGCCGGGCCGGCCGTCCGCCGCGTGCGACGCGCGCGGTGGACGAACACCCCGGCCGCTCCGGCATAATCGCCGGATGAGCGTTCTGCGGTTCGACAATGTCAGCAAACAGTACGCCGGCGGCCACGCGGCGCTGGTGGACGTCAGCTTCGAGGTCGAGGAGGGCGAGATGCTGTTCGTCACCGGCCATTCCGGTGCCGGCAAGAGCACCTTGCTCAAGCTGATCCACCTGAGCGAGCGGCCCTCGCGCGGCGCCGTGCTGTTCGGCGAGCGCAACCTGCTGAAGGTGCGCGGTCGCCGCGTGCCGCTGCACCGGCGCGAGGTCGGCGTGGTCTACCAGGACCACCGCCTGCTCACCGACCGCAGCATCGCCGAGAACGTCGCCCTGCCGCTGATCCTGCGCGGCACCCGCCGCGCCGAGATCGGCAAGCGCGTGCGCTCGGTGCTCGAGCGCATGGGCCTGGGCCACCGCGAGAAGGCGCTGCCCTCGCAGCTGTCGGCCGGCGAGCAGCAGCGCGTCGGCATCGCCCGGGCGATGGTCGGCGAGCCGCGACTGCTGGTCGCCGACGAACCCACCGGCAACCTCGACCCGACCCTGGCCGCGGAAATCATGCAACTGTTCGCCGAACTGCCGGCGCGCGGCACCAGCGTGCTGGTGGTCAGCCACGACCTGGCCCTGCTCAAGCAGATGCGCAAGCGCGTGCTGATCCTGGACCACGGCCGCCTAGTCGACGACATCTCGCCGCAGGACCTGGCCGAATGAGCGCGCGCAATGCCGGCGCCGCGGCGCCCTCGCGGCTGGGCGTGTGGTGGGACCACCACCTGCACAGCATCGTCTACAGCCTTGGCCGCGCCATGCGCAAGCCGTGGGCGACGCTGCTGACCATGGCGGTGATGGCGCTGGCGCTGACCCTGCCGCTGGGCCTGTCGATCGCCCTGGACAACCTCAAGCAGTTCGCCGGCAGCGTGCAGCAGTCGCGCGACATCAACGTGTTCCTGAAGACCGACGTCGACGCCACCGCGGCGCAGGCGCTGGCGCAGACTCTGCGCGGCCGTGGCGACGTGGCCGCGGTGACGCTGCGCACGCCCGCCGAGGGCATGTCCGAGCTGCGGGACAGCGCCGGCCTGGGCGAGGCGCTGGACGCGCTGCAGGACAACCCGCTGCCGACGCTGCTGATCGTCACCCCGGCCGCGGCCGACGACACCCCGCTGGCGACCGCGCTGACCGCGCTGCCGCAGGCCGACCTGGTCCAGCACGACGCGCTGTGGCGCAAGCGCCTGGACGGCTGGCTGCATTTCGGCGAACGCCTGGTGCAGGTGCTGTCGCTGCTGCTCGGCGCCGGTGCGGTGCTGGTGGTCGGCAACACCGTGCGCCTGGACATCCAGTCGCGGCGCGAGGAGATCGGCGTATTGCAGCTGCTCGGCGCCAGCGACGGCTTCATCCGCCGCCCGTTCCTGTACCTGGGCGCCTGGTACGGTTTCGGCGCCGGGGTGCTGGCGCTGGGCCTGCTCGCCGCCTCCGGGATGGCCCTGGGTCAGCCGCTGGCGGCGCTGGCCGACAGCTACGGCAGCCATTTCGTGCTGCACGGGCTGGACGCGCTGCACGCCGGGTTCGTCCTGCTCGGCACCCTGCTGCTGGGTTGGCTCGGCGCCTGGCTGGTGACCGGCCACTTCCTGCGCCAGACGCGGCCCACCGACACCTGAGGCGCACATGGCCGGGCACGAGCTCAAGCATCTGATCAGCGCCGCCCCGCGGGTGATGGTGGTCGATGGCTCGAAGCTGGTGCGCAAGCTGATCGCCGACGTGCTGCACCGCGAACTGCCCGACGTGACCGTGGTCGGCTGCGCCAGCATCGCCGAGGCGCGCGCCGCGCTGGAGGCCGGCCCGGTCGACCTGGTCACCACCTCGCTGGGGCTGCCCGACGGCGACGGCCTGACCCTGGCGCGCAGCGTGCGCGAGGCCGCTGGCCAGGCCTACGTGCCGGTGATCGTGGTTTCCGGCGACGCCCAGCAGCACTTGGTCGAGCGCCGCTTCACCGAATACGTCACCGACTACTTCGACAAGGCGCTCGGCCACGAGGCGCTGGCGACCTTCATCCGCGGCTACGTGCAGCCGCAGCCGGTGGCCGGCGCCACCGTGCTCTACGTCGAGGACAGCCGGGTGGTGGCCGAGGCGACCAAGCGCATGCTCGAACGCCAGCACCTGCACGTGGTGCACGTGCTCAGCGCCGAGGACGCGTTCGCCCTGCTCACCGCCGAGTCGCTGGGCCGCACCACCCGCCGCATCGACCTGGTGCTGACCGACGTCACCCTCAAGGGCGAACTCAACGGTCGCGACGTGGTCCAGCGCATCCGCGTCGACTTCGCCTACGGCAAGCGGCGCATGCCGGTGCTGGTGATGACCGGCGACAGCAACCCGCACACCCAGTCCGAGCTGTTGCGCGCCGGCGCCAACGACCTGGTGCAGAAACCGATCGAAGAGCGCCTGCTGGTCACCAAGGTGCTGTTCCAGCTGCGCCTGGCCCGGCTCGACGAGATCGCGGTGACCTTCTGACCGATGTGATGTCCCGAGCCTGGAAGCGATGAGCAACAACGAAGACGAAAGCCGGATCCAACTGGAGCCGTCGTGGAAGGCGCAGGTCGGCGACTGGCTGCTGCGCCCGGAGATGCGCGAGCTGGCCACGTTCCTGCGCCAGCGCAAGGCCGCCGGTGCGCGGGTATTCCCGCCGGGGCGGCAGATCTTCGCCGCCTTCGACGCCACCCCGTTCGAGCGGGTGGAGGTGGTGATCCTCGGCCAGGACCCGTACCACGGCTATGGCCAGGCGCACGGGCTGTGCTTCTCGGTGCTGCCCGGGGTGCCGGTGCCGCCGTCGCTGCTGAACATCTACAAGGAGATCGAGGACGACCTGGGCATCCGCCGGCCGGACCACGGCTGCCTGCTGCCGTGGGCGCAGCGCGGCGTGCTGCTGCTCAACGCGGTGCTGACGGTGGAGGAAGGCCGCGCTGGCGCGCACCAGGGCAAGGGCTGGGAGGGCTTCACCGACCACGTGGTGGAGACCCTCAACCGCGAACGCGAGGGCCTGGTGTTCCTGCTCTGGGGCAGCTACGCCCAGGCCAAGGGCAAGGTCATCGATACCCGTCGCCACCGCGTGCTCAAGGCGCCGCACCCCTCGCCGCTGTCGGCGCACCGCGGCTTCCTCGGCTGCAAGCATTTCTCGGCGGCCAACGAGTACCTGCGGCGGCGCGGCGCCACCCCGATCGACTGGAGCCTGCCGCCGCGCGCCGAACTGGAGGCGGCCCTGCGCGGCGCCTGAACCCCGGGTGGACGCAACGGCGCTGTCGCCGGCCGTGGACGCCATTTTCGCGAACCGAATGCTAGTTTGGCGGTCAGATAGCGGGACGATGATGCCGACCCCGATTGTTTCAATGGCTTGTGATGCAGTGCCATTCCTGAGTCGAATGTTGCATAAACAGAACACAGGAACTTTTTACTGTACCCAGCAGTCCAATTAGTAGACTGCTAAGATGAGCCCTATGAGCCAGACTCTTACTACCAACGCATTGGTTGCCAACAACCTCCCGATTCCCAGTCCGCTCGGTTCGCTGGATGCCTACATCGGCGCCGTGCACCAGATCCCGGTGCTGACGTCCGACGAGGAACATGCACTGGCGGTGCGGTATCGCGACCAGGAAGACCTGGACGCGGCCCGCGAACTGGTCCATTCCCACCTGCGCTTCGTGGTGCACGTGGCCCGCGGCTACAACGGCTACGGCCTGCCGCTGGGCGACCTGATCCAGGAAGGCAACATCGGCCTGATGAAGGCGGTCAAGCGCTTCGACCCGGACATGGGCGTGCGCCTGGTCAGCTTCGCGGTGCACTGGATCCGTGCCGAGATGCACGAGTACATCCTGAAGAACTGGCGCATCGTCAAGGTCGCCACGACCAAGGCGCAGCGCAAGCTGTTCTTCAACCTGCGCAAGTCCAAGACCCGTCTGGGCTGGATGAACGCGGCCGAGGTCACCGCGGTGGCCAAGGACCTCAACGTGTCCGAGCGCGAGGTGCTGGAGATGGAGTCGCGCCTGTCCGGTCGCGATATCGGCTTCGATGCGCCGTCCGACGAGGACGACGACCACGCGCCGCCGTCGCCGGCCGCGTATCTGATGGCCAACGAGGAAGATCCCTCGCAGGCCTATGAGCGCGCCGACAGCGAGGACAACCAGCTGCAGCTGCTGCGCGAAGGCCTGGCGGAACTGGATGCGCGTTCGCGCGACATCATCAAGCGCCGCTGGCTGGATGCCGACAGCAAGATCACCCTGCAGGAACTGGCCGACGAGTACGGCGTGTCGGCCGAGCGCATCCGCCAGATCGAGGCGAACGCGCTAAAGAAGATGAAGGCGCTGTTCGTCGCCTGATCCGCCCGCGACGATCGTTTGCATTGCGCGAAAAGGCCCGGCATTGCCGGGCCTTTCCTTTTGTCGCTGGGCGCCACCGCGGACTGGCGCCTGCGCAGTGCGCAAGCGCACCCCGCCAGCGGCCGGGCTACGCCTCCGGCGGGCGCGCCACCGGCAGGTGCCAGCCGTAGCGGATCGCCATGAAGCGCAGGCCGAAGCACAGCACCGCGCCCACGGCCAGGCCCCAGGGCTGCGGCAGGTGCAGCACCTGCGCCGCGGCGACCACGCCGCCGCCGAGCAGGGCCGCCACCGCGTACAGTTCGGCCTGCAGTACCACCGGCGTGCGCGCCACCAGCAGGTCGCGGACGATGCCGCCGCCGATGCCGCTGAGCATGCCCAGCAAGGTCGCGCTGAGCGGCCCCAGGCCGAACGCCAGCGCCTTGCTGGTGCCGTAGACCGCGAACAGCGCCAGGCCCATCGCGTCGAAGATCTGCACCGGATTGCGCAGGCGCTCGACCGTGTGGTGACGGTAGAACGCCAGCAGCCCGGCCAGGCAGGCGACACCGAGATAGCGCACATCGGCCAGCGCCGCCGGCGGGGTGGCGCCGATCAGCACGTCGCGGGCGATGCCGCCGGAGACCGCCGCCGCGCACGACAGCACCAGCACGCCGAACAGGTCCAGGCGATGGCGCACGCCGACGGTGGCGCCGCTGATCGCGAACACGAAGGTGCCCAGCAGGTCGAGCAGGAACAGGAAGGTCGCCAAGACGGGGACTGCGCCGCAGCAAAAAGGCCGGCTAGGATCGCAGCCCCGTCCCGCAGTGTCACCTGTCCGCGGGCGGCGCGGCCTGTGCCTGCGTGTCCTCCGCCGCGGGCGGGTCGCCGAGGATGATGCGTGCGGCGCGCTGGTAGCTCCAATACGCCCAGGCCCAGTTGAGCAGTACCACCACGCGGTTGCGGAAGCCGATCAGGAAGAACACGTGCGCGGCCAGCCAGAACCACCAGGCCAGCACGCCGGAGAGCTGCAGCCGGCCCAGGTGCACGATCGCGGCCATGCGCCCGATGGTGGCCAGGTTGCCGTAGTCGGCATAGCGGAACGGCGTGCTGCGGGCGTCGCCGCGCAGCCGCCGGCGCAGGGTATCGGCGACGTGCCGGCCCATCTGCTTGGCGGCCGGCGCCACGCCCGGCACCGGGCGGCCGTCGGCCTGCTGCACCGCGGCCAGGTCGCCGGCGACGAACAGCTCCGGATGGCCGGGCACGCTCAGGTCCGGCTGCACCTGCACGCGACCGCTGCGGTCCAGCGGCGTCTGCAGCGTCTTCGCCAGTGGCGAGGCGGCCACGCCGGCGGCCCAGACCACGGTGCGCGCCGGCACGAAGGTGCTGCCCAGGCGATAGCCGCTGGCGTCGATGTCGGCGACCGGCACCCCGGTCAGCACTTCCACGCCGAGCTTTTCCAACTGCTTCTGCGCCTTGTCCGAGAGGTGCTCGGGGAAGGAGGACAACACCCGCGGGCCGGCCTCGATCAGCCGCACCCGCGCCTCGGCCGGGTCGATGCGGCGGAACTCGTGCTTGAGCGTGTGCCGGGCGATCTCGGCCAGGGTGCCGGCCAGCTCGACGCCGGTGGGGCCGCCGCCGACGATGGCGAAGCTGAGCCAGGCCGCGCGTGCGGCCGGATCGGTTTCCGCTTCGGCACGCTCGAACGCCAGCAGCAGGTGCCGGCGCAACTGCAGCGCATCATCCAGGGTCTTCAGGCCCGGCGCGTGCGCCGCCCAGTCGTCGTGGCCGAAATAGGCATGGGTGGCGCCGGTGGCGACCAACAGGTAGTCGTAGTCCAGGGCCTGGCCATCGGCCAGGCGCACCTGCCGCGCCTGCTTGTCGATGTGGACCACTTCGCCCAGGCGCACTTCGACGTTGTCCTGGTGGCGCAGGATCTGCCGCAGCGGCGCGGCGATGTCCGGTGCCGAGAGGCCGGCGGTGGCGACCTGGTACAGCAGCGGCTGGAACAAGTGATGGTTGCGGCGGTCGATCAGGGTGATGCGCAGCGGTGACTTGGCCAGGGCGCGGGTGGCCCACAAGCCGGCGAAGCCGCCGCCGACCACGATCAGGTGCGGCACGCGTGTGTCGTCCATGCAGGACTCCAGGAGGGGGAGGGGAGAGGAGGCGTCCGGTGTCGGCGCGGCGGTCGCGTGGCAGTCGCGCGGCGCACCGATTCGCCGGAACGCGCGCTGCCGATGGGGCGCTGCGCGATCGTCGAAGGCCGGACCTGCATGCTCGTATAGTAGCGCGATGCCAAGCGCGGTCAGCGACAGAGAAAACGCACGGTCATGTCGGCGACAGTGAAGCCGCGCGCTTCGGTGCCGTTGCAGGTGCCGCTGCCGTCGCGCTGGCGCAGCCTGCTGTTCTGGGCGAAGACCCGCGCGCTGCAATTGCGCCGCGCGCTGGACGATCTGCGCGATGGCCCGCGCCGGCATCGCCGCGATGGCGGCCTGGCGATCGCCGATGCCGCCTGCGCCGAATCGGTCACCGCGCTGTGGCCCGACAGCGAGGAGACCGCAGCGCAGCTGGTGGCCGGCAAGATCCACAACCTGCGCCTGGCCGCGCGTGCGCTGCACGGCGTGGAAGTGCCGGCCGGGGCGACCTTCAGTTTCTGGCGCCAACTGGGCCGCGCCACGCGCCGTCGCGGCTTCGTCGCCGGCCGCGAACTGCGCGAGGGCTGCCTGGTGCCGTCGATCGGCGGCGGCCTGTGCCAGCTGTCCAATGCGATCTACGACGCGGCGCTGCGGCAGGGCCTGGAGATCGTCGAGCGACACCGCCATACCCAGGTGATTGCCGGCTCCCTGGCCGAGCGCGACCGCGATGCGGTGGTGTTCTGGAACTACGTGGACCTGCGCCTGCGCGCCGCCGCGCCGTGGCGGCTGGAAGTGTGGCTGGACGGCGAGGCGCTGCACGTGCGTATCCGCGGCGGTGCCGCGGCGCCGGCGGCATTGCCGTTGCCGCCGCTGCAGCGCCGCACCGCGCCCGCCGGCGTCGATGCCGCCGACGACTGCACCCGCTGCGGCCGCAGCGCCTGCCATCGCCATGTGGCGGCGGTGCCCGACGGTCTGCACCGCACCTGGCTGGTGGACGAGGACTGGCCGGAGTTCGTCGAGGACCGCCGGCGCCGGCGGCAGCCGGGCGACCGCGTGCTGGCGTTGCCGCGCACCAGTGCCGCGGCCTTGCACGCCGCGCTGATGCGGCGCTGGTGGCTGTGGCGCGGCATGCCGTTGCCGCAGGCGCGCCAGCGCGCGCAGCGCATCCGCCTGCAGGCGCTGCGGCGCCGGCTGGGCGCACGCGACGTCGATCTGGTGGTGCCGCAGAGCCTGTTGCCGGAGTTGTGGCTGGCCGGCGAACTGCAGGGGCGGCGCTGGGACGTGTACATGACCGCCTTGCCGATGCACCTGCTGCAGGCGCGCCTGGACGTAGCCGCGCAGCGGCATCCGCACAGCCCCACCCTGCGCGATTTCCGCGCCGATCCGGCGCTGGTCGCCGCCGAGCGCGCGGCACTGACGCAGGCGCGGCACTGGATCACGCCGCACCGCGAACTGCTGGCGCTGGCTGGTAGCCGCGGTCTCGCGCTGGCATGGCAACGGCCGCCGCTCGCGGCGGTCGCGGCAGGGCATACGGTCGCCATCGCGGACACCGCGCCGCGGGTGCTGTTGGCAGCCTCGGCGCTGGCGCGCAAAGGCGCCTACGAATTGCGCGAAGCGTTACGTGGCCTGCCGCTGCTGTTGCTGCTGCCGCCCGGCGCGCAGGAAACGCCGGACTTCTGGAACGGCGTCGACGTGCAGCGCGTCGCCTCGATGGCCGAGGGCGTGCGTGCGGCCACGCTGGTGCTGCTGCCGGCCTGGATCGAACAGCAGCCGCGCGGGCTGCTGCTGGCCATGGCGCTGGGCAAACCGGTGATCGCCACCGCCGCCTGCGGCCTGGCCGCGGACGATGGCGCGTGGCGCTGCGTGGAAGCCGGTGACAGCGCCGCGCTGCGCACGCAGGTGGTGGAGGCATTGGGCCTGGCGGGTTGAGCGAACACGAGGGCGTTGCAGTCGCCTGCAGGGGCAGCGATTGCTTCGCCACGTTGAGGCGCTGCTCGTTTGAAACGGCTTTCAGGCAATCTCTGGGCACTCCCTGCGGCGCGCCGGCAACACACGCCATTGCCTCGTAGGAGCGGCTTCAGCCGCGACAGGCTTTCCCGGTAACGCCTCGTCGCGGCTGAAGCCGCTCCTACGGAACCGGATCGCGCGGAATCGCGCGGAATGGAATCGCACATTGGAGTGTGGCGATCTGCGGCTTCATCCATGCGCGACGGGCACACCATCGGCTTGGCGACGTTGGTCGACGTTGTGGCGGGTATCTTGGGCGTGATGCGTACCCGCCTCAGTACAGATCCTGCGGATCCACATCCAGTGACCAGCGCACCCGCCGTGCCTGCGGCAGCGCGTGGATCGCCGGCACCGCCGTGTCCAGCAACGCGTGCAGCGCGCGCCGCGTGCTGGCCGAGAGCAGCAACTGGGTGCGCTGGAAGCCGGCGCGGCGCGGCATCGGCGCCGGCATCGGGCCAAAGCGCTGCACCTCGTCCTGCACCGGCAGCAACGCGCGCACGGCGGCGAGGAAGGCGTTGGCGTGTTCGACCTGCTTGGCCTCGGCGCGCAGCAGCGCCAGGTGCGCAAACGGGGGGAAGCCGGCGGCCTCGCGCTGCTCCAGTTCCGCGGCGGCGAAGGCGTGGTAGCCGCCGTGCACCAGGGTCTGCAGCAGCGGATGTGCGGGGTGGTGGGTCTGCAGCCAGACCTCGCCCGGGCGAGCGGCGCGGCCGGCGCGCCCGGCGACCTGGATCAACTGCTGTGCCAGCTTCTCGCTGGCGCGGAAATCGGCCGAGAACAAGCCTTCGTCGATGCCCACCACCACCACCCGGCTCAGCTGCGGCAGGTCGTGGCCCTTGGCCAGGATCTGCGTGCCGACCAGGATGCCGGGCGCGCTGCCGAGCGTGGCCAGTTGCGTCTCCAGCGCGTCGCGGCGCTGGGTGGTGCTGCGGTCGATGCGCAGCACCGGGACGTCCGGGAATGCCTGCACCAGGCGTTCTTCCAGGCGTTCGGTGCCGATGCCCTGCGGCTGCAGCGCCAGGCTGCCGCAATCCGGGCAGGCCAGCGGCGCCGGCTGGCGCGCGCCGCAGTGGTGGCATTGCAGGCGCCGGCCGCCGGCGTGCACGGTCATCGGCGTGGCGTGCAGCGGCGTGCTGCAGCGCTGGCACGGCGCGGTCCAGCCGCAGTCGTGGCACAGCAGCACCGGCGCATAGCCGCGGCGGTTCTTGAACACCAGCACCTGGCCGCCTTCGGCCAGTGCCGTGCCGATGCCGGCCAGCACCTCCGGCGACAGGCCGTCCTGCAGCGGGCGCTTGCGCACGTCGAGCACGCGCACCGTCGGCGGCTTGGCGTCGCCGGCGCGGCGAGTCAGGCGCAGGTGCGCGTAGCGGCCGCTGGCGGCGTTGTGCAGGCTTTCCAGCGACGGCGTGGCGCTGCCCAGCAGCACCGGTACGTCCAGCGCCTTGCCGCGGACCAGGGCGAAATCGCGGGCGTGGTAGCGGATGCCGTCCTGCTGCTTGTAGCTGCCGTCGTGTTCCTCGTCGACCACGATCAGGCCGGCCCGCGGCAGCGGCACGAACACCGCCGAGCGGGTGCCGACCACCACCTGCGCCTCGCCGCGCCAGGCGGCGGCCCAGACCCGGGCGCGTTCGTTGTCGTTGAGCCCGGAATGCAGCGCATGCACGGGTACCCCGAGGCGGGCGCGGAAGCGTGCCAGGGTCTGCGGGGTCAGGCCGATCTCCGGCACCAGCACCAGCGCCTGGCGGCCGCGCGCCAGGCAGGCGGCGATCGCCTGCAGGTAGACCTCGGTCTTGCCGCTGCCGGTGACGCCGTCGAGCAGGAACGGCGCGAAGCCGGCAGCGGCGACCACCGCGTCGATGGCGTCCTGCTGTTCGGCATTGGGCACCGGCCCGGGCTGCGGCTGCGGCTGCGGCGCCGCGGCGCTGGCCGGCACCGCGATGCGTTCGGCATGCCCCCGCTTGGCCAGCGCGCGCGCGGCGCTGCGCCAGTCGTCCATCGCTTGGTCCAGCCGGTCCTCGTCCATGGCGCCGGCCGCCAGCAGCGCGGCGAAGCGATGCGGACGGGTGCCGGGACGGGCACGGTGGCTGGCGCCGGCCTCGGTCAGGCGCCAGGCCCAGGCGTGGGTGTCGGGCAGCGGCTCGCCACGGCGCAGCTGCACCGGCAACGCCGTGGCCAGTACCTCGCCCAGCGGCGCGTGGCTGTAGCGCGCCAGCCAGCGCAGCGACTCGGCCAGTTCGCCGTGCAGCAACGGCGCCGGGTCCAGCCAGGCCAGCGCGGCGCGCAGGCCGTCGGCGTCCTCGACCTGGCCGATCGCGGCCACCACGCCACTCAGTTCGCGGTTGCCGAACGGCACCTGCACGCGGCGGCCGACATCGCCGTCGGCGACCGTGTCGCCGGGCGGCGGCAGGTAGTCGAACAGGTGCGGCAGCGGCACGGGCAGGGCGACGCGGAGCGTGGCGGCGGGGGAGGGCATCCACCTAGTCTAGGGCGTGCCACCAATTCCCGAGTGTGCCGCCTGCCAGACCCAACCCGAAGGGCCGCGGTTGCGCGCGCCCGTGGCCGCGTCATCGCTCGGGCGTGGACGCACGTCCACGTCCTCGCTCTTCCTTGCCACAGGCACGCGCAATCGCGGCGCGGCATGCTCGGGGCTTGGTGACACGCCCTAGGGGCCGTGGCAAGCGGGTCCCGGGTGCCGGGAGTTGCGCGCGATTGCTGCCTGCAAAGTGATAAACCGGTCGTAAATAGCTGCCGCGCTTGGAGAATCGAATTTATCCACATCTGCTGTGGATAAAGCTGTGCATGACGGGCATGCTCCACGCCGTGAAGACGGACTCACAAGCCTCTGCCACGAGTTGGACAAAAAAGCGCCAATCTCTTTTATTTCTTTCAAAACAACAAGTTGGCCGTGAAACACAGATGCAACATGGTTTCGCGGGGGCTTGACAAGACCTGTCCCGGGCCAATTTCCGGTGCTGTGCACAACCCGCCGTCGCGACGGCCGCCAGTGAGCCGATCGCGGCCTCGCTGTCAAGCGCGCGGTGCGGCGGCGGCCTCGCTATCATCGCGCCGATGATGGAGTTCCGATGACCGCCACGTCCCCTTCCGACGGCGTGGCCGCCCCGCCCGCCCTGGCCGCGTTCCTGCGCGGGATCGAACGCCGCGCCGCGGTCCTAGCCGACCTGCAGAGCGGCCGGCCCGAACGCGGCACGCCGGCCCTGGCGGCGGCGATGCGGGCGTTCCGCAGCCACGCCGCGGCCCTGCCGATGGCTGACTGGCCGCTACGGTTCTGGAAGCTCCTCGGCGCGGTGCCGACCCTGCGCCAAGCCGAGGCCGCCGAGGGCGCCTGGCCGGCGCCGGTAGCCCATCTGCGCACCCTGCAGCCAGCCGACCGCCTGGCATTGCTGCTGCGTATCGTGGCCGGGCTGGACGAGCCGCTCGCCGCGCAGGTGCTGCAGCTGTCCACCGAGGACTACCAGCAGTCGCTGGCGCGGGCCTGCCCGCGCGATGCCGACGGGCGTCCGGATGCGGCGGGCTGGCGCGCGCTGGCCGATGCGGCACAGCAGTGCCTGCGCGACCTGCCGCCGGCACGGCTGCAGGCCCTGGCGCAGCTGCGCGATGCGGCGATCGCCGGCAGCACGGCCCCGCCGGCGGCGACCCCGGCCCCGGCAACGGACACGGCCCCCGCGCGTCCGCGCCGTCGCGGCACGCGCTCTGCCCTGCGCACGCGCCTGGCCGGGGCGGTGATCGCCGTCGTGGTCCTGGCCCTGGTCGGTACCGTGTTCTGGGACCGGCTGCCGTGGCGCCGCGCGCACGTGGCGACCGGCGCGGGCGGCACCGACGCAAGCCTGGCGCTGGGCGATACCGGCCCGGTGCAGGTGGAAGTGTTGCCGCCGGAGTCGGATACCGCCAGCGCGCCGCCGCTGCCGGCCGACCCGCCGGCGCCGCTGCCCGAGCCGGCGATCTACGACCTGGATTTCTATGCGTGGTACGCGGCCGGTGCGCCGCCGCCGCGGATCGAGCGCAGCGCCCCCAGCGCCGCCGACCTGGCCGAGGCCGCCGAAAACCCGCCGGCCGCCGCCGTGGCTCCGGCTGTCGCGCCAGCGGCAGCCAGCACGCCGCCGGCGCTGACCCCGGCGCAATTGCGCGCGCGCCAGGCCGCCTGGGACGCGCTGCCGGCGGCGGCGCAGGCGCGCCTGCGCCAGGTCGCCACGGCCTTTGCCGGCCTGCCGATCGAGCAGCAGCACAGCTTGCATGCGCAGTTCGCCGAGATGGACGCGCTGGAGCGCCATGGCTGGTTGCTCGGCCCGGAGCTGGGCGCCGAGTTCTGGGCGCTGCAGCCGCTGCTCGGCTACGTACCCGCGGCGCAGCGGCAGGCGCTGCTGGGCGTGCTGCGCAGCCTGCCGGCGGATCAGCGCGAGCATCTGGCACTGCTGTCGCAACGCACCCCGCCGCAGGACCGCGCGGCCCTGCGCCGCGACCTGCTCGCCCAGGCCGCCGACAGCCGCGGCGCCTGGCTGAAGCAGCGCGCCGCACGTTGAGGCGCGCGCTGCGCTTGGCTTTCGTGGGTGCCTGATCCCAGCCGCGGGGCGTGGCTCCCAGCAGCCATCCGTCGCAGCGGGTAGAATGCGCGGCCTCCGCCACCCGGTGTCCGGCGCTGTCTGCGCGGCCGCAGTGGCGAGATCGCCAGAGTCTTGCAATGTTTTCGTCTTCCACCCCGGCCACGGTCCGGGGCCGCGAACTGCGCACCACCGCGCAGCTCGCCCTGCCGCTGGTCCTGGGGCACGTCTCCACCGGCCTGATCAGCTTCGTCGACAACGTGATCGCCGGTCACCACGGTACCCGCACGCTGGCCTCGGTGACGGTCGGCACGGCCCTGCTGTGGCTGCCGATGATGATCCCGATCGGCACCCTGATCGCCTTGACCGCCTCGGTGTCGCAGCTCGACGGCGCCAAGCGCCAGGCGCAGATCGGGCCGCTGTTCCGCCAGGCGCTGTGGCTGTCGCTGGGCCTGGGCCTGCTGATGTTCGCGTTCCTGAGCGTGATGCCGATGGCGCTGCCGCAACTGGGCATCGCCCCGGAGATCGTGCCCGGCGCGCGCGACTTCCTGCACGCGATCCGTTGGGGCGTGCCGGCGCTGGTGCTGTATTTCTGCATGCGCTACCTCAGCGAAGGCATGCACTGGACTCTGCCGACCATGCTGCTCGGCTTCGGCGGCTTGTTGTTGCTGGCCCCGCTCGGCTACGCGCTGACCTTCGGCCTGTGGGGCCTGCGCGAGCACGGCGCCGGCGGCCTGGGCATGGCCTCGGCGATCACGATGTGGGCGCAGGCGCTGTGCTTCGCCCTCTACCTGGCGCGGTCCAAGCGCTTCGCGCCGCTGCGCCTGTTCGCGCAGTTCGAGGCGCCGGACCTGCGCGCGATCGCCGGGCTGCTGAAGACCGGGTTGCCGATCGGCGTGACCATCCTGATGGAAGGCGGCCTGTTCATCGTCACCGCGCTGCTGATCGCGCGGCTCGGTGAGGTGCCGGCGGCGGCGCACCAGATCGCGATCAACGTGGCGCAGCTGTGTTTCATGGTGCCGATGGGCGTGGCCGAGGCGACCACGGTGCGGGTCGGCCGCGCCGCCGGCGCCGGCGACGCGGTGGGCGTGCGCGGTGCGGCCTGGGCCGGCTACGCGATCGTGCTCGGCACCCAGGCGCTGTCGGCATTGGTGCTGCTGTTCGGCCACGACGCCATCGTCGGCATCTACACCAGCGACCTGGCGGTGGCCGCGCTGGCCTCCACGCTGCTGCTGTACGCAGCCACGTTCCAGTTCCCCGACGGCCTGCAGGTGCTGTCGGCCGGCGCGCTGCGCGGCCTCAAGGACACCCGCGTGCCGATGCTGCTGGCCCTGTGCTCCTACTGGGGCCTGGGCATGCCGCTGGGCGCCGGCCTCGGCCTGTGGCTGGGCTGGGGGCCGCAGGGCATGTGGATCGGCCTGATCCTGGGCCTGACCGCGGCGGCGGTGATGATGGGCGCGCGGTTCCGCTGGAGCAGCGCGCGGCTGCTGGCCGCGCCGGCGGCCCCCTGACTTCAGACGCATGTGCGGCGCCTGACGCAGCCGGTATGCTGCGCAGGCGCAAGACGCCTTCCCTTCGGAGTTTTCCATGAACCAACCCGTGCGTCGCAGCCCCGTCGCCAACTTCTTCGTCGGCCTGTGGGATGTGATGAACTTCACCCGCCGGTTGATCTTCAACCTGGTGTTCTTCGGCTTCCTGTTGCTGATCCTGCTGGCGATGGTGTTCGCCATGGCGCGCGGCGACGGCGGCAAGGCGCTGCGCGACCGCACCACGCTGCTGATCGCGCCGGAAGGCAAGCTGGTCGAGCAGTTCAGTGCCGACCCGGTCAGCCGCGCGCTGGCCAAGGCGATGAACGACAAGGGCGCGCAGGAGATCCAGTTGCGCGACCTGGTGCGCGCGATCGAGGCGGCCAAGACCGATCCCAAGATCGAGCGCGTGGCGTTGCGCCTGGACAAGCTGCAGCCCAGCGGCTTCGCCTCGATGCGCGAGGTGGAGAAGGCGCTGCAGGACCTGCGCAGCTCCGGCAAGCAGATCGTTGCCTACAGCGACAACCTGAACCAGTGGCAGTACCTGCTGGCCGCGCAGGCCAACGAGGTCTACCTGGACCCGATGGGCTCGATGACCCTGGAAGGGCTGGGCCGCTACCGCCAGTACTTCCGCGAGGGCCTGCAGGACAAGCTCGGCGTGGACGTGCACCTGTTCAAGGTCGGCGAGTACAAGTCCGCCGCCGAGCCCTACGTGCTCGACGCGGCCTCGCCGGCGTCCAAGGAAGCCGACCTGTTCTGGATGAACGACGTGTGGCAGCGCTACGTGGCCGACATCGCCAAGGCGCGCAAGCTGGCGCCTGAGCAGATCAACGCCGGCATCGACACCATGCCCGAGGGCGTGGCCGCCGCCGGCGGCGACCTGGCCAAGTTCGCCCTGCAGCAGAAGCTGGTGGACGGCCTGAAGACCCGCGAGGACGTCGAGCAACTGCTGGCCAAGCGCGGCGTGGCCGACGACGATGCCGACACCGGCTATCGCAACGTCGACCTGGACGGCTACCTGCAGCAGCTGGACCTGCGCCGTTCGCCGGTGGATTCGCGGCCGCAGGTGGCGGTGGTGGTCGCCGCGGGCGAGATCAGCGGCGGCGAACAGCCGGCCGGCCGCATCGGCGGCGAGTCGACCGCGGCGCTGCTGCGCCAGGCGCGCGACGACGACGCGGTGAAGGCGGTGGTGCTGCGGGTGGATTCGCCCGGCGGCGAAGTGTTCGCCTCCGAGCAGATCCGCCGCGAGGTGGTGGCGCTGAAGGCCGCCGGCAAGCCGGTGGTGGTGTCGATGGGCGACCTGGCCGCGTCCGGCGGCTACTGGATCAGCATGAACGCCGATCGCATCTATGCCGACCCGTCGACCATCACCGGTTCGATCGGCATCTTCGGCATGATCCCCAACATCACCCGCACCCTGGACAAGATCGGCGTGCATACCGACGGCGTGGGCACCACCCGCTTCGCCGGCGCGTTCGACATGACCCGGCCGATGGATCCGGCGGTGGGCCAGCTGATCCAGTCGGTGATCAACAAGGGTTATGCCGACTTCACCGGCAAGGTCGCGCAGGCGCGCGGCAAGTCGGTCGAGGCCATCGACCAGGTGGCGCGTGGCCGCGTGTGGAGCGGTGCGCAGGCCAAGGAGCGCGGGCTGGTGGACGCGTTCGGCGGCTTCAAGGATGCGGTGGCCGATGCCGCCGCGCGCGCCAAGCTGGGCGGCCCGGACAAGTACCGGGTGCGCTACGTCGAGAAGCCGGCCACGCCGTTTGCGCAGTTCGTCAGCGGGTTCGCCGGCAGCCGCCTGGGCGTGTGGATGCTGAGCGACTCGGCGCTGGGCCATGCCCTGCTGGCGCGCAGCCTGCCGGAGCTGGACACCCAGTTGCGCTTCGTCAAGGACGCGGCCGAAACCCGCCCGGGCGCACCGGTGAAGGCGCTGGCCTACTGCTTCTGCGGTCTGTGAGCCGGCCCTGAGCCCGGTGGCGGCGCGCCCGCGCGGGCGCGCCGCATGTGCCTGCAACGCCGGCCCCGTGGCCGGCGTTTTTCATTGCGCGGTGGCGGCGTCGAGCGCGGCGTTCTGCGTGGCCGCGGCGCGGTCGAGCGTGGCCTGGGTCTGCCTGGCGCGATCCAGCGGCTGGGCGATGGCGGTGCGCAACGCGCTGGCCTTCGGCGGTGGCGGCGCATCGGGCGGTTGCGGCGGTTCCGGCTTGCATGCGGCCAGCAGTGCGAGCAACGGCAATGCCAACGTCATCCTGCGCAGTGGTGCGGACATGGCGGCGACCTCCTCGAGGGTGGAGGTATCATCCTACGCCTCTCACGTGAGCAGACAGGCACGCGCATGCAGCACCGTTGGCGGCTGGACGGACAGACCGCGCTGATCACCGGCGCCAGCGCCGGCATCGGCCTGGCGATCGCACGCGAACTGCTCGGGTTCGGCGCCGACCTGCTGCTGGTGGCGCGCGACCTCGATGCATTGGAGATCGCACGCGACGAACTGCGCGACGCCTTCCCCGAGCGCGAGATCCTGGCACTGGCCGCCGACGTCGCCGACGACGAGGACCGCCGCGAGATCCTGGACTGGGTCGAGGACCATGCCGACGGCCTGCACCTGCTGATCAACAACGCCGGCGGCAACGTCAGCAAGGCCGCGGTGGACTACACCGAGGACGAATGGCGCGGCATCTTCGAGACCAACCTGTTCTCCGCCTTCGAGCTGTCGCGCTACGCGCATCCGCTGCTGGCGCAGCATGCGGCCTCGGCGATCGTCAACGTCGGCAGCGTGTCCGGGCTGACCCACGTGCGCAGCGGCGCGCCCTACGGCATGACCAAGGCGGCGCTGCACCAGCTCACCCGCAACCTCGCCGCCGAATGGGCCGAGGATGGCATCCGGGTCAATGCGGTGGCGCCGTGGTACATCCGCACCCGCCGCACCTCCGGCCCGCTGTCGGATCCGGACTACTACGAGCAGGTGATCGAGCGCACGCCGATGCGCCGCATCGGCGAACCGGAGGAAGTCGCGGCGGCGGTCGGGTTCCTGTGCCTGCCGGTGGCCAGCTACATCACCGGCGAATGCATCGCGGTGGATGGGGGGTTTTTGCGCTACGGGTTTTGACGGTTCTGCGGCTGCATGAGGCGGCTTTCGCTTAGGGCGAGCCGAAGGCGCAGTGCGGTGCGTCCCGGGCGGTACGTCGTCGGGACTGAAGTCCCTCCCACAAAGGCGCGCGCTCGCCGTGTTAGACCGGCGGCGGCGAGCGCCAGGAAGTGGCGGCTGCGGCCGGGTTCCTGTGGTTGCGCCTGCTACATCACCGGCGAATGCATCGCGGTGGACGGTGGTTTTGCGCTACGGGTTTTAGCGCGCGGGCTGTGATGCAAGCGAGGCAACTGCGTGCAGCGGAATCCGTAGGAGCGGCTTCAGCCGCGACCGGGCGTTAGCGGGAACGCCCGGTCGCGGCTGAAGCCGCTCCTACGACAACAGGTGCGCCACCGTGCGAGTGCGATGGGTTACGGCGCGGGCCGCTCCGGTGCGCCGCAGTTGCTGGCCTCGAGCAGGTACTGGCGGCGTTCGAACTCCGCGCGCAGTGCCTCCGCATGCTCGGGAACGGCGAAGCGCCAGTGGGTTTCGGCTTCGGCCACGTAGTTCTTCCAGGTATCGCACAACTGCTCGGCGGGCAGGGGCTGGCACTGGTCGCGTAGCACCTCGCAGGCGCTGCCGCCGGCCTGGTTGGGTCCACCGTCCAGGTCCGTCGTGTGCAGCGGCACGCAACGCGGCGGCGGTTCGGCGACCTCACCGATGTAGGACGCCTGCTCGCGGGTGGTGCAGGTGTACAGCGGCGGGGGCGGCAGCTTCGGCGGTGGCGGTGGAGCTGCAGCAGCCGTGGTGTCGACCGGGGCCGCCGCGTCCGCAGGCGTGGCGGCGGTCGGGGTGCTTGCAGGGGGCGACGATGGAACGGGCTTGGCTGCGAGCGTGGTCGGCAGTGCGGCGCTGCTCACGCCCTGCATGATCTTCTTCTGCTGGCGCATGCCCTTGGGGCAGGGCATGTTCTGGATGGTCAGGTTGTCCTGCGCATCGGTGCAGCGATAGAACACCACCGGTTCGGCGCTCGCCGCGCCGGCGCAGGCCAGCAACGCGGCCAGGCAGAGCGCACGGCGCATCAGGTGCCGCCGCAGTCGCGCGCCAGGCGCGCATCGATGCCGCGCTGTTCGGTTTCCAGCGCACGGCGCTCGCTCTGCAGGGCGCTGTTGTAGCGACGAATCAACTCCCAGCGGCGGTCGCTCAGGCGCGCGCAGACCTCCTGCTCGGGCAGCGCCGTGCAGGTGTCGCGGATCAGCGTGCTGCCGGCCGGCACGATCACGCCGGCGCCGGCGGCCACTCCCGGCGGCGGTGGCCCTGGCGGGTGTGGACGGCCGGGCGGAGGCGGTCCCGGCGGGCCGGGCGAACGGCCATCGGGGCCGCGCCCGGACGGCAGCGCGTACGGGCCCTCGGCATAGCCATAGGCCCACAGCGGCACCCAGCGCGGATTGCCGGCGTTGTCGTCGCTGGTGTAACGCGTGCCTTCCGGGGTCACGCACTCGTACATCGGCTGCGCCGGCTGCACGGTGACGATGCGCAGTTCGCGCTGCGGCAGCGGCGCCGGGGAGGCCTCGCCGCGCGCCGGATCGGTGCTGATGGTGGTGGTCGGGCGCGGCGGCGGATCGCGCGGGCGCTGCATGTCCAGCACCTGCTGCCGGCGCGCATTCTCGCAGGGCGCATTCTGCAGGCTGACCGCGCCGTAGGCAGCGATGCAGCGGTAGATGCGCACCGATCCGTTGCCGCCGTCACTGCTGACCGTCTGCGTCTGTTGCGCCCAGCCGGCGCCGATCCAGGGCGACAGGCTCAGCAGCAGCAAGGGGCGGAGAAGACGGCGCATGCGCGCATCTTGCGCGCCTTGGCCGGCCAGGGAAAGGGCGTGCATGCCGGGATTCAGGACGCAATGGGCGCGGGTGCGCAGCGGGGTCTCGTGGCCCATCGGCGGGCCACGGGTCAGCGGCGCGCTTCCTGCCGCATCTCGCAGCGGTTGCGAGGTGTTGCCGGCCTCGGCCAGGGCGTGCTCGTGAAGTGCGGGCGCGTTGCTCCGGCGATGCGAGCTGCGCCCACCCCTCATCCGCCGCTGCGGGGCACCTTCCCCGAAAAGGGGCCGTTGTCCCGAGGGGAGAAGGGAAGCGTGCGAGCCCCTCTCCCACCGGGAGAGGGGTTGGGGTGAGGGTGCGGCGCGCGAGCGCCCACGTGGCCATCGCCGTTGCCGCCAGCCGTCACTGCAATGGAGGTCCGGCGTGCCGTGGAAGCCAGGGCCTCAGGCGCGCAGGATCTCGCCGCTGGCGGCGTCGCGGATCGGGGTGGGCTGGGCCAGGCCGCCGGTGTCGCCGTCGAGCAGGCCGTCAAGGTCGTTCAGCACCAGTGGATCCAGTTCGCTGCGCTGCCGCGCCGGCGGCTCGCCACCGCGGTTGGCGCTGGTCGACACCAGGGCGCCGCCCCAGGCCCGGCACAGGGCGGCGACCAGGGGATGGGCGCTGATCCGCACGGCGATGCCCTGGTGCGCGCCGGTCACCCAGGGCGGCGCATGCGCGGAGGCGGGCAGGATCCAGGTGTGCGGTCCCGGCCAACTGGCCAGCACCGCGGCCAGCCGGTCCGCCGGCAGCGCCGACAGGTCGAGCAGCGGGCGCAACGGATCCAGTTCGGCGGCGACCACGATCAGGCCCTTGTCCACCGGCCGCTGCTTGATCCGCAGCAGGCGGGTCACGGCGGTCTCGTCGTGCGGATCGCAGCCCAGGCCCCACACGGCTTCGGTGGGATAGGCGATCACACCGCCCTGGCGCAGGACGGCGACGGCATGGCTCAGCGACAGGTCGGTCATGCGCGCATCATGCGGCACGTCCTCGTCTAAGGACAATGAGGGTCGGTGCGGGTAGGGCCGGTCGGCGCAGGGCGTGTCGGGCCGGGCGATGCGTCGCGGCCGGTCCTGCAACCAGGGCAGGCACGCGCCGCTGTGCAGCGGCGGGGCGGACGTGGGCGCGCTGTCGCGCCCGATGTGCGCCAGCAAGATCGCGGGCTGGCGATGGCGCAGGTGCAATGCGGCGAGCGGCGGCGGTTCGCGGGTTACTGGCGCGCGCCCGGCGCTGCTGCGCCGCCGCGGCACCCCAGTGAGCGCTGCCGCGACTGCGGCAGCCCAACAAGGGCGGCTCAGCCGCCCTTGGCCACGGTCTTCTTCGCCGCCTTCTTCACCGCTTTCTTGGCGGTCTTCTTCGCGGCCTTCTTGACCGCCTTCTTCGCCGCCGGCTTGGCCGGGGCGTCGGCCGCGGCCTTCTTCGCCGCGCTCTTCTTCGGCGCAGCTTCCTTCTTGGCCGCGGCCTTCTTGGCGCCGAAGCCCTTGCGCACCGGCTTGCCGGTTTCCTCCAGCAGCTTCTGCACTTCGTCCAGGCTCAGCGTGGCCGGCTCGCGATCCTTGGGGATCTTGCCGTTGAGCTTGCCGTCGCTGATGTACGGGCCGAAGCGGCCATTGAGCACCTGGATGTCGCTGCCGGGGAATTCCTTGATGATGCGGTTGCGCGCGATCTCTTCCTTCTCCTCGATCAGGAACACCGCACGGGCCAGATCGATGGTGTAGGGATCGTCTTCCTTCTTCAGCGAGGCGTAGACGCTGCCGCGCTTGGCGAACGGGCCGAAGCGGCCGATGCCGACGCTGACTTCCTCGCCCTTGTCCTGGCCGAGGCTGCGTGGCATCAAGAACAGCTCCAGCGCCTCCTCCAGGGTGATGGTGTGCATGCTCTGGCCGGGACGCAGCGAGGCGAACTTGGGCTTGTCCTCGGCATCCTCGGCGGTGCTGCCGATCGCCGCATACGGCCCGAAGCGGCCCAGGCGCACGCTCACCGGCTTGCCGGTCTTGGGATCGGTGCCGAGCTCGCGCGCACCGCTGGCTTCGGCACGGTCGACCGATTCCTTCTTGTCCTCGACCAGCTCCTTGAACGGTTCCCAGAAGCGCGACATCAGCGGGATCCAGTCCTCCTCGCCGCGCGAGACCGCGTCCAGTTCGTCCTCGAGCTTGGCGGTGAAGTCGTAGTCCACGTACTGGGTGAAATGGCTGGACAGGAACTTGGACACCGCACGACCGACATCGGACGGGCGGAAGCTGCGGCCTTCCATCTCCACGTACTTGCGGAACAGCAGGGTCTGGATGATCGAGGCGTAGGTCGAGGGACGGCCGATGCCGTACTCTTCCAGCGCCTTCACCAGCGCCGCTTCGGTGTAGCGCGGCGGCGGCTGGGTGAAGTGCTGCTCGGCCAGGATGCGCTCCAGCGGCACGCGGTCGCCGGGCTTCATCGCCGGCAGCTTGCGGCCTTCGTCCTCGTCCTCGGCGCTCTTGTTGTCCTTGCCTTCCTCGTACACGGCCAGGAAGCCGGGCACCACCACGGTGGTGCCGCTGGCGCGGAACACGTGCTCGCTGCCGGCCGACAGGTCCACGCTGACGGTGTTGAGCGTGGCCGGGATCATCTGGCAGGCCACCGCGCGCTTCCAGATCAGCTCGTACAGCTTGCGCTCGTCGTCGGTGAGGAAGCGGGCGACCTGGGCCGGGGTGCGCAGCGCCGAGGTCGGACGCACGGCTTCGTGCGCTTCCTGGGCGTTCTTGGACTTGGTTTGGTAGGTGTTGGGCTGGTCCGGCAGCGAGGCGATGCCGTAGTCGCGCGCGATCACGTCGCGGATCTCGGCCAGCGCGTCCTGCGACAGGTTGACCGAGTCGGTACGCATGTACGAGATCAGGCCGACCGTGCCCTCGTCGCCGATCGCCACGCCTTCGTACAGCTTCTGCGCCACCTGCATGGTCTTGCGGGTGGTGAAGCCGAGCTTGCGCGAGGCTTCCTGCTGCAGGGTGGAGGTGGTGAACGGCGGCGCCGGGCGGCGCTTGCGCTCCTTGCTGGCGACGTCGGTGACGTGCAGCGCGCCCTGCGCGGCCTGCTGGATGCGCAGGCGCGCGGCCTCGGCGGTATCGCCGTCGGTGATGGTGAACTGCTCGAACTTCTGCCCGTCGAGCTTGATCAGCTTGGCGTTGAAGTGCTGCGAGGGATGCGCGCAGTCGGCGGCGATGGACCAGTACTCGCGGGCGACGAAGGCTTCGATCTCCTCCTCGCGCTCGACGATCATGCGCAGCGCCGGCGACTGCACGCGGCCGGCGGACAGGCCGCGCTGCACCTTGCGCCACAGCACCGGCGACAGGTTGAAGCCGACCAGGTAGTCCAGCGCGCGGCGCGCCTGCTGCGCATCGACCAGGTCGCCGGCGATCTGCCGCGGCTGCGCCATCGCTTCCTTGATCGCGCGCGGGGTGATTTCGGTGAACACCACCCGGTGCAGCGGCTTGCCCTTGAGCAGCCCGCGCTCCTGCAGGATCTCGGCGATGTGCCAGCTGATCGCCTCGCCCTCGCGGTCCGGGTCGGTCGCCAGGTAGATGTCTTCGGCCGCCTTGGCCGCCTTGGCGATGGCCTCCACGTGCTTCTCGTTCTTGTCGATCAGCGCGTAGCGCATCGCGAAGCCGTCGTCCGGATCCACCGCGCCTTCCTTCGGGATCAGGTCGCGCACGTGCCCATACGAGGCCAGGACATGGAAATCCTTGCCGAGGTATTTGTTGATCGTCTTGGCCTTGGCGGGCGATTCGACGATGAGCAGGTGCTTGGACATGGCGGGTCGGGCTTCGATGGGCGTGGGCGGACGCCCTGGGGGCGGTAGGGTGGCGCAATTGCTCCGGTTAGTGAAGCGTTGCGGTCTCGCAGAGAAGCCGACGCCCGGGACGGAACCCCCGGGCGTTCAGCTACGGCGCTTATTTATTAGTGGGCATGTCCGGCGCCCGCTGTCAAGCCGGCGCCGGCCGGGCGGGCCGCCGCGCAGGTGGCAACACGGCTCCGGAGCCTACCGGACTCAGTGCCAGCCGCCCTTGGCGGCCATGCCGATCGCCAGGGCGACCACCAGCATCGCGCCGGCCATCAACAGGCCGAACAGCGACAGGATCACCACGGTGACGGTGCCCAGCTTGCGCTGCTGCCATTCCGGATGGTCGGTGTAGGCCCACTTGTCCACCACCAGGGTGTCGCAGAGCATGTCGTGCAGGGCCTGCTTGCGCTCGGTGAAGGCCGCCATCAGCAGGCCGATGCCCAGGGTCAGGCTGCTCAGCATGAAGCCGAAGTAGCGGCCCACGCCGCGGGCCACGGTGATGCGGCTGCCGTCGGTGCGCACCACCTTGATGCCGACCGCCATCTTGCCCAGCGTGGCCTGCTTGGTGGAGGCGTGGAACAGGCCGTAGTACAGGGCCGAGATCGCCAGCGGCACCAGGTACACCATCAGCAGCATGACGATGCCGGCGGCGGAGGTGAAGTTGGGCTGGTTGCCGACGCCACTGACCCCCATGAAACCGAGCAGCACCACGAACTGGATCACGTTGGCGACCATGCCGACCAGGAACGCGTCGATCAGGTAGGCGGCCACGCGCTTCCAGAAACCGGCCTGCACCACCTCGCCGCCGCCGACCACCCGCGCACCGCCGTCGAGCACGGCGCTGGGGGCCGCGTAGGGCGATGCGACTGCGGGGGGCGCGGGCGCGGCCCAGGCGTCGGGCACGGCCGGCGTCGGAGCGGGGGGCGGCACTTCGCCGCCGACCTCCATCGGTGCCAGCGCGGGAGCCGCGGGGGGCGATTGGGCCAGGCCGAGCTCGTCGACGAACTCGGCCAGGGTGCGCCATTCGCTCAGGCCCTCGCGCCAGACCAGGGTGGACAGCCCGATCTCGCTGCGCTGGAAGCGCTGTTGCAGGTCGGCGGCCGCCAGCGGGCCATGGCGCTGCTGCGCCGCATCGGCGTAGTACCACTCAGTCATTCTGTTCCCCGGGAGTTGCAGTCGAAAACGGTGCGCCGGTCAGCCGCCGCGGCAGTGGACCGGCAGGACGCGATCGTCCAGGTCGGAACTGCAGTTCCAGGCGGACGTGCGCTCATCGTAGTCCAGCCACAGCGCTTTGCCATCCAGACGCTTTTGGTTGGGCACGCGCAGCGTGGCCTCCAGGCCGCAGTGGCCATTGTCGAAGCGGCCGACCCGCACCTGCGCGATGGTGTCGCCGGCATAGCTTTGCGGGGTACCGAAGCCGGTGTCGCCGTTGACCGCGCAACGGTGCTCCTGCGCGGCGAAGGCGGCGACCTGGTCTTTCAGCGGCGCCAGCGTGCCGAGCGCCTGCGCGACCTTCGCACGTGCCAGATAGTCCTGGTAGGCGGGCAGGGCGATCGCGGCGGCGATGCCCAGGAACGCCAGCAGCAGCACGCCGACGATGGTGCCGACGATGGCCGTGATCGCGCAGCCGGACAGGCCGCTGCGTGGCGCGGCAGCGGCAGCGGGGCCCGCAGGGGCGGTGGCATGCAGCGGTGGCGGCAACGGCGGCGGGGTGGGCGCGTCGGGCAGGCCCAGCTCGGCGGCGAGCGCGTGCAGCGGCCGCCACTCCGGCAGGCCCTCGCGCCAGACCAGGGTCTCGCGCTGCAGGCGGCCGTCGTGCAGGCGTTCCAGCAGGGCCGACGCCGGCAACGGGCCGTGCCGCTGGCGTGCGGCATCGACGTAGTACCAGAGCGCGGGGGAGGAAGTGTCTTCGTGCATCCGTGCGCGACCGTCAGCGGCTCAGTGGACCGGCTCCGGCTCGTCGACGAACATCTGCGTTTCCATCCACGCGTACGCCGCCTCGGCACCGGGCTGGTTGAACAGCACCATCAGCACCACCCACTTCAGGTCGTCCAGGTCCAGCTCGTCCTGGTCCAGGGCCATGGCCCGGTCCAGCACCAGCTCGCGCTGGTCGCTGTCGAGAATGCCGTGCTGTTCCAGGAACAGCAGGAAGCCGCGGCATTCCACGTCGAGCTTGTCCAGTTCCGGACCGTGGTAGATGCGGATCGGGCCATCGATGCGCGGCTGCGCCACGGCCGGGCGCTGGTCGGCCAGGGCGTCGAGCCAGTCGAACGCCTTGCTGATCTCGGTGGGGCTGAAGCCGGCCTGGATCAGGCCATTCTGGAGGGAGTCGCGATCGCGGACCGGGTCCGCGTCTTCGCTGAAATAGTGTTCGAACAGGTACAGCAGTACATCCAGAATGCTCTCTTTCATTGCCCCTCGGCCTGCGTCGCGAGACGCTGTGGAGGTGAAGAAACTAGGGTTTGCGGGTGTAACGACCGCGTTCGACCGCCACGTAGCCATCCAGTTCCATGGCCAGCAGCATGGAGGACGCCGCTGCGGCCGTCAATCCGCTGCGTGCGATGACTGAATCCATACAGATGGGGTCGTGGCCCAGCGCCTGCCACAAGCGCTGGTAGTCGGGATGGGGGAAGACCGGCGTGGCGCCGCGCGCGGTGCTGGTTCCCTGTGTGGGGGCGTTCAGGCGTCCGCGCAAGGCGTCGGCGAGTTCGGCGGCCAGCGGCGCGACGCCGGCCAACACTTCCTCTGCGCTTTCCACCAGCCCGGCGCCGTCGCGGATCAGCCGATGGCAGCCGCGCGCCAGCGGGTTGTGGATCGAGCCGGGCAGGGCGAACACCTCGCGCCCGGCCTCGGCGGCCAGCCGCGCGGTGATCAGCGCGCCGGAGCGGGTGGCCGCCTCGATCACCAGGGTCGCCAGGCTCAGCCCGGCGATGATCCGGTTGCGCGCCGGGAAGTGGCCCGCCCGCGCCGGCGTGCCGGGCGGATGCTCGCTGACCACCGCGCCGCGTGCGGCGATCTGGCTGCGCAGGGCGGCGTGCTGGCGCGGATAGGCCAGGTCCGGGCCGGTGCCGACCACCGCCACGGTCAGCCCGTCCGCGCGCGACAGTGCGGCCCGGTGCGCGGCGGCATCGACGCCGCTGGCCATGCCGCTGGTCACCGCGAAGCCGGCGGCGGCCAGGGCCAGGGCGAAACCGTAGGCGTTGTCGCGGCCGCCGGCGCTGGGCGCGCGACTGCCGACCACCGCCACGGCCGGGTGCCACAGCGCCGTCGGGTCGCCGTCCACATACAGCGCCAGGGGCGGGTTGGGCGTGCGTCGCAGCAGGGCGGGGTAGTCGGCATCGTGGCAGCCGAGCAGGTGCCGGCCTGGCTGCGCCAGCCAGCGTTCGGCGGTGTCCAGCGCGGCGCGGTCGGGCCGCTGCAGCGCGGCGATCTGCGCCGCGTCCAGGCCGGCGGCATGCCAGCCGGCGGGACCGGCAGCCAGCGCCGCGGTCGGGCTGCCCTGCTGCTCCAGCAGCTGCCGGCGCGGGGCGCTGGCGCCGCCGGCCAGTGACAGGACCAGCAGGGCCGGGTCGGCGGGGGCGTCGATGGGAGCGGTGACAGGCGGGGACATGCGCCCAGGCTAGGCCGCAAACGCAGACGGCGCCCTCGGGCGCCGTCTGCAATCGCTGTAGGGGGATGCCCCGGCGGCGGGTCAGCGTGCGTCCGGATGCTTGACGTCGTAGCCGATCCGGGTCGGCTTGATGCCGTCCATCACCAGCGCGTAGCTGACCTTGTCGAAGGTGCGGAACACCATCGCGTGCGCGGCGTACTCGTCCGGCAGCGCCACGGTGGTGCCGCTGCCGCCGGTGAAGCCGTCGTCGGCGCGCGAGGTGTTGGGGTGGCGCACGCGATCGTTGACCCGGGTGCCATGCCGCCACAGCGACACCACGGTGCCGTTGTCGATGCCTTCGCGGCGGCCACCGGAGATGGCGATCACGTCACGCGGGCCGGCCGCGCTGAACGCATCGGCCACCGCCAGCACCCGCAGGCCGGCGGCCAGCGCCTGCTCGGACGGCGGATGCGGCACGAACTGCAGGTCGTAGGGCTGCGCCTCGACCGGGATCAGGCGGTCCCCGGCGCGCACTTCGCGGGCGTTGTCCTGCAGCAGCAGGGCGGTCGCCTGGCGGCCATCGGCGGACACCCGCGCGACGGTGCCGATGTTGACCTGGGCCAGTTCGTAGCCGAGGGTTTCGCGGCGCTTGTCCGGCGGCACGAAGGTCTGCCACAGGTTGCCGCTGCCGGGAATGCTGCGGCCTTCGGCGTTGAGGTCGTCGCTGAGCTTGGGCAGCAGGTAGCGCACGGTCGGACGGACCACGGCGTAGCGCTGCCCGGCCTGGGCCTGGCCGAGGCCGACCGCGTAGACCAGTTGCCCGTCGGTGGCGCGCAGCCGGTTGTCTTCGATGCCGACCACGTAGGGCAGGTTGTCGATGCGGTCGACCACGCGCAGGTTCTTCAGGAACGGCTCCACCTGCGCCAGCGGGATCGCGTCGATCGGCGCGTCCTGGCGCGGACCCGGCTTGACCTCGGCATGCGCCACCCGGTCCAGGTAGGCCAGGCTGAGCACGTCGCCGGGGTAGATCAGGTGCGGGTTGTGCACCTGCGGATTGGCCTGCCAGATCTCCGGCCACAGCCAGGGCTTGCCGAGGAAACGCCCGGCGATGTCCCACAGGGTGTCGCCCTTGCGCACCACGTAGGTGTCGGGGTGTTCGGCGGCCATGCTGGCGGAAGCAGCATAGGTCGCCACGGTGAGCATCGCCACGGCGACGACCGTGCGGAGTCGATTGAACATGAGCGCGGAGCCTGATTCCCCAACAGGTTGGCGCACTATAGTGCAGAACCCTGGTGCGGGCGCAAGCGCCGGGCGCAGAAACGGGTAGAATCCGCAGGTCTTGCCGAATCGTCCGGCGCCCCCATCTTGGGTACCGCTATGGCCCTGCTCCCCATTCTCGAATTCCCCGATCCGCGCCTGCGCACCAAGGCGGTGCCGGTCGACGCCGCCGAGGTCACCTCCGCGGCCTTCCAGCGCCTGCTCGACGACATGTTCGAGACCATGTACGACGCGCCCGGCATCGGCCTGGCGGCCAGCCAGGTGGACGTGCACAAGCGCTTCATGGTCATCGACGTCAGCGAGGAGAAGAACGCCCCGCAGGTGTTCATCAACCCGCAGATCGTGCAGCGCGACGGCGAACAGGTGTACCAGGAGGGCTGCCTCTCGGTCCCCGGCATCTACGCCGACGTGACCCGCGCCGATGCCATCACCGTGCGCTACCTGGACCGCCAGGGCCAGCCGCAGGAACTGAGCACCGACGGCCTGCTGGCGGTGTGCGTGCAGCACGAGATGGACCACCTCGACGGCAAGCTGTTCGTCGACTACCTGTCCCCGCTCAAGCGCGAAATGGTGCGCAAGAAGCTGGCCAAGGCGCGCAAGCACGTGGCTTGACGGCCGGGATTCGGGAATCGGGATTGGGGATTCGCCAGAGCGAATCGCACCCTTCCGGTTGCCGATCCTGCCGTTGCGAATCCCCAATCCCCAATCCCGAATCCCCGCCCAATGAAACTCGTCTTCGCCGGTACGCCGGACTTCGCCGTGCCGTCGTTGCGCGCGGCTGCGCAGCGCCATGAAGTGGTCGCGGTTTACACCCAGCCGGACCGCCCGGCCGGCCGTGGCCGCGGGCTGACCCCGTCGCCGGTCAAGCTGGAGGCGGTGGCGCGCGGCATTCCGGTGCTGCAGCCGCAGACGCTGCGCTCGCCGGAGACGCTGCAGGCGCTGCGCGCGCTGCAGCCGGACCTGATCGTGGTGGTGGCCTACGGGCTGATCCTGCCCAAGGCGGTGCTGGCGATCCCGACCCATGGCTGCTGGAACGTGCACGCCTCGCTGCTGCCGCGCTGGCGCGGCGCCGCGCCGATCCAGCGCGCGATCGAGGCCGGCGACAGCGAGACCGGGGTGTGCCTGATGCAGATGGAAGCGGGGCTGGACACCGGCCCGGTGCTGCTGTCGCAGCGCACGCCGATCGGCGCCGACGAGACCGGCGGGCAGTTGCACGACCGCCTGGCCGCGCTCGGCGCGCAGGTGCTTGCCGACGGCCTGGGCCTGCTGCGTGCCGGTCTGCGTCCGGTGGCGCAGCCGCAGCCAGAGGCCGGCGTCACCTATGCGCAAAAGCTGGACAAGGCGCAGGCGCGGCTGGACTGGCAGCAGCCGGCGGCGCAGCTGGCGCGGCAGGTGCGTGCCTTCGATCCGTGGCCGGTCGCCGAGGCGATGCTGGCCGGCGAGCGGGTGCGGGTGCGCGGTGCGATCGCGCTGGATCTGGCCCACGGGCAGCCGCCGGGCACGGTGCTGACCGCGTCCAAGCAGGGCATCGACATCGCCTGCGGCCAGGGCGCGTTGCGCCTGCGCGTGCTGCAGCGCGAGGGCGGCAAGGCGATCACCGCCGCCGACTACCTCAATGCGCGGCGCGACCTGCCGGTCATGGCGTAAGGCGCCGGGCATGCCTGTGTACCCCGCGTTGGGCCTGGCAGGCGCGGCCGTGCGCGCGTCCTCGCTGAGAGGTTGGCGGGCGTCCACGGCCTTGCGCGGTGCCGCTGCGCACATGCATCACCACAGCACTGCATGCGCGCGGAGGCATGCGACGTCCTGGAGCGCGCGCCGATGACCACGACGCCTGCCGCTGCGTGGCCGCCGGGCGTGGCCCCGCGGGTGGTCGCCGCCCGCGTGCTGACGGCGGTGATCGACCGCGGCCGCTCGCTCAAGGCCGAACTGGCCACCGCGCTGCCGACACTGCCGGATCCGCGCGACCGCGCGCTGGTGGAGGCGATCTGCTTCGCCGTGCTGCGCCACCGCCCGGCCTACGAGGCGGCGCTGCGGATGTGGTTGCAGAAGCAGTTGCCGCAGCGCGACGCCGAACTGCGCGGCCTGCTGCTGGCCGGCTTCGCCCAGCTCGATGCGCTGGGCCTGGCGCCGCACGCGGCGCTGTCGGCAACGGTCGACGCGGCGCGCGCGCTGGATCGGCCGCGCCAGGCCGGGTTGGTCAACGCATTGTTGCGGCGCGCGCTGCGCGACGGGCTGCCGGCGGTGGCTGCCGACGCGGGCTGGCCGCTGTGGCTGCGCGATGCGCTGCGCGCCGACTGGCCACAACAGGCCGAGACGATCTTCGCCGCCAGCCAGCAGCCGGCGCCGCTGTGGCTGCGGGTCAACCGCCAACGCGGCACCCGCGACGCCTACCTGCAGGAACTGGCCGCGGCCGGCATCGCCGCGCAGGGGTCGCCGCTGCTGGCCGATGCGATCCGCCTGGAGACGCCGATGGCGGTGGGGGGCTTGCCCGGCTTCGCCGACGGGCGCGTGTCGGTGCAGGACGGTGCGGCGCAGCAGGTCGCCGACGTGCTGGCGCCGGCGCCGGGCGCGCGTGTGCTCGATGCCTGCGCGGCACCGGGCGGCAAGTCCGCGCATCTGCTTGAACGCGATCCCAGTCTGCGCCTGACCGCACTGGACGTGGATGCGCGGCGGCTGGCGCGGGTCGGCGAGACCTTTGCGCGCACCGGTGCCGGTGCGCAGGCGCAATTGCAGGTCGCCGACGCGGCGCAGCCGCAGGACTGGTGGGGCGGCGAGCCGTTCGACGCGGTGCTGCTCGACGCGCCGTGTTCGGCCACCGGCATCGTGCGCCGCCAGCCGGACGTGCTGCTGCATCGCCGGCGCGAGGACGTGATCGCGTTGCAGGCGGTGCAGGCGCGCCTGCTCGACGCCGCCTGGCAGGTGCTGCGGCCGGGCGGGGTGCTGGTCTACGCCACCTGCTCATTGCTGCAGGACGAGAACGCGCGGCAGGTGCAGGCCTTGCTGGCGCGGCAGCCCGGCGCGGCGCTGGAGGATCCGGGCGCGGCCTGCGGGCATGCCTCCGGCGGCGGGCGCCAGCGCTTTCCCGGCGAACAGGACTGCGACGGCTTCTACTACGCACGGTTCCGCAAGACGGCGTGAACCGGCCCCGGTATCATCGCGTCCCATGCTGAAGACCCGCGCGTCCCGAGAGTTCTGGTTGTTGGCCGTCCTGGCGGTGCTGGTGCTCGGCGCCGGCCTGGGCCTGCGCGATCCGCATCCGGCCGACGAGCCGCGCTTCGCGCTGGTCGCCAAGCAGATGGTGGAGAGCGGCAACTGGCTGTTCCCGCACCGCGGCACCGAGCTGTACTCGGACAAGCCGCCGATGCTGATGTGGCTGCAGGCCAGCGTCTACACGCTGTTCGGCAACTGGCGGGTGGCGTTCCTGCTGCCGTCGCTGCTGGCCGGGCTGGGCACGCTGGCCTGCGTCTACGATCTCGGCCGGCGCCTGTGGACGCGCCGCGTCGGCATGTACGCGGCCTACGCGCTGCTGTTCGCCTTCCACTTCACCTACCAGGCGAAGAAGGCACAGATCGATCCGCTGGTGGTGTTCTTCATCACCCTGGCCAACTACGCGCTGCTGCGCCACCTGTTGCGCGGGCCGGACTGGCGGTTGTGGGCACTGGGCTGGTTCGCCGCGGGCCTGGGTACCATCACCAAGGGCGTGGGCGTGCTGGCGCTGCTGATGCTGCTGCCGGCCGCGGCGGCGTCGCTGGCGCACTGGCGCGGGGTCCGGGTCGGCCTGCGCGATCCGCGCTTCTGGTTGGGGCCGCTGGCGTTCCTGGCGGCGGTGTCGATCTGGCTGGTGCCGATGGTCGTCACCGCGCTGTCGAGCAACGCGCCCGAGTACCGCGCCTACCTCAACGACATCCTGTTCCGGCAGACCGCCGGGCGCTACGCCAAGTCCTGGGACCACGCGCACGGGCCGCTGTACTTCTTCGGGGTGATGCCGAGCATGTGGCTGCCGGTGCTGCTGGCGCTGCCGTGGGCGATCCCCGCCTGGGCGCGGCGCCTGCGCCGGCGCGACGCGCGCTACCTGCTGCCGCTGGCCTGGTGGGCGCTGGTGGTGCTGTTCTTCTCGATCCCGACCGGCAAGCGCGATGTCTACATCCTGCCGGCGCTGCCGATGCTGTGCCTGGCGATGGGGCCGCTGATCCCCGGGCTGTTGCGCAAGCCCGGGGTCAAGCGCCTGCTGCTGGCGTTCACCGCGTTGCTGACGCTGGCGCTGGGCGGCGTGGGTGTGGCGATCCTGCTGGGGCACGGCTTCCGCGCGAAGATGATGGAAGACCGCGGCATCGACCTGGCCACGGTGCAGGTGCTGGCCTGGATCCTGCTGGCGATCGGCCTGTGGGGCGTGGCCAGTCTGGCCGCCTTCGCACGGCGCCGCCCGGAACTGGCGACGGTCTCGACCCTGACCATGGTCTGGGCGATGGCCGGCTTGCTGGTGTACCCGCTGATCAACCTGTCCAGCTCCGCGCGCGGGGTGATGGAGTCGGTGGGGCGCCGCATCGGCCCGGATGCCGAACTCGGCCTGGTCGCCTGGAAGGAACAGAACCTGCTGATGGCCGACCGCCCGGCGACGACCTTCGGCTTCGTGGTGCCCTGGGACGAGCAACTGCGCCGCGGCATCGCCTGGCAGGCGCAGGCGCCGCAGCGGCGCTGGCTGCTGGTGCAGGAGGCGGCGATGCTGGGCTGCGTCGACCGCAGCGCCAGCATCCTGGCCGGCGTGTCCAACCGGCGCGACTGGTGGCTGGTCCCGGCCAGCGCCGTGCACGGCCACTGCGTAGTCACCCAGGACGACCGCGACCGCCTGCGCGAGCAGGACAAGGACCGCTTCGAATGAGCCGCAGCCGCGCGTTGCGGCAGCGTACCGCGGGTGCCGCTGGCGACCCGCGTGCCGCGCGGGCCGGGAGGCGCGCGTGCCGCCGCGCCTGATCCGGGTCATCAGCCGCGACAACGGCGGCGGCCTCAGCCGCGACCTGCAGGTGGTCGCCGACCTGCTGCGCGAGACCGGCCGCTACCGCGTCGAGGTGCTGGGCTTCGGCACCGTGCGCATGGCCAACCGCCTGCGCGAACTGCGCCTGTTCCTGCGCAGCCTGCTGTTCGGGCGCGCCGACCTGCAGATCTTCCTGGAGCGGGTGTATCCGCGCTGCCTCTGCGGCGGCCTGCGCAATGCGCTGATCCCCAACCCGGAGTGGTTCCGGCACAAGTGGCTGCGCTGCCTGCCGCGCTTCGCGCAGGTGCTGTGCAAGACCCGCCAGGCCGAACAGCGGTTTTCCACGATGGCGCCCACCGCCTTCATCGGCTTTTGCAGCGACGATTGCTACCGTCCTGAGGTGCCGCGCGAGCGGGCCTGCCTGCACGTGGCCGGGCGCAGTTCGGCCAAGGGCACGGCGTTGCTGCTGCAGACCTGGGCACGGCACCCCGAGTGGCCACGGCTGACCGTGGTGCAGAGCGCGAAGAAGTCCCACCCGATCGAGGCCGAGAACATCGACTACCTGACCGGCTACCTGGACCAGCAGGAACTGCGGCGGCTGCAGAACGCGCACCGCTTCCACCTGTGCCCGTCCGAGGTGGAGGGCTTCGGCCACTACATCATGGAAGCGCTGAGCGTCGGCGCGGTGGTGATCACCACCAACGGTGCGCCGATGAACGAGCTGGTGAGCCCCGAGCGCGGCGTGCTGATCGACCCGGTCGGCGAGGGCCCGGACAACTTCGGCGTGCGCTACCGGATCGAGGCCGCTGGCCTCGAGCGGGCGATGGCGCAGGCGCTGGCGCTGTCGCCGATGCAGTGCGATGCGCTGGGCACCGCCGCGCGCGGCTTCTTCGAGGCGCGCCGGCGCGAGTTCGGCGAGCGTCTGCGTGCGGCCGTGGCCGACCTGCTCGGGGACGCGCCGCCGCCCGCCGTGCCGGCCAGCCGCGGCGCCGATCGCGAACAGGTCAGGCCGGGTTAGGGAAGCGCCCCGGATCATCGCCGACCACCCACCCCCACGGCCTTCCCTCCTTGATGTCCCAGCCCATCGCGCCACGCCATGCCGTTTCCGCGTCCTCCCGCCAGGCCCTGGCCGAGCGCGGTGCGGCGCTCGCGCTGCTGTGCCTGCCGGCGCTGGTGATCAGCATGCCCAGCGGCCTGCTGCCGTTCGGCCTGCTGCTGCTGGTGACCAGCCTGCTGGCACTGCCGCAGTTGCGCCAGGCGGTGGCGCCGATGCAACCGTCGCTGCGCTGGCTGTGGATCCTGGCGCTGCTGGTGATCGGGTTGTCGCTGTGTTCGGTGCTGTACTTCGGCCAGCCGCTGAAGGACATCGACAACCGGACCCGCTTCCTGGTGCTGCCGTGGGCGGCACTGTGGACCTATGCGCTGCGGCCGCCGCAGCGCCTGCTGTGGTGGGGCGCGCTGCTCGGCATCCTCGCCGCGCTGGTGCTGGCCAGCGTGCAGGTGCTGCAGGGCCAGCCGCGCGCCGAAGGCTGGACCAATGCCATCGTCCTGGCCGATGTGGTGCTGATGCTGATGGTGCTGGCGGTGTTCTGCCGGCCGCGCGGACAGTGGCCGTGGGCCGTGGCCGCGGTGGTGGCCGGCGGCATCGTCATCCTGCTCAGCGGCAGTCGCGGCGTGTGGCTGGGCGTGTTGCTGCTGCTGGTGGTCAGCGCCCTGTGCCTGCGCTGGCGCGACAGCGCGACGCGGCTGATGATCCTGGGCGCTTGCACCGCGCTGGCGGCGGTGCTGGTGCTGAGCGTGCCGGCATTGACCAAGCAGACCCGCCTGGCCGAGTTGCATCACGACGTGCAGCGCTACGAGCGCGGCGACAGCGATTCGTCGGCCGGCGCGCGCATCGAGCGCCTGCAGGTGGCGGCGGCGACCTTCGTCGAACACCCCGTGGTCGGGGTCGGCGTGGGTCGCTTCGACAACGCCATGCTGCGCCTGCCGGATTGCCGCAAGGGCTTCGTCGAGCGCTGCCACCTGGGCCACGCGCACAACGACCTGGCCGAGTGGAGTGCGACCCAGGGCCTGCCCGGCACCGTGTTGATCCTGCTGGTGTACGGCGTGCCGCTGTGGCTGCTGCTGCGCCTGTACCGGCGCCGGCCGCAACCGCATTTCCATGGCGCGGCGGCGGCCGGGATCATGGTAGTGGCCGCCTACATCCTGTGCGGCATGACCCAGTCGATGTTCGCGCACCAGGTCAGCACCGGTTTCTATGTCTCGTTGGTGGGCGTGTTGATCGGCCTGGCCGCGCGCGAGGTGGAGCCGGCACCGGGCGCTGAAGGCGCCGCGCGAAGCCGGTAGACTGCCGGTCCCGCATCGCCGGGCGGCGCGGCGCCTGGCGCCGGCCGCCGGCACCGCGCCTGACTTCCGGATACCGCGCGCCATGGCCGACGCTGCCGCCGCCACCCTGCCGCTGAGCCTGGTGGTGATGACCTACAACGAGGCCGCCAACATCGCGCGCTGCCTGGACAGCGTGCCGTTCGCCGCCGACAAGCTGGTGGTGGACTGCGGCAGCACCGACGACACCGTGGCGATCGCCCGCGCCCACGGCGCGCGCGTGGTCGAGCAGGCCTGGCTGGGCTTCGGCCCGCAGCGCAACTTCGCCTCCACCCAGGCCGCGCACGACTGGATCCTGGTGCTGGACGCGGACGAGTTCCTGTCCGACGCGCTGCGCGCCGAGTGCCTGGCGCGGCTGCCGCAGCTGATCGCCGAGGATCGCGTGGCTGCGGTATGGCTGCGCCGCAGCACCTGGTACATGGGCGCGCCGATGCGCTGGTACAAACCCATGGTCGGCGAGCGCCTGGCGCGGCTGTACCACCGCGGCCGCGCGCGCTGGAGCGATGCGCGGGTGCACGAATCGCTGCGCTTCGACGGCCCCAGCGACGCGTTCGCGCCGCCGTTCAATCATCTGCACAACCCGACCCTGGTGCACAAGCAGCTCAAGGTGCTGCGCTACGCCGAACTCAAGGCGCTCGGCTGGCGCGACAAGCGCAAGCCGGTGAGAATGTGGCAGAGCCCGTTCGTGTTCGCCGGCGCCTTCCTCAAGGACTATCTGCTGCGGCTGGCGTTCCTCGACGGCTGGCGCGGCTTCGTTGTGGCGCAGACCGCGGCCAGCTATGCGCTGTACAAGCGCATGCGCTACTACGAGATGCAGGTCAACCCCGCCTCGGTGGAGCAGGCGCGGGCGCAACTGCAACGGCACGATCTGGAGCACTGATGAGCAAGCACTATCTGCTGTACGGATCCGAGCGCTATGCGCTGGCAATCCTGCGCCCGCTGCAGGCGGCGATCCGCGCGCGCGGCGACGAGGCGGCATGGTTCTTCGACGGCCCCGGCGCCGAGGACCTGACCGCCGACGAGCGCCACCTGGCGACGGTGGAAGAGGTGCTGGCGTGGAATCCGTACGCGGTGATCACCTCCAGCAACGCGGTGCCGCATTTCTTCCCCGGGGTGAAGGTCGAGACCTTCCACGGCTTCGACGCCGGCAAGCCGCGGCACATCTACGTGCGCGGTTTCTTCGACCTGTACTGCACCACCGGTCCGCGCGACACCGCGGCGTTCGGTGCGCTGGCGCGCAAGCTCGGCCACTTCGCGGTCAAGGAGACCGGCTTCCCCAAGATCGATCCGTTCATGCGCGAGATCGGCGCGGAGCTGGCGCCGGTGCGGCAGCCGCCGGTGATCCTGTACCACTCCACGTTCTCGCCGTCGTGGAGCGCGGCCGGCATCCTCTACGACGAGGTGGCGCGGCTCTCGCGCAGCGGCGAATGGCGCTGGATCGTCACCTTCCATCCGAAGATGGATCCGGCGATGGTCGCGCGCTACCGCGCGCTGGAGAGCGAGTACCTGCACTTCGCCGACAACGACAACATCCTGGAGCTGTTCCCGCAGGTGGACATGATGTGCTCGGACACCTCGTCCGCGCTCAACGAGTTCCTGCTCACCTACAAGCCGGTGGTGACGTTCAAGAACCGGCGTCCGGGGCCGCAGCTGATCGATATCGACGATCCGGCGCAGTTCGAGCCGGCGATCCGCCGCGCGCTGCAGCGGCCGCCGGAACTGATGGCGGCGATCCGCGAATTCGCCGATGGCCTGCATCCCTACCGCGACGGCCAGTCCAGCGAGCGCGTGCTGCGCGCGATCGACGAGTTCGTCGCCGAGGGCGCGCGCAATCCGCGGTGCAAACCGCTGAACCTGTGGCGCAAGCTGAAGATCCGCCGCCGCATCGGCTACTGGGGCCGCGGCGCGCGCCGCTGACGCGCCGCACCGCGGCACGTGCTCACCAGCGCAGCCGTCGCTGCGCCAGCGCGTCGCCCAGTTGTCGGTACAGCGCCCGCGCCTGAGCGTCCGGCAGCAGCCGCATGCGCAGCGGCGGTTCGCCGTGGCGGGCGCCGGCGGTGTCCAGCGACAGCGTCGCAGTGCCGCACCAGCGGTCCAGCGGCGAACGGCTCAGGTGCAGCGCCTGCAGCTTGTCCAGTTCGGCCAGCCGCCACCAGCGCCGCCACCAGCCGCCGCGGACCGCCACGTAGCGCGCATCCAGCGCGTAGCCCATGCGCTGCGCCTGCCGCCAGGACTTGAACGCCGACCACGGCAGCCATAACAGGCCCAGCGCGGCCCAGGCACCGAGCGTGGGCCACAGCGCCGCGCACAGCAGCGGCACCAGCAGCAGCGCCGGCAGCGACAGCCGCCACCAGCAGCGCGTGGCGATGCCGTGCCAGCGCGCCGGCGGCCAGGCGATCTGCGGCAGCAGCCGCTGCAGCAGCGCGTCGCAGGCGGCCGGCGTGGCCAGCGGCGCCAGTTCGGTCAGTGCGTGGTCGTGCCCGTGGTGCGACTGGATCACCGCGGTGTCGATGTGCAGGCTGCGCCGCCGCAGCAACCGTTGCAGCACGCTTTCGTGCAGGGTCCACGCCTGGATCCGGCGCCGTGCCACGCTGCTGCGCAGCCGCGTCAGCAGCCCGCGCTCCACGGTCAGCCGACGCTCGCTCTCGCTGAGCCGGAAGCCGTGGTACTGCACCAGCGCCAGCCCCATCGACAAGGCCCGCATCAGCAGCAACAGCGTCGCCAGCATCAGCGCGAAGGTGACCGTGCCGGCCATCCAGCCCAGCTGCAGGTGCGTGGCGTAGCCGAACAGTTGCCGCCCGTAGTGCTCGATCGCGTTGGAGATCATGCGCTCGGGAAACAGGTGGTAGGTGGCGCCGAACGCGGTGAGCAGCACCACCATGCCGCGGTTGGAGATCAGCCCCTGGCGCAGCACCTCGGCGGTAGGCAGGGCCAGCAGCAGTTCGCTGTCCGGCGCGGCAGCGGGCACGGCGCTGGCTTCGGTGGCGGCGGCACTGTCGGCGGCGGGCGCGCGGTGGCGGATCTGCTGTTCCAGCGCCAGCGCCTGGTCCAGCCGCAGCACGCGCATCTGCGCCTCGGGCTTGGTGCCGCCGGCCGACTCCAGGCGCACCTCGGCCACGCCGAACAGCCGGTGCAGCAGCGACTGGTGCACCACCACGTTGTGGATGCGCGCGAACGGGATCTCGCGCAGGCTGCGTTCCAGCCAGCCGCTGCGGATGCTCAGGCTGTCGCGACCGATGCGGTACTGGTAGGTGAGATAGCGCAGCAGCGACACCGCCACCAGCCCGCTGCACACCGCCAGCATCACCAGGTGATCGGCGTGATCGCGGTGGCCGTCGCGGCTGCCGAACACCAGCAGCGCCAGCAACGGCAGCAGGAAATGCCTCAGATGCTGCAGCAGCACGAACAGCCATGACCACGGGTGCAGGCGCCGCACAGGCGTGGTGTGCTCGGCGTCGGCGAGGTCGCTCACAGCGCGTCGTCGTCGTGGTCGAGTTGGTGCGCCAGGCGCTCGCGCAGGTGCTGCGCGTCGGCCTGGTCCAGGCCGGGCACGGCGACCGCGGTATGCCGGGTGCCGGCGGTGTGCACGACCAGGGTGGCCAGGCGAAGGGCGCGTTCCAGCGGGCCGCGGCGCAGGTCCAGGTGCTGCACGCGCGAGATCGGCACATGCGTCTCGCTCTGCCACAGGCGTCCGCGGAACACGTCCAGGCCCTGCGCGGTCAGCCGCCAGCGGATGCGCCGGTGACGGACGAAGCCGATCCAGGCGCCGCACAGGCCGCCCACCGCCGCCGCCACGGCGCCCAGGGCCAGTGCATGCAGGCTGTGCAGGCTGAGGCCGATGATGGCAGCGCCCACCACCAGGCTGAGCCCGAGCATGCAGCCGCCGCCGAGCGCCGCCAGCCAGGCGCCGCGCAATGGCAACGGTTGCCAGTCCGCCGGCGGCCAGTCGGCGGGCGCCTGCGTTGCCGCGGCAGCGCTGGGCGCCGGCGCGGCGGGGGAGTCGTCCATGGGCGGCGGTGCGATCACGTCGGGGTCTCGGGGCGAAACGGCGCGGGGCGCGGCGTGGCCTGCGATCCTAACGCGGCAACGGCGGGCGTGCGCAGCCCGCCTCGCCGCTCCCGGCGTGATCCTTGGGGCGGGCCGTCTCGCGCGGCGGAGTCAGCGCGCCGCGCGCAGCAAGGCGTCCACGTCCAGCGCGTGGCCGGCGCGGGCGGCCTTGGTGCGCAGGTAGCCTTCGTTCTCGGCGGTGATGGTGCCGGTGACCGGGATGCGCTCGGTCACCTCGATGCCGGCCGCACGCAGGCGCTCGGCCTTGTTCGGGTTGTTGGTGAGCAGGCGCACGCGGCGGATGCCGAGCCCGCGCAGCATCGCCACCGCGCTGCCGTAGCGGCGTTCGTCGGCGCCGAACCCCAGTTGCGCGTCGGCGTCGATGGTGTCCAGGCCGTCGTGCTGGTAGCCGTAGGCGCGCATCTTGGTGGCGATGCCGGTGCCGCGGCCTTCCTGGTCCAGGTACAGCAGCACGCCGCCGCCCAGCGCCTTGAGCTTGGCCAGGCCGTGCCGCAGCTGGTCGCCGCAGTCGCACTTGAGCGAGCCGAACAGGTCGCCGGTCAGGCAGGAGGAATGCACGCGCACCGGGACCGGCGCGCTCAGGTCGGGCTGGCCGATCACGATCGCGACCTGATCGCGCTGCGCCACGCCGCCGCGGAACACCACGAATTCGCCCGGCCCCAGGTCGCGCAGCGGTACCTGGGTGCGGGTGACCAGGGTGTAGCTGTCGGAGGCGGCGAGGGCGCAGCCGTGCTCCAGGTCGTCCAATTGCAGCGCCTGGCAGCCCTGGAAGGCGCTGCTGTCGGCGCCCAGTTCCGCGGCGACCATCGCCGGCAGCAGCAGGCCCAGGCGCGCGATCTCGGCGGCGCCGGCATCGAGCGCGTCGCCTGGCTGCCAGTGCGCCGGCACCGGCCCGTCGCGCAGGTAGGCCAGCGCCGCCAGCGCGTCGTAGGACTGCCCGGCCAGGGCGATGCGCGCGCCGTGCGGCGCGTCCAGGCCCAGCACCTGCGCGCGTGCCGGGGTCACGAACAGATAGTGCCGCTGCCCGGTGGCCTGGGCGAAGCTGCGATAGGAGGGCTCGGTGCTGCTGTCCAGCGCCATGACCGCGCGGACGTGGCCGGCACGGTCCTCGAGCAGCACCGGGCGCCCGGCGCGCAACTCCGATGCCGCGCGTTCGCTGCGGATCGCGGCAGGATCGCCGAAGGCGTGCGCGGAAGGGGCGGTGGGGCTGATCATGCACGACTCCAGATGGGGGATCGGCGGCGCCGCTTCAAGGCTGCCGCGTCCGGTCGCGGCGGCCCCGGCGCGGCGCCGGCAGGCGCGTGGCGCCCGGGCGCCATTGTCGCGCGCTTTGCCTGTCCCGCCAGCCTGCAGGCGATGGAACGCACTGTGCCCGGTCGCATTGCGGCGCCGATGCAACCGGATGCGCCGCTCGCGGCACTGCCGCCGGCGCTGGACGGGTGTGCACGCGCCGCCGGTTGCTTGCTACTGTGCGGCATCGCGTCCCCTCCGGCCCCCGCATGCAGCTCGTCGATTGCACCGAACCGCGCCACGCGATGGCGATCCTGGAGATCTTCAACGACGCCATCGTCCATTCCACTGCCCTGTACGACTACCGGCCGCGCCCGCCGGAGAGCATGGCGGCCTGGTTCGCGACCAAGCGCGCCGGCAACTTCCCGGTGCTGGGCCTGGAGGACGCGGACGGTACCCTGATCGGCTTCGCCAGCTACGGTACGTTCCGCGCCTGGCCGGCGTTCAAGTACAGCGTCGAGCACTCGGTCTACGTGCACCGCGACCATCGCGGCCGCGGCGCCGGCCGGCGCCTGCTGCAGGCGCTGATCGACACCGCGCAGGCGCGCGGCGTGCACGTGCTGGTCGGCGGCATCGACGCCAGCAATGCCGGCAGCATCGCCCTGCACGAGCAACTGGGCTTCGTGCACGCCGGCACCGTGCGCGAGGCCGGCTTCAAGTTCGGGCGCTGGCTGGACCTGGCGTTCTACCAGCGCATCCTCGCCGGTCCGGCGCAGCCGCACGACGATTAGCGCCGGCACGGCCCAGGTCGAGCGCCCTAGTGCGGATGGCGCTCGGTGGCGTAGGGATTGGGCTCGGCCGGGTCCGGGCGCAGGGTGTAGCGCTTGTAGGTCCACTGGTACTGCGCCGGGTCGCGCCGCGCCACCCGCTCCACGCCCGCGTTGAGCGCGGTGGCCGCGCGCAGCGGGTCGGCATCGGCGATGTCCGGCGGCGCCGGCTGCACGTGCAGGGCGAACTCCAGGTCGTTGCCGACGCGCTCGCACCAGGCGAACAGCACGGTGGCGCCGGTGCGCTCGGCCAGGCGGTTGACCAGGGTCATGGTCAGTGCCGGCACGCCGAAGAACGGTGCGAACACGCCGTCGCCGGCCTTGGGCTGCTGGTCGGGCAGGATGCCGACCGCGCCGCCGTCCTTGAGCGTCTTGAACAACTGCCGCACCGCCGGGCCCTCGGCGCGCACCTGGCGCACCCGTTCGCCGTCGCGCACCAACTGCAGGAAGGCATCGCCGATCGCCGACTCCGGCGCCTTGTAGACGATGGCGATGTCGCCGCGCGAGGCCAGCCACTGGTTGAGCAGTTCCCAGTTGCCGAAATGCGGTGCGGCCACGATCACCCCGCGGCCGGCGGCCAGCGCCGCGTCGTACAGCTCCTGGCCGTGGCGCAGGCGCAGCCGCGCCAGGTTCTGTTCCGGCGGCCGGGTCCACAGCGCCAGCGTCTCGAACGCCTGCCGTGCGGTGGAACGCAGCACGTCGCGCTGCAGGGCGACGCGCTCGCTGGGCAGCAGCTCCGGATAGGCCAGTTCCAGATTGCGCCGGACCACCCGGCTCTCGCGTGCGTCCAGGCGCAGCCACAGCCCGGCCAGGCCGTCGGCCAGGTGGCGCAGCCACGGCCACGGCAGGCGCGCCACGGCGGCGGCGCAGCGGTACAGCAGGGAAGCGAGCGTGGCGGGTTTCATCGGCCCAGTTTATCCGCTCGGCGTGCCGGGCCCGCCCGATGGACATCGCGGATCCCGTCAGCGGCATGCGATCCGGCTTCCCCAATCCAGGCGGTTCGGCGATGATCCTGCGTGATCGCAGCCGATCGCTTAGCGCGCGGGGCGAACCCGAATCCCGAATCCCCAATCCCGGCCCTATGCTCTCGTTGATCCAACGCGTCACCCAGGCCTCGGTCAGCGTCGACGGCGAGGTCGTGGGCCAGATCGGGCCCGGCCTGCTGGCGCTGGTGGCGGTGGAGCCGGGCGACGACGAGGCCAAGCTGCGGCGCATGGCCGAGCGCCTGCTCGGCTACCGGGTGTTTTCGGACGACAGCGGGCGCATGAACCGCTCGTTGCGCGACACCGGCGGCGGCCTGCTGCTGGTCAGCCAGTTCACCCTGGCTGCCGACACCGGCTCGGGGATGCGGCCCAGTTTCACCACCGCGGCACCGCCGGCCGAGGCTGAACGCGGCTTCAACCGATTGCTGGAGCTGTGCCGCGCGCAGCACCCGCCAGGGGTGGAAAGCGGCCGTTTCGGTGCCCATATGATCGTCAGCCTGGTCAACGACGGCCCGGTCACTTTCCTGCTCCGGCCGTAGACGCCGGCGCGTTCCTGGCGGAGCCGTTCAGGCTCCTCGTCCGGCAAGCGGCGGTCCGGGCTGTTATAATGCTAGGTTCACTCATTCACCTACCTGCCGGTGGCGCGAGCACTCATGGCCAACGAACGTCCTGCCCAGCAATCCGACATCAAGCAACTGATCAGCAAGGGCCTGGAACAGGGCTATCTGACCTACGCGGAAGTCAACGACCACCTTCCCGACGATCTGGTAGATCCCGAACAGATCGAAGACATCATCGGCATGATCAACGGCATGGGCATCGATGTCCATGAAGTTGCGCCCGATGCCGAAACCCTGTTGCTCAACGACGGCAACACCGGCAACCGCGAAGTCGACGACACCGCGGCCGAAGAAGCCGCCGCGGCGCTGACCGCGCTCGACACCGAGGGCGGCCGCACCACCGATCCGGTGCGCATGTACATGCGCGAGATGGGCACAGTAGAACTGCTGACCCGTGAAGGCGAGATCGCCATCGCCAAGCGCATCGAGGAAGGCCTCGGCCAGGTGCAGGCCGCGCTGGGCGCGTTCCCGCTGGCGGTGGAGACCCTGCTCGAGGACTACGAACAGCACAAGGAAGGCAAGAAGCGCCTGGCCGAGATCGTGGTCGGCTTCAACGACCTGATCGAGGAAGAGCCGGCGCCGCCGGTCGCGGTGTCCGACGACGACAGCGCCGCCGATGCCGATGCCGACGAGGATGACGACGACGACGTCGACACCGCCGAAGAGGACGCCGGCCCGACCGGTCCGGACCCGGCCGAGGTCGCGCGGCGCATGGACGTGCTGGCCACCGAGTACGCCAAGTTCAAGAAGGCCCACGCCAAGAATGGCGCCGAGCACAAGCTGGTCACCAAGCTGCGCAACGACATCGCCGAGGTGTTCGTCACCCTGAAGCTGCCGCTGCCGCTGACCGACGTGCTGGTGCGCAAGCTGCGCGACACCATGGCCCAGGTCAAGGACCACGAGCGTCGCGTGCTGCATCTGGCCACCCACGTGGCGCGCATGCCGCGCAAGGACTTCATCCGTTCCTGGGAAGGCAACCAGACCAACGTGGCCTGGGTCGACGACGCGCTCAAGCGCAAGCAGAAATGGTCCTCGGCGCTGCGCGACGTCAAGGACCAGATCATCGCCGAGCAGGAAGCCACCGTCGCGGTGGAGCAGGCCACCTACCTGAGCCTGGCCGAGCTGAAGGAAATCAGCCGCGCCATGGCCTACGGCGAAGCCAAGGCGCGCAAGGCCAAGAAGGAAATGGTCGAGGCCAACCTGCGCCTGGTGATCTCTATCGCCAAGAAGTACACCAACCGCGGCCTGCAGTTCCTCGACCTGATCCAGGAAGGCAACATCGGCCTGATGAAGGCGGTGGACAAGTTCGAGTACCGCCGCGGCTACAAGTTCTCGACCTACGCCACCTGGTGGATCCGCCAGGCGATCACCCGCTCGATCGCCGACCAGGCGCGCACCATCCGCATCCCGGTGCACATGATCGAAACGATCAACAAGTTGAACCGCATTTCCCGGCAGATGCTCCAGCAGTACGGCCGCGAGGCCACGCCGGAGGAGCTGGCCAAGGAAATGGACATGCCGGAGGACAAGATCCGCAAGGTGATGAAGATCGCCAAGGAGCCGATCTCGATGGAAACCCCGATCGGCGACGACGAGGATTCGCATCTGGGCGACTTCATCGAGGACACCAACGTGGAGTCCCCGATCGAGAACACCACCAACATCAACCTGTCCGAGACCGTGCGCGACGTGCTCGCCGGCCTCACCCCGCGGGAAGCCAAGGTGCTGCGCATGCGCTTCGGCATCGACATGAACACCGACCATACCCTCGAGGAAGTCGGCAAGCAGTTCGACGTGACCCGCGAGCGCATCCGCCAGATAGAGGCCAAGGCGCTGCGCAAGCTGCGTCACCCGAGCCGCTCGGAACAGCTGCGCAGCTTCCTCGACATCGACTGATCGAGCGCGGTTCGCGGCAACGAAAAAGCCCCGCCAGATGCGGGGCTTTTTTGTGGGTGGAGGAGTGAGCCGCTACCTTGCGTGTGGATGTTGCCATGTGACGCGGCGCCGCCGCCCGGCCGTTGTAGGAGCGGCTTCAGCCGCGACCGGGCTTTACCGGGAACGCCTGGTCGCGGCTGAAGCCGCTCCTACAACGGGCAACAGGGGCGCAGGATCGCTGCACCTCTGTGCGGGTGGCATTCGCCTACGCGAACGCCTGGCTACCCCGCATCACCGCCAGCACATCATGGCAGGCACCCATGGTGTGGTAGTCGGTCTTGCCGGCCGGGCTCTTCTCGTCGCTGTAGCTGCGGTTGTCGCGGCTGAGGATGCGGAACCAGGCGCCGTAGCGGTGGTCGACCAGGTGCTCCCAGGAGTAGGCCCAGAGTTTGTCGTAGGCGGCGCGATACGTGGCATCGCCAGTGGCGGCCAGCAGCCGCGCCGCGGCGGCGATCGCTTCGGCCTGTACCCAGAAGTACTTGTCGTCGTCGCAGAAGTAGGTCGGCGCCGCGGCCACGTCGGGCACGCCGACCACCGGCGCCTCTTCGGTGCCGGAGGCGAAGCCGTAGACGATGCCGCCATGCTGCGCGTCCCAGCCGTGCGCCAAGGCGGTGTCGAACAGGTGCCGCGCGGTCGGCAGCAGCCAGTCCGCCGCAGTGCCGGTGGCGGCCTGCAGGTGCCCGTGCAGCAACACCAGCAACTTGGACCACTCGACCTGGTGGCCGGGCTGGAAGCCCCACGGCCGGAACAGGTGCTTGGGGTTGTCGCGGTTGTAGTCCCAGTCCACCTGCCAGTTCGCGTCGTAGTGCTCCCACACCAGGCCGCCGGCCAACGCCGCCTGGCGGCGGGTGATGTGGTCGGCCAGCAGCAGCGCGCGCTGCAGGTAGCGCGGCTCGGCGCTGGCCTCGTAGGCGGCGATCAACGCTTCGCACAGGTGCATGTTGGCGTTCTGGCCGCGGTAGCTGGAGAACGTCCACTCCGGCGTCGCCTCGTCGCGGTACAGGCCGGCGGCGGCATCCCAGTAGCGGGTTTCCAGCAGCTGCCAGGTCTCGTCCATCCACGCGTCGGTATCCAGGCCGGCCTTCTTCGCGGTGGCGTAGGCCAGCAGCACGAAGGCGGCGCCGTAGGCGTGCTGGGTGCGGTCCTCGGCCACGCCGTCGCGCAGGGTCCACACGTAGCCGCCGCTGGCGCTATCGCGGTGCACCTCGCGCAGGTAGCGCAGGCCGTGGCGCGCGGCGTCCAGGTACTCGGCGGCCAGCGCCGAGTCGGCGAATTCGATCGCGGCCATCGCGTAGTTGAAGACGAAGCGGGTGCTGCTGACCAGGTGGCGATGGCCGGCGTCGTACACGCTGCCGTCGTCGCGGAAGTAGTGGAAGAAGCCGCCCGCCGGGTCGATCGCGCGCGGGTGGTAGAAGGCCATGGTGTCGGCGATGTGTGCGCGCAGGACGGCGGCGTCGGCGAAGTCGGGCAGGGGCGTGGCGGGCAGGTTCATGCGGTTGGCTGGCGAGCTGGGTGAGAGAGGGGAGGACAGCGGCGCACGGCGGCGGCGTGTGGGCCGCAGCCGTGCCGGGAAAGGATCAGTGCATCACGCGCGCGGTCGGCGCGGTGGCGGGCGCGGCCGCCGCCAGGTCCGGCGACAGGCGCGAGCCGCGCAGGCCGTACCAGACGATGTAGGCGTAGCACAGCAGCGGGATCACGAAGGCGTGCTGGATGCCGATGGCGTCGGCCAGCGCGCCCTGCGCCAGCGGCACGATGGCGCCGCCGACGATGCCCATGATCAGCAGGCTGGAGGCCTTGCTGGTGAGCACGCCCAGGCGCTCGATGGCCACGGTGAAGATGGTCGGGAACATGATCGAGTTGAACAGGCCGATCGCGATCACGCTCCACATCGCCACATGGCCGGTGCTGAGCATGGTGGCGATCAGCAGCAGCGAGGCGATGCCGGCGAAGGTCGCCAGCAGCTTGCGCGCCGGGACGAACTGCAGCAGCGCCGCGCCGGCGAAGCGGCCGACCATCGCGCCGCCCCAGTAGAACGGCAGGTAGCCGCTGGCATCGGCTTCGGTCAGGCCGCCGGTGGTGGGGCCGGAGATGTAGTTGATCAGGAAGCTGCCGATCGACACTTCCGCGCCCACGTACATGAAGATCGCCACCACGCCCCACAGCAGGTGCGGGTGGCGCAGCGCGTCGGCGAAACGGTGCTGCGATTCGGCGCCGGCATCGTTGTCCTCGCGCAGCGACGGCACCCGCATCACCAGCACGAACACCGCCAGCAACAGCAGGCCGCCGGCCAGCATCAGGTAGGGGATTTCCACCGAGCGCGCCTGCTCGATGCGGTAGGCGGACAACTGTGCGGGATTCATCGCCGCCAGCTGGTCGGCGCCGAGCACCGCGCCGGCCAGGATCAGCGGGCCGATCAGCCACGGGAACACGGTGGTGCCCAGCGAGTTCAGCGCCTGCGCGAAGTTGAGCCGGCTCGGCGCCTTCTCCGGCGCGCCGATCAGGCTGATGTACGGGTTGGCCGCCACCTGCAGCAGGGTGATGCCGCTGGCCAGCACGAACAGCGCGGTCAGGAACAGCGGGTAGGAAGGCAGGCGCGCGGCGGGGTAGAACATCGCCGCGCCGATCGCCGCCACCACCAGGCCGATGACGATGCTGGCCTTGTAGCCGACCCGCGACACCACCGCGCCGGCCGGCACCGACATCAGGAAGTAGGCGCCGAAGAAGGTGAACTGGATCAGCATCGACTGCGCGTAGTTCATCTGGAACACGGCTTTCAGATGCGGGATCAACACGTCGTTGAGGCTGGTCAGGCCGCCCCAGGTGAAGAAGATCATGCTGACCACCGCGATGGCGGCGGTGTTGGACAGCGGGCGACGGCTCATGCAGCGACTCCGGGAACGGGCGAGAGGGCGACCCGGCTGCTGGCACGCAGGCACAGCCGGGCGGGGGCGATGGTAAGCGCAGGCAGGGCCTGGCGGTGGCGCAGCGCGTCCAGCACCAGGCGCGCGGCCTGCATGCCGCGCTCGCGCGGGGCGACGGCGACGGTGGACAGCGGCGGGGTGGCGACGGCGGCCTCGGGGATGTCGTCGAAGCCGATCAGCGCGTAGTCGCGGCCGGCCACGCGGCCGCGTTCGGCCAGGCCGCTGGCCAGGCCCAGCGCGACCACGTCGTTGTAGCAGACCAGCGCCGTCGGCAGCGGGTCGCGCGCGCACAGCGCACCGGCCTGGCGCGCGGCTTCCAGCCGGGTCGGCGCGCACTCGATCAGCCACGCCGGGTCGACCGCGATGCCGGCGGCGGCCAGCGCCTCGCGATAGCCGGCGCGGCGCTCGGCGCAGGAACTGGACTGGCGGTGTCCACCGAAGAAGGCGATGGCGCGGTGGCCCTGCGCCAGCAGGTGCTCGGTGGCCAGGCGCGCGCCGCGACGGTTGTCCAGCGCCAGCAGCGGCCAGTCGCCGTCCAGCGCGCGGTTGAACAACAGCACCGGCAGGCGTGGTCCCAGCAACTGGCGCAGCCGCGCCGCGTCGGTGTTCTCGGTGGGCGAGAGGATCATCGCCGCCGGTTGGTGTTCGATCAGCGAGGCCAGCACGGTCTGCTGGCGCGCCGGCGACTCGCCGGTGCTGCCCATCAGCATCACGTAGCCGGCCTCGGCCAGCGCCGCGTCGACGCCGCCGGCGAATTCGGCGAAGAACGGATTGGCCAGGTCGTTGACCACCAGCGCCACCGCATTGGACGCGCGGCCGCGCAGGCTGGCCGCGCCGCGGTGGTAGACGTAGCCCTGGCGGGCGATCTCCGCCGCCACCCGCGCACGCGTGTCCGCGTGCACCAGCGGGCTGTTGCGCAGCACCAGCGACACGGTCGCCCGCGACACGCCGCAGGCGGCGGCGATGTCGGACACGGTGACGCGTTTGTCGGCGGGAGACGGCGCCACGGCGCATTAGACCGGTTCAAAAGGTCGCTCATCCTGCGCTGTCGTCATCGGATGCGCATTTTGCAGTGCAGCAAGGCATTCCCCGGGCTTTGTGCTATCCGTTTGGATCGATTCGATACGGGGAGCCTGCCATGCGCAGCTCGAGGATGCTGGGCGGCGCTGCCGCACTGCTGCTGGCCGCGCTATGGCCGATCGCGTCCGCCGCCGCTGCAATCGGCGCCACCGCCGGCGAGCGTGCGGTCGCGGCGGTGGATCCCTTCATCGGTACCGGCGGCGAGGGCCACACCTATCCCGGCGCCACGGTGCCGTTCGGCATGGTCCAGTTGAGCCCGGACACGCGCATCCAGCCGCGCAAGGAAGCCTACGGCTGGGCGGCGGGCTACCGCTACGACGACCGCAGCCTGGTCGGCTTCTCGCACACGCATTTCTCCGGCACCGGCCACTCCGACCTGGGCGACGTGCTGTTGATGCCGATCAGCGGCGCGGTGCGGCTGGAGCGTGGCGACCCGGACACGCCCGGCAGCGGCTACAGCGCGCGCTTCCGCCACGACGACGAGCGCGCCGAGCCGGGCTACTACGCGGTGACCCTGGACGACTACAAGGTCCGCGCCGAACTCACTGCCAGCGCCCGCGTCGGCGTGCACCGCTACAGCTACCCGGCCGGCCAGCCGGCGCACGTGCTGCTGGACCTGCGTACCAGCCTGTACGACTACCCGGGCAAGATCAGTTGGTCGCGGTTGCGCCTGCGCGCCGACGGCACCGTCACCGGCTTCCGCGAGACCCGCGGCTGGGCGCCGGGGCGGCAGCTGTACTTCGCCCTGCGCTTCTCGCAGCCGCTGCGCGGCCACGCCTTCCACAACACCGAGCAGGACATCCCCTACAAGGGCTTCCCGCCGCCGGGCGACAACGACCCTGCCCAGCGCGCGCAGATCGAAGGCCGGCAACTGGTGGGGTCGTTCGACTTCGGCGACGCCCTGCGCGGGCCGCTGCTGGTCAAGGTGGCGATCTCGCCGGTCAGCGAGGACAGCGCCATCGCCAATCTCGACGCCGAAGTGCCGGGCTGGGATTTCGATGGCGTGCGCCGCGCGGCACGTGCGCAATGGGCGCAGGCGCTGGGCGCGGTGGAGGTGGATGCGCCGCCCACCCAGCGCACCCAGTTCTACACCGCGCTCTACCACAGCCTGCTCGGCCCGACCCTGTTCATGGACAGCGACGGCCGCTACCGCGGGCCGGACAACGCCGTGCACCAGGCGCAGGGCTACACCCACTACTCGACGTTCTCGCTGTGGGACACCTACCGCGCGCTGCATCCGCTGCTGACCATCGTGCAGCCGCCGCAACGCACCAACGACATCGTCAACTCGCTGCTCGCGCACCAGCGCGAAAGTCCCTACGGCGTGCTGCCGGTGTGGGCGTTCCACGGCCTGGAGACCTGGTGCATGATCGGCTACCACGCGGTGCCGGTGATCGCCGACGCGTACATGAAGGGCATCCGCGGCTACGACACCGACGCCGCGCTCGAGGCCATGGTGGCCAGCGCCAACTACGGCCCCTACGACGGCATCGCCCAGTACCGCGACCTGGGCTACGTGCCGATCGACGAGGAAGGCGAGGCCGCCTCCAAGACCCTGGAATACGCCTTCGACGACTGGACCATCGCGCGCATGGCGCAGGACATGGGCCGCACCGAGGTCGCCGCCGCCTTCGCCAAGCGCGCCGGCAACTGGCGCAACGCCTTCGACCCGGGCACCGGCTTCATGCGCGCGCGCAAGCGCGACGGCAGCTTCCGCACCCCGTTCGATCCGGACGCCAGCGGCTACGGTACCGACTACACCGAAGGCAACGCCTGGCAGTACTCCTGGTACGTGCCGCAGGACGTGGCCGGCCTGGCGCGTGCGCACGGCGGCGACGACAAGCTGCTGGCGCGGCTGGACCAGGTGTTCGACGCCAAGGTCGATCCCAAGGTGTTCGCGCACATGGAGGACATCACCGGCCTGATCGGCTGGTATGCGCACGGCAACGAGCCCAGCCACCACGTCGCCTATCTGTATGCCTACGCCGGGCAGCCGTGGCGCACCCAGGCGCGGCTGCAGCAGATCATGCGCAGCCAGTACGCCGCGCGCCCGGACGGCCTGGCCGGCAACGATGACATGGGGCAGATGTCGGCCTGGTACGTGTTCACCGCGCTGGGCTTCTACCCGGTGGCGCCGGCCAGCAACCAGTACATCCTCGGCCGCCCGTTCCTGCCGCGCGCCACCCTGGCGCTGCCCAACGGCAAGCGCTTCACGGTGATCGCCGACGGCCTGGACGATGCGCATCCCTACGTCGGCAACGTCACCCTCAACGGGCGGCCGCTGAACCGCGCGTTCCTGCGCCACGAGGAACTCATGGCCGGCGGCGAACTGCGCTTCACCCTGCAGGCCACGCCCAACACCGCCTGGGCGGCGGCGGGCGCCGAACGCGCCTATTCGATGAGCGAGTGAAGGGCGCTCCACCTGCTCCGGAAGATGTCCTGTAGGAGGGGCTTCAGCCGCGACAGGGCATTCTCGGTCAAGCGCTGTCGCGGCTGGCGCCGCCCCCAGAGGGGCTTACGGCGAGCCTGCCGAGTGCACTGTGGGAGGGACTTCAGTCCCGACGCGTTGCGCCATCGGAAAGCACAGCACTTCGCGCGTCGCGGCAGCATGACAGTTGACTCCAATGGGGCCAGCGGCATCCGGGTGGAGTTTGGTGGCAGCAGGTTCAGAGATGCGTCGAAGCCGCACCGGCATGAGTCTGTGCCTGGATGAGGGCCGAGGCTTCTACGCTGCACTGTGGCTTCGTGCGCGATCCAAGCGCGAGCGTCAGCATCGCGTGAATATTCGGCATGACCTGCATTGCGCATGCAGCCGCGCAACGTGCTTGGCCACACATCGTCACATCGCGTCGCGTCACATGCACGCGTATTTAATGTCATCCACACATTCCATTTGCGGCGTTCGTGGTCTTGTGGCGCGGCTGCATCGCATCGCGCGGACCGGGTGCGCCGGCACCGTTGCGCGTTCTTGAAGCGCACCCGCGTGCAGGCCCATTCCGTTCCGGCGCCGTTGCCATGCGACGGCGCGATCGGCGCTGCCGGCAACGGCGCGCAGAGGCGACGTGTCCTTCTCATTCGTCGAACGGGATCTTCCGAATGCATGTCTGCCTGCTGTCTCCCTTTCCTCTTCACGATGCGACCGCGCTCGACGCGGCCATGGCGGCGGCGCAGGCACAGGGCTGCGATCACATCGTCTTGCCCAGTCCGTTCGCGCAGGACGCGGACGGACGCCTGCACGATCCTGCGGCCGACGACGCCGCAGGTCAGGCGCAGTTGCGCAAGTGGCTCCAGCATGCCGAACGGCACGGCCTGCGGGTGGTGCTGGATCTGCGTATCGACGAAATCGGCGGCGGTAGCCGCCTGCTGCAGGAGCATCCGCATTGGTTCCGCGCGCGCAGCTCGGCGCTGCCGGACCCGCGCGCCGAACGCGCCGCGCCAGACATCGCGGTGGGCCGCTTCGCCTCCGCGGAAGAAGGCGCGGGCCTGGCGCAATGGTGGAGCACGCGCCTGGTCGACTGGCTGCGCAGTGGCGTGGCCGGCTTCCGCGTGCTGCAGCCCGAGCGCATCCCGGCGCCGTTGTGGCGCAGGCTGATCGGCGAGGTCCATGCGCAGGCGCCGCACGCGCGGCTGCTGGCGTGGACGCCCGGCTTGGGCCTGGACGCCTTGCGCGGCCTGGGCGGCGCCGGTTTCGATGCCGCGTTCTCCTCGCTGGCCTGGTGGGACGGCCGTGGCGACTGGTTCTTCGATGAGGACAGCGCCCTGCGCGCGCTGGCGCGCTGCGTGGTCGCCACGGTCGATGCCGGGACGCCGACGGAGACGCCATTGCCCTTGCCGCGCGCGCAGCGGCAGCGCCTGGCGGCCGCCTTCGGCGGGGCTTGGGCGATCGCCGCGCAGGACACACCGACCGAACACGCGCAGTCCGCGCCTGCGCAGCACGGCACGGCCGAGGACGACGCGTCCACGCCGGCCGCATCGCTGCCCGACGCTACCGCATCGCTGCGCCTGCGCCCGCTGTTGCGCGACGGCGCGCTGACCGCAGTCGCAGTGGAACCGCTGGACGCGGCGCCGTGGCTGGTGCTGCTCAACAGCGACCGCGACCACCTGCTGCCGGTGCCGGGGCCGGCGTTGCTGCGCCTGCTCGGCGACAGCGAGGGCCTGCTCAGCGACCACGGCGAGCCGATCCAGGGCGAGCAGGGCGGCACCCTGGAAGCGGGCGAGGTACGCATCTATCGCAGTCTGCCGGCGCGCCCGGTGCTGACCGCGGCACGGGCGCGCACCCCCGCCGAGGTCGCCGCAGGCGAGGCGCGGGTGTGCATCGAGGCGGTGACGCCGTCGGTCGACGACGGGCGCTTCCCGGTCAAGCGCACGGTCGGCGACCGTGTGTGCGTGGAAGCCGATGCGTTCTGCGACGGCCACGACCGCATTGCCGTGGCGCTGCTGTGGCGCGCCGCCGACGCGCGCACCTGGTCGAGCGCGCCGATGCGCGCGCTCGGCAACGACCGCTGGCGTGGCGAGTTCCCGTTGCAGCGCCTGGGCCGCTACGAGTTCCGCATCGAGGCCTGGCGCGACGTCTACGCCACCACCCATGCCGACCTGGAGAAGAAGCGCGCCGCCGGTACCCTGCTGCCGGTGGACGTGCAGGAGGCGCTGGCCCAGGTCGAGGCCGCGCGCGCGCGCAGCCGCGGCGCGCTGGCCACGCGGCTGAAGGCCATCGCCACCCGCATCGCCCGCACCGACGACCTGGCCGAGAAGGCGCAGCTGTTGCTCGAACCGGACACCGCCGAGGCGATGGCGCGCGCCGATGCCAAACCGTTCCGCACCGAGTACCCGATGACCTTCCGGGTCGAGGCCGAACGCCGCGCCGCGCACTTCGCCAGCTGGTACGAACTGTTCCCGCGCTCGCAGAGCGGCGATGCGCAGCGCCACGGCACTTTCGACGACGTGATCGCGCGGCTGCCGCACATCCAGGCGATGGGTTTCGACGTGCTGTACATGCCGCCGATCCATCCCATCGGCGAGAAGAACCGCAAGGGCCGCAACAACGCCGTGACCGCCGAGCCGGGCGAGCCCGGCAGCCCGTATGCGATCGGCTCGGCCGAGGGCGGGCATACCGAGGTGCATCCCGAGCTGGGTGGGCTCGACGGTTTTCGCCGCCTGCGTGCCGCCGCGGCCGAGCACGGCCTCGAACTGGCCCTGGACTTCGCCATCCAGTGCGCGCCGGACCATCCGTGGCTGCGCGACCACCCCGACTGGTTCACCTGGCGCGCCGACGGTTCCATCCCGTACGCGGAGAACCCGCCGAAGAAGTACCAGGACATCGTCAACGTCGATTTCTACGCCAGCGGCGCGGTGCCGGCGCTGTGGAACGCGCTGCGCGATGCCGTGCTGTTCTGGGTCAACGAAGGCGTCACCCTGTTCCGCGTCGACAACCCGCACACCAAGCCGTTCCCGTTCTGGGAATGGTTGATCGCCGAGGTGCGCGGGCGCCATCCGCAGGTGGTGTTCCTGTCCGAGGCCTTCACCCGGCCCAAGCCGATGTACCGGCTTGCTAAGGTCGGCTTCTCGCAGTCCTACACCTACTTCACCTGGCGCCAGCACAAGGCCGAGTTGCAGGCCTATATCGAGGAACTCAACAGCGGCGCGCCCAGCGAGTGCTTCCGCCCGCACTTCTTCGTCAACACGCCGGACATCAATCCGCTGTTCCTGCAGCACAGCGGCCGCAGCGGGCACCTGATCCGCGCCGCGCTGGCGACCACGCTGTCCGGGCTGTGGGGCATGTACCAGGGCTTCGAGCTGTGCGAGGCCACGCCGCTGCCGGGCAAGGAGGAGTACCTGGACTCGGAGAAGTACCAGTTGCGCGTGTGGCCGGAGCGCGCCCCGGGCGACATCGTCGAGGAGATCACCCGCCTCAACCTGCTGCGCCGCCAGCATCCGGAACTGCAGTCGCACCTGGGCACGCGCTTCTACGTGGCGCACAACGAACAGGTGCTGTACTTCGGCAAGTTCCTCGACGCCGCGCACCTGGCACGCGGCCGCAGCCTGGTGCTGGTGGCGGTGAGCCTGGACCCGTATGCGCCGCAGAACGCGGAGATCGAAGTGCCGCTGTGGGAGCTGGGCCTGCCCGACCATGCCAGCGTCGCCGTGCGCGACCTGTGGGACGGCCACGACTTCACCTGGTACGGCAAGACCCAACACATCCGCCTCGACCCGTCGCGGCCGTTCTCCCTGTGGCGCATCCGCGCCGGAGCCCCTGCATGAATGTTGCCGCGCCGTCGTCCCCCCAACTCGAGCCGCGCGCACCGGCCGGCGATGCGCGCTGGTACAAGGACGCGATCATCTACCAGGTGCACGTCAAGTCGTTCTTCGACTCCAACGACGACGGCATCGGCGACTTTCCCGGGCTGATCTCCAAGCTCGACTACATCGCCGACCTGGGCGTGGACACGATCTGGCTGCTGCCGTTCTACCCCAGCCCGCGCCGCGACGACGGCTACGACATCGCCGAGTACATGGCGGTGCATCCTGACTACGGCAGCATCGCCGACTTCCAGCGCTTCGTGGAGCAGGCGCACGCGCGCGGCATCCGCATCGTCACCGAACTGGTGATCAACCACACCTCCGACCAGCATCCGTGGTTCCAGCGGGCGCGCATGGCCCCGGCCGGCTCGCCGGAACGCGCGTTCTACGTGTGGTCGGACAGCGACCAGGACTACGCCGGCACCCGCATCATCTTCTGCGACACCGAGAAGTCCAACTGGACCTGGGATCCGGAGGCCGGCCAATACTTCTGGCACCGCTTCTACTCGCACCAGCCGGACCTGAACTTCGACAACCCGGCGGTGCTGGAAGCGGTGCTGGAAGTGATGCGCTTCTGGCTGGACCTGGGCGTCGACGGCCTGCGCCTGGACGCGGTGCCGTACCTGATCGAACGCGACGGTACTTCCAACGAGAATCTGCCCGAGACCCACGCCATCCTGCGCCGCATCCGCGCTACGCTCGATGCCGAATACCCCGACCGCATGCTGCTGGCCGAGGCCAACATGTGGCCCGAAGACACCCAGCAGTACTTTGGCGAGAACGCCGACGAATGCCACATGGCGTTCCACTTCCCGCTGATGCCGCGCATGTACATGGCGATCGCGCGCGAGGACCGGTTCCCGATCACCGACATCATGCGCCAGACCCCGGAGATCCCGGAGAGCTGCCAGTGGGCGATCTTCCTGCGCAACCACGACGAGCTGACCCTGGAGATGGTCACCGACTCCGAGCGCGACTACCTGTGGCAGACCTATGCCGCCGATCGCCGCGCGCGCATCAACCTCGGCATCCGCCGTCGCCTGGCGCCGCTGCTGGAGCGCGACCGCCGCCGCATCGAACTGATGACCTCGCTGCTGCTGAGCATGCCCGGCACGCCGGTGCTGTACTACGGCGACGAAATCGGCATGGGCGACAACATCCATCTCGGCGATCGCGATGGCGTGCGCACGCCGATGCAGTGGTCGATCGACCGCAATGGCGGCTTCTCGCGTGCCGATCCCGCGGCGCTGGTGTTGCCGCCGATCATGGATCCGCTGTACGGCTTCCAGGCGGTGAACGTGGAGGCGCAGCAGCGCGACCAGTATTCGCTGCTGACCTGGACCCGGCGCATCCTGTCGGTGCGCAAGCGCTACCGCGCGTTCGGTCGCGGCACGCTGCGCTTCCTGTATCCCGGCAATCGCCGCCTGCTCGCCTACCTGCGCTGCCACGAGGACGAGACCGTGCTGTGCGTGGCCAACCTCTCGCACACGCTGCAGGCGGTGGAACTGGACCTGTCCGAATTCGAGGGCCGGGTGCCGGTGGACATCCTCGGTGGCGGCAGCTTCCCGCCGATCGGGCGCCTGACCTATCTGCTTACCGTGCCGGCGTTCGGGTTCTACGCCTTCCAGTTGGTCGGCAATGCGACGTTGCCGGACTGGCACGTGCCGGCGCCGGTGCCGCTGCCGGATTACCAGACCCTGGTGCTGCGCAGCACCGTGGACAGCGCCGGCCTGCAGGCGCATCTGCCGACGCTGGAGCGCGACATCCTGCCGGCGTGGCTCACCACCCGGCGCTGGTTCGCGGCCAAGGATCGCGCGCTGCGCAGCGTGCGCATCGCGCGGCGCACGCCGCTGTCAGGCGGCGACGGCCTGACCCTGCTGGAGATCGAGGCGGAGCTGGACGATGGCGCGCACGAGCGCTACATCCTGCCGCTGGGCATCGTCTGGGAGCGCGAGCAGCCGAGCGTACTGGCCGAACAACTGGCACTGGCGCGCGTGCGCCACGGCCGCGAGGTGGGCTACCTGACCGATGCCTTCGCGCTGAAGCCCTTCACCCTGAGCATGCTCGCCGCGCTGCGCGACAAGGCGGAACTGCGCGTGGACGGCGAGGCCGGCGCCGAGGCGACCGCGGAGCGCATCCGCTTCTGCCCGACGCCGGCGCTGCAGCGCGTGGACATCCCCACCGACCCGGAGATCCGCTGGTTGTCGGCGGAGCAGAGCAACAGCTCGCTGATCGTCGGCGACGCAGCGGTGTTCAAGCTGCTGCGTCGCGTGTCGGCCGGCATCAACCCGGAGATCGAGATCGGCGAGCGCCTCACCGCGCTGGGCTATGCCAACGCGGCGCCGCTGCTGGGCCATGTCGCCCGCGTGGAGGCCGACGGCAGCGAGACCACGCTGGCCCTGCTGCAGGGCTTCGTGCGCAACCAGGGCGATGCCTGGCGCTGGACGCTGGACCACTTGTCACGCGGTGCCGAGGAATACGACGCCGCCCAGGACGATGCCGCGCGGCTGGAGAGTGTGGCCGGCTACGACGCCTTCGCCGCCCTGGTCGGCCGGCGCCTGGCCGAACTGCACGCGGTGCTGGCGCAACCCACCGACGCGCCCGCCTTCGCGCCGCAGCCGGTGGACGCGGCCGCCGCGCAGCAGGTGGTGGACGGCGTGGTGCACGAGGTGCAGGCCATGTGGGACACCTTGCTGGCGCATCGCGACGCCAACGACGACCCGGCCGAACATGCCGCGATGGACAGCCTGCTGGCCGAGCGTGCGCGCCTGGACGCCTGGCTGCAGCAGGCACCGTCGCTGTTGTCCGGTGCGCTGCTGACCCGCGTGCATGGCGATTTCCACCTCGGCCAGATCCTGGTCGCGTTCGACGACGTGGTGCTGATCGACTTCGAAGGCGAGCCGGCCAAGTCGCTGGACGAACGCCGCGCCAAGGCCAGCCCGCTGCATGACGTGGCCGGCTTCCTGCGTTCGCTCGACTACGCCAGCGAAGTGTCCGCGCGCGGCGAGGAGGGCACCGCCGCGCGTGTGGGCGCGGGCCTGGACACCGCGCAGGAGGCGTTCCTGGCCGCGTTCCGCAGTCGCGCCAGCGCCGCGTTCCTGGCCGCCTATCGCGGCGTGCTCGACGCCAGTCCGCACCCATGGGTGGCACCGGCCGCGTTCGAGGCCACCACCTTGCTTTTCCTGATCGAGAAGGCCTGCTACGAAATTCGCTACGAGGCCGCCAACCGCCCGGCATGGATCATGGTGCCCATACAGGGACTGTTGCGCATACTCGACCGCTTTCCCGCGCCCCAGGAGTCGATTCGATGAGTGATGCCGTCCACGTCTGGGACGACGCGACGCAGCGCGCCTTTGCCACCGCCCGCCACGGCGACCCGTTCGCCGTGCTGGGCGCGCACCGCCTCGGCGACGCGCGGGTGCTGCGCAGCTACCAGCCGGGCGCCGATGCGGTGCTGGCAGTGCTGGAGGACGGGAGCGAAGTGCCCCTGCGCCAGGGGCCGGAAGGCTTCTTCCACGCCGAACTTCCGCAGGAGGGCCGCTACCGCCTGCGCATCCGCTGGCCGGGCGGCGAGCAGGACACCGCCGACGCCTACGCCTTCGGCCCGCAGCTCAGCGACTTCGACCTGCACCTGATCGCCGAAGGCCATCATCTGCAGCTGGCCGATGCGCTGGGCGCCAACGTGGTCGAGGTCGACGGCGAGCGCGGCACCCGCTTCGCGGTCTGGGCGCCCAATGCCTCGCGCGTGGCGGTGATCGGCGACTTCAACAGCTGGGACGCGCGCCGCCACCCGATGCGCCTGCGTCACCAGGCCGGCGTGTGGGAACTGTTCGTGCCGGGCGTCGGCCCCGGTGCCCGCTACAAGTTCGCCCTGCGCGGCCCGCGCGGCGAAGAGCTGCCGGCCAAGGCCGACCCGGTCGCGCGCCAGGCCGAGCTGGCCCCCGGCACCGCCTCCATCGTCGCCGACCCCGCGCCGTTCTCCTGGCGCGACGACGCCTGGATGGCCACCCGCGCGCGCCGCCATGCCCCGCAGGCGCCGATCAGCGTGTACGAAGTGCATGCCGGCTCGTGGATGCATGCCGACGACGGCAGCCTGCTCGACTGGGACGCGCTGGCCGAGCGGCTGATTCCCTACGTGGCCGACATGGGCTTCACCCACATCGAACTGCTGCCGGTCACCGAGCATCCGTTCGGCGGCTCCTGGGGCTACCAGCCGCTGGGCCTGTTCGCGCCGACCGCGCGCTTCGGCAGCCCGGAAGGCTTCGCCCGCTTCGTCGATCGCTGCCACCGCGAGGACATCGGCGTCATCGTCGACTGGGTGCCGGCGCATTTCCCCACCGACGCGCACGGCCTGGCCCACTTCGACGGCACCGCCCTGTACGAACACGCCGACCCGCGCGAAGGCTTCCACCGCGACTGGAACACCCTCATCTACAACCACGGCCGTCGTGAAGTCTCCGGCTTCCTGATCGCCAGCGCGCTCGAGTTCCTGCAGCGCTACCACGTCGACGGCCTGCGGGTGGACGCGGTCGCCTCCATGCTCTACCGCGACTACAGCCGCAACGCCGGCGAGTGGGTGCCCAACATCCACGGCGGCCGCGAGAACTATGAGAGCATCGCCTTCCTGCGCCGGCTCAACCAGGTGGTGGCCGACCAGGCGCCCGGCGCCATGACCATTGCCGAAGAATCCACCGCCTGGCCCGGCGTCACCGCCGACCTCGCCCACGGCGGGTTGGGCTTCAACTACAAGTGGAACATGGGCTGGATGCACGACAGCCTGCACTACATCCAGCTGGACCCGATCTACCGCCGCTACCACCACGGCGAGATGACCTTCAGCATGGTCTACGCGTATTCCGAGCGCTTCATGCTGCCCATCTCCCACGACGAAGTGGTGCACGGCAAGCGCTCCCTGCTCGGACGCATGCCCGGCGACGACTGGCAGCGCTTCGCCAACCTGCGCGCCTACCTCGGCTACATGTACACCCACCCCGGACGCAAACTGCTGTTCATGGGCTGCGAAATCGCCCAGCCCACCGAGTGGAACCACGACGCCGCGCTGCCCTGGCACCTGCTCGACCAGCCCAACCACCGCGGCATCCAGCGCCTGGTCCGCGACCTCAACCGCCTCTACGCCGAACACCCCGCATTGCACGCCCGCGACGACGAGCCGGAAGGTTTCGCCTGGGTCATCGGCGACGACGCCGGCAACAGCTTGTTCGCCTACCTGCGCAAGGCCCGCAGCGGCGACACCCCGCTGCTGGTGGTGGCCAACCTCACCCCGCAGGTGCACCACGGCTACCGCATCGGCGTCCCCCGCGCGGGCCGCTGGCGTGAACTGCTCAACTCCGACAGCGAGATCTACGGCGGCAGCAACACCGGCAACGGCGGCAGCGTGCGCGCCGAGAACGTCGGCGCGCATGGCCATCCGGCGTCACTGGTGCTGACCGTGCCGCCGCTAGCGGTGCTGGTGCTGGGGGTCGAGGAGTAGGACGAGAAAGCAGAAGAAACCGCGGTGAGAGGGCGGAAAGAGTTGGCTGTTCGGAGAGAAGCCGGCTGTTGTGGGAGGGACTTCAGTCCCGACGCTTTCCCGACCTGTTGTCGGCACCCTAGCCGCAACCCCACGAGATGCCAAGGATGCGCACCGATCAGGTGCGCATCCTTAGTGCTCAGCTCGCTGCGCCCACAGGCCGAGAGCAATTCTCGGCCCCGTCTACCGCCCCGGGCAGACAGCCCACCACCCCGACCGGTAAACTCACGCCCGTCTCGGCGCCTTCCTCTGCATGCACGCCAGAGGCGCCAAGCCGGCGGCCGACGCATCGCCCGCCCGCTCCGGACGCATCCGGGCCTATAGCTCAACGGTTAGAGCAGAGGACTCATAATCCTTTGGTTCCAGGTTCGAATCCTGGTGGGCCCACCACATTGACGTCCATCGGGGTCCAAGGACGTCTTGCGAAGCCTGGTGTTGGTGGATTTAGGGCGGTTCTGGCGTCCAGCAGTGTTCAGTGGCATCCACTTGCATCCACGAAAAAGTGAGTCAGGCTGTGTGTCAGCGGGCTAGACGCCCCTAGACGACTCACAGGCGCTCGACTCGCATGCTGACCGACACCAAGTTGCGCTCGCTCGAGCCGAAGGCCAGTCCCTTCCGTGTGGCTGACGCCAACGGCTTGTGCATCGAAGTGCGCCCGTCGGGTGCCAAGGTCTGGCGTTACCGCTATCGCTACTTGGGCAAGGCCAGCATCGTCACGCTTGATGACTACCCCTCAATGTCGCTGCAGGCTGCTCGCGTCGAGCGCGACCGCCTGCGCTCATTGCTGCGCGGCGGGGCAAATCCTGCCCATCGAGAAGGATCTGGCCGGGCTGGCGGATCTGCCTATCGGGTACATTACTGCTCCGGTTCTACTGGCCGCGCTCAGGAAGCTGGAACAGCGAGGCGTAGTAGAGACCGCCCATCGCGCAAGGGCCCATGCCGGCCGAATCTTCCGCTATGCCATCGCCACCGGGCGTGCTGATCGGAATCCGGCCCAGGATCTGACCGGGGCGCTCGAGCAGCCGCAGACCAAGCACTTTGCGAGCGTGACCGACCCCGCAGTCATTGGTGATCTGCTCCGCGCGCTGTGGGGCTATCAGGGAGCCTTGGTTACCCAAGCGGCGCTGAAGCTGGCCCCTATGCTGTTCGTGCATCCAGGCGAGCTGCGCCAAGCGAAATGGACCGATATCAATCTGGATGCAGCCGAGTGGCGCTACGTCACCAGCAAGACCAAAACCGCGCACATCGTCCCTTTGTCCGACCAGGCCGTCGAAGTCCTGCAGGAGCTTTGCCCGTATACGAAGCGGAGCGAATTCGTTTTCCCCGGCGTGCGCAGTGCGCTCAAGCCGATGAGCGAGAACACGATGAACGCGGCGCTTCGAAATCTCGGCTTCGACTCTGACACGATGGTCGGCCACGGCTTCCGAGCAATGGCGAGAACGGTGCTGGACGAGGTTCTTGGCTATCGCCCGGACTACATCGAGCATCAGTTGGCGCATGCCGTGAAGGATTCGCTTGGGCGGGCCTACAACCGCGCAACTCACCTGCCGGAACGCCGGAAGATGATGCAGGCCTGGTCTGACTATCTCGACAAGCTGCGCGTTGCAGAACCGAACGTGCTGGCCTTCAAGGCCAAGCGCGCCTAACCACTGGAGAGGCCTCTAAGGAGGGCCATAGCAAAAAGCAGAGCCGCATAAACAAAGCGGCCGAGGAAGGGGCGGCAACCCCTAGCTCGGCCTACCACAACCGACTATTGGAGAGTCGATCATGGACTGCAACATTGTACCTGTTGCGCCTGAACGGGCGCGCTCGGCCGAAAAACGGCCGGCAGTCACCCCGCGAGCTGCTCGCCCCACTACGTTCGTCCGAGTCCACCGCTGGCTCGCCCTCAACGACGACGCAAACACCTACAGGGTCTGCACGGCTCTGTTTGTCGCCGCTCTGGCTTTGGCCGCAGCATCTCCTGCCAGCCTGGGGGTGATCCATGGCTGCTTCTGAAGTGACCATTGAAGCCGCGTATGGCGAGATCCCGGTGCAGGACAACGCGCCCGAGTCGTCGCCCGCTGCCTGCATTAGTCCGGCGTATGCACCGGGGCACCCCTGCACCTATGAGCACCTTCGACGAACCGGGCGCCGGCCACGGGGCCAGCATCGTAAGCAGAGTCCGGTTTCTAACTGACCCAGCTGGGGTCGGGGCGAGGCGGGAGGGGGCGCTCTCGTCAAAGATCTGGCCCATCGCTTGCCAAACCCAAGATCGGAGTTTTCCGGCCAGTACGCGCGCGCGAGCTTTTCCCGGGATCCAAAAGGGGGGCTCAGCGAAGGAAGAAACCGGGCGGCGACGAGCTCCGGCTGACTGTAGGTGGGCCTTTGGCGGACACGGAGCTCCGCCATAGATGCTAGGCTTCATCGCCGCGTAAGTGGCTGCGTACTGAGCAGCTAAGATTGTGGATCTGGGGGGGGGGGAGGGATATGGACATCAATGAGGCAATTTTTGCAGACGATAGCCGCCTGCAGGTAACGATCAACAACCGAACTCCGGTGTCGTTGACTGACCTGACCCTTTCCCTGTTGGCGATAAGCCAGCAGTACGAAAGCTTCATAGAGAACTCGTTCCCGTCCGACGAGCGTCCCAGCACCGAACTGCTGATCAAAGAAGTAAGGTCGGGCTCCATCATCGTGGAGCTGTTCGCCAATGCTATTCCATTCATCCCGCTGCTGTGGTCTGGCGGATCTCTGCTGGAATGGGCTTCGAATGCCAAGGAAATAGCGCTTTGGCTACAGGGGAAGCTCGCGGACAAGCCCCAAGATCTGAGCAAATCCGATTTGAAGCAGTGGAGCTCGATCATTGAGCCAATCGCGAAAGACAGCGGCTCCCAGTTGAACCTATCCGTTACCGGGAACGGGAACACGGTCAACCTTCTGACGGTCAGTTCCAACGAGGCCGTACGGATGCAGAACCGAATCAAGAAAGAGATTGGGAAGATCGAAGAGCCTCAGGAAGCGACTTACAAGAAGCGTGTCATGACCTGGTATCAGGCCAAGTTCGACACCAAGTCAAAGACTGGCAACCGCGCTAAGATCGAGTCAGTCAGCTCCAAGCCGATGCGCGTTCTTTTCGAGAACAGCGCGATCATGGAAGAAATGTTTGCCCAAGGGAACGAGTTCTCTCGCCCATGGCAGCACTTGGCCTATGTCGTGGACGTACACATTCAGACCCTTAACGGAACGCCAAGGGTCGCAACCATCGTCAAGTTCTATCCGGAAGAGACGTTCGACCCGGACGAGCCCTGACCATAGCCCCAGCCATTGGGTACATGAGATACGATGCGCTGGGCCCTGGATTGGCCGGGGCAACCAAGGAGAAGGCCATGAATGCAGGAAACATTCACCCCAATACCGACCCGCAGCTCGTCCGCGAAATCTTCGCCGCAGCAGCTTCGCAATCAATTGCCACGCCAGCGCCGACCACGGGGGCTATTTCACTCCGGGCGAAATGGCCAGACTTTGAGCGCATCCTGCACCATTCAGTAAATGCAGCCTCGACATTTGCAGAGTATCAAGCTGCAAAGGAGAAGGAAGGAACAGACGCTTACCTGAAGAGCTTGAGCGCAGACTGAGCCTAGTCCCTTCCGGGCCAAAGTTCGCACCGGCCGACCTCGCGGCCGGTGCTACTAGCCGCCGATGAGACGCCACGCGCGCACCCTATTGTTATTGCCCCTGCTGAGAGCCTGTCATAATGAGCCGGAGGTGTGGACGGCATTGTGTACCCGCCGGGTAAATCCCTTGCTGCGGAAGACGCTCACAAGGCCATCTTTGGCCGGTACTCCACCTTCGAAGATTGCCAGTCCGCCGCGGTAGCGTCGCGTCGGCAGCACCAGGAGTCGTTGTCGGACGAGCAAGCCGACGACCTCGGCTTCGGCGACTACGAGTGTGGGGTGGGTTGCCGGTATGAGAGTCAGTACGACCTCTACATGTGCAAAGAGACCCGCAAGTAAGTGAACGGGTGTGGGATATCGATCTCTCACAGGGGCGGCATCAGGGTTGGCAGGTTTAAGCCGCCTAGTCTCTACTGCGAAGTGGGATCCGTACTTAGCCTTCTGCATGAGGACGGGACCCTTTGGAGGTCGGTGATGCGTCTGTCTGTGGCTTGGTCGTGGCCTTCGTAGGGTGGTCCGCCATGGTCATGGTGGATAGCCACTACCGGCACAGGGCCGATCCGATCAACTAGTGCGCTGCGTGGGGTCTGGAAGTCTTAGGTGCGCGTTTCACCCTGATAGGATGCAGGCAGGCCCTGGACTGACCAGGACAGCAATGGAGATGTGGATGGCTATGAAGGCAAGCTTCTTCCGGATCGGTAGAGATAGAGACCTCCCTCCTGGATCGTTGATTCTGCAATCGAACAACTGGCTACTTAGGACAACGATCCACAGCCAAGGAGAAGATAGGCCTTCTGCGCTTTGGCTGACCGGAGAACACGTTGGAACATTCCAGCTTCTCGACGATGTAAGCCAATGCGTCACCTTGGACCCGGCGCTGAAGCTGCAGCTGCGAGTCGACGGACCCATCGAAGGTCCTGGTGGTGCACGGATCGGCTCGTTGATATGGTCCGAAAATGAAGCATCACCGGCGATATGCGCAGCAGAACGGTTGTTCATGACGATGGAAGGGGTTTCGATGGCCCGCTCGTCGGGTGCTAAATCCTTCTTTGCTCCGGATTGGAGCATCTGGATCGTGGACGAAGACGGCAAGGACGTGGCTAAAGGCGCACTCGTTACGGTGAAGTCGTAACCGCCCGTAAGGGCCACACGTAAGGCCGGTACTACCCTCAGCCCATCAAGGAGGAAACGTGGGCAGTTCCGATTGGCTATCCGTCCAGGCCGAGCACGAGAAGAACAGGCGGCTCTATGGAGGGAAACCGCCGCGTGGCTCGGTATGGCGTGCACTGCTAACTGCGCTGGCGTGGTCCGTTGGCACTGTTGTCGCCCTTTCCGCGGCTCTCGGCTTGGCCGTATTCCTTCTAGCTCGGTATGGCTCTGATGAGTACGTGCTGGTCTGCGAAGGGACAGTCTCCGCAGATGGTAGGGAGGAAGTGCCCGCGACCATGTACGCCGAGATGCGCGAGTTTGGGGCTTATTCCGGTGGCGTAACTGCTAGGCGCGCCAAGCGAATGCAGCTGAGGCGGCCGTCGGCTCATCCCGCCTTCGCCGCCCACTGCACCGCATCCGCCCCGGCCGGCAGATACAGCGGCGCCGACGGATCGGTGGCCGCGCGCCAGACGGCTTCGGCGACGTCCTGCATGCGCGTGCCCGGGCCGGTGGACTCGGCCATCCGCGCGATGGTGTGGCGCATGAAGTCGCCATAGACCGCGTCGTCCATGCCGCGCAGCCGTGTGCGGGCGGTGTCGCGAAAACGCGTCTCGCCCGAGGATCCGGGCAGCACGAGGCGCACGCGCACGCCAAACGGTTCGACTTCGTTCGCCAGCGATTCGGTGAAGGTATTCACCGCCGCCTTGGCCGCACGGTAGATGCCGACCAGCGGCAGCGGCTTGTAGGTGACGCTGGAGGTGACGTTCACCACGACGCCGCCACCGCGCGCCCGCATCTGCGGCAACACCGCCTGGGTAAGCGCCATCGTGCCGAAGGTGTTGGTGTCGAACAGGGCGCGCACGGTGTCCATGTCCATCAGCTCGAACGGGGCGGGTGCGCCGAAGCCGGCGTTGTTGACCAGCACGTCGATCGGGCCGGCCGCTTCGATGGCCGCGCGGATGCTCTGCGCATCGGTGACGTCCAACGGCAGCACGCGCAGCTGTGCCGATGGCGGTAGCAGGTCCTCGCGCGGGGTGCGCATGGTGGCGAGCACCCGCCATGCGCGGGCGAGGAAGTAGCGGGCGGCAGGCCGAAGCCGGAGGAGCAGCCGGTGATCAGGACGGTCTTCAAGGGAATTCCTTTGCGCGTGGACGAGTCACGACGATAGATTGCCGTCCCCGTACTCGCTACGATCCAAAGTCCTTGATTCGTTTGCGAGCGTCCAGCGATGGTGGATCCCCTTGCCGAGGTGGTGACGCTGCTGCAGCCGGCGGCCCGGTTCTCCAAGCAGGTGGTCGGTGCCGGTGCCTGGCGCATCCGGCGGTCCGACGCCGGGCAACCCTTCTACTGCGCGGTGCTGGAGGGCGGCTGCCACATGGCGCTCGACGGCGGCAAGCCGATCCTGCTGCAGGCCGGCGATTTCGTGCTGGTGCCCGCGGCTTACCGCATCACAATGTCCAGCCTTGCGCCGCACGCGGACGTGGCCGAGACCATGCCGACGGCATTGGGGAACGGCGTGTTCCGGATCGGCATGCAGGAAGGCCCGGCCGACCTGCGCATCCTGGTTGGCCACTGCAGTTTCGGCTCGCCTGACGCGGCGCTGCTGGTCTCGCTGCTGCCGCAGATGGTCTATGTGCACGGCGAGCACCGGCTCGCCACGCTGGTGCACCTGGTGGGAGAGGAGTCGCGCGAGGCACGCCCCGCGCGCGAGGTCGTGCTCTCGCGGTTGCTGGAAGTGCTGCTGATCGAAGCGCTGCGTGCGGCCGCGGGCACGGCGGCGTCGCCGGGCCTGGCGCGTGGGCTGGCCGATGCGCGCCTGGCCGCGGCGATCCGCGCGATGCATGCGCAACCCACACGGGCGTGGACGGTGGCGGCCTTGGCGAAGGAAGCCGCCTTGTCGCGTTCGGCGTTCTTCGAGCGCTTCGGCCGCACGGTGGGCATGGCGCCGATGGAATACCTGCTGGCCTGGCGCATGGCCTTGGCCAAGGACCTGTTGCGCCGCAACGAGTTCGGCATCGCCGCGATCGCCGAGCGCGTCGGCTACAGCTCCGCGAGCACCTTCAGCGTCGCGTTCGCCCGCCATGTCGGACAGCCGCCGACGCAGTACGCGCGTGCAAGCGGCCGCGGCGCGGGGCGCGGTGAACCGTCGTTCTCCGAAGAGGTCGAGGGCGTGCAGTAGGCACCCGGCGCGGCCTACCGCTTCCGGGCCGGCGACGTCGTTGGAGGGGGCGTGGGGTGCGCAAGGATCGCGCCCGTCACGAGTTCGAACAGGCGCTCGGCGCGCTTGCCATGCGACGGCTGCTCCCGCAGCCAGGCCAGCGCCGCGATCAGGTCGAACAGCTCGTCGCCGTCCATGTCGAGGCGGGCCTTGCCGTCCGCCTGCGCGCGCGCGAGCAGGGCGGCGCCTGCGGCGCGTAGCCGTACGCAGGAGGCGTGCAGCGCGGAGGCGTCGTCTTCGATGGCGGACATCATCGGGGCGAGGATGCCGCGCTGGCGGTGGGTGAAGGCGATGATCTCCTCCAGCCAGGCCAGCAACGCCTGGTCCGAGGCCGCGGCCACGCACAGGGCGTCGGCCTTGGTCGCCAGGTCCTCGAAGTCGTTGCGCAGCAGGGCTTCGAGCAGGGCCTCGCGGGTGGGGAAGTGGCGGTACAAGGTGCCCAGGCCGACTTCGGCGCGGCGCGCGATGTCGCGCAGCGAGGTGTCCGCGCCGGCTTCGGCCAGGGCCTCGCGGGCCACGTCCAGCAGGCGTTGGTAGTTTTTTTGGGCGTCGGCGCGCATGCTGTCCTTTACAAGTGGAGCGGTGCTCCGTATATTCGGAGCACTGTTCCGATCAGGATACGTCATGCACAGTTCCAAAGAAACGCCGCTCACCATGAAAGCGGTCCGCCAGCGGGCGTTCGGCGGTCCCGACGTGCTGCAGTACGAGGACGCGCCGGTGCCCGTTCTGCGGCCCGGCGAAGTGCTCATCCGGGTTCATGCCATCGGGCTGAACCCGCCCGACCTGTACCTGCGCGAGGGCTACAGCCGCCTGCCGCCGGAATGGCGCCCGCCGGTGGCGTTCCCGCTGACTCTGGGTACGGACGTGTCGGGCGTGATCGCGGCGGTGGCGGAGGATGTCGACGGGTTTTCGCCAGGCGACGCCGTCTACGCGATGGTGCGCTTTCCGGACGGGTTGGCCGGCGGCAGCCAGGCCTATGCGCAGTACGTCGCCGCACCCGCCAGCGAGGTCGCACTCAAGCCGGTCGGGATCGACCACGTATACGCGGCGGGCGCGCCGATGTCGTTGCTGACGGCGTGGCAGTTCCTGATTGCTCAGGGCCACGACGTGGCCAATCCGCTGCAGCCCATGCCGCATGTGCCGGTGCCGTTGCAGGGCAAGACCGTGGTGATCAACGGGGCGGCCGGCGGCGTCGGCCACTTCGCACTGCAACTGGCCCGGTGGCAGGGTGCGCGCGTGATCGCGGTCGCGTCCGGCAAGCACGAGGCGTTCGTGCGCGGGTTGGGCGCCGAGACCTTCATCGACTACACCAAGACGGCGCCGGAGGATGTGTTGCACAACGTGGACCTGGTGGTGGACGCCGTCGGCGGCGCTGGGGCCGGCAAGTTCCTGCGCACGCTCAAGCGCGGCGGCGCACTGTTCCCGATCTTTCCGCTCGGCTTCGATGGGCACGATGCGGCGGTGGCGCTGGGCGTGACGGTGTCCACCACCCAGGTGCGCTCCAGCGGCGCGCAACTCGGCGAACTTGCGGCACTGCTGGACGCCGGCACGGTGCGCGTGGCCATCGACAGCACCTTCGCGCTGTCGCAGGCGCGGCAGGCGCACGAACGCGCGGAGCAGGGGCACGTCCAGGGCAAGATCGTGATGACGGTCGAGTGAGGTCGTGGATCGCGGCATTGCCGGCGCATCGAACGGCTCCGCGTCTCGGCGATGCGTCGACCGCCGAGCCGGTCATCGCAGCGTGTCTGGGCAAACAGGGGCGGCATGCACTTGCGTGCATTAGTCTCCAGCGGCAGCTTCCAAGACCGATGGAGTGGCAGATGTACTCCGCCCCATGTTTCCCTCAGGTCAGATCCCGGAAGCTTCCGACACGCAACGCACGCCGTCGCAAACCCTCGATAGAAGAAGATGCTCGGCGTAACGGGCCGTTGCGCGGAAGGAGGTTGACGGATCAAGCCGCGCCGCAACGCGGCGTCGGCTTGAATGCAGCGTCAGGCGCTTACCGGCAAGTCTCAACGCGATAGGCATCGGTCGTGCAGCGCGTCATGTTGCCCTTGCCATCGTTGCACGTCTTGACGCCGAACGCGTCCGTGGTGCAGCGCGTCTGGTTGCCCTGGGTGTCGAGGGTCGTGGTCGTGCCGTAGGCGTCTGTCGTGGTGCGCGTCAAGCTTCCGTCGCTGCCCTGGCACGCCTTGGTGCCGTAAGCGTCGGTAGTGCAGCGCGTCTCGTTGCCCTGGTTGTCACGGGTCGTGGTCGTGCCATAGGCGTCTGTCGTAGTGCGCGTCGTGCTTCCGTCGTCGCCGGTGCATGTCTTCACGCCGAACGCGTCGGTTGTGCAGCGTGTCTCGGCGAATGCGCTCGACGTTGCCAGCAGTCCAGTAAAAAGTAAGAGTGCGACCGTCTTCATTTAAAACCCCCTGAGTGTGTGGAGCGATCTAACGCGTTGATAGTTTAGCCATTGATAGACCGGCGAGCAGATCGCTCCATCGTCTTCCACCGTTCCTCAGCGCGGGCCGGTTCAGCGTCATCCCTCTTCGCACGCAACGTAACGCGATCAATGCTGGATCGCGGTCGATCCGCAGAGGAACTGTTGCGCAGCAGCATGCAACTCTGCAGAAGGCGTGGTACTTCTACATCAGTTGGATCGATCCAAAGCCGTTGATGCAGCGCATCCTTGGGGGAGACGGCGGGTAAGGATCGCGTGCGACGAGTTTGTTGACGCCTGCCTCCAGTCCGCATGCATCTGCGGTCGTGAAGCCTGGTTAGCGGCCGACTCGCGCGGCGACCCCCGGGACGATCCGGTCCACGTCGCGCGCCTTCACTGTGCGCCGTTGCCATCGGAGGTGCGTGACGCCACGCGTCGCGGCACAACCGACCGAGAGAGTTGGGGAGCTTGCCATGCCAATCCGTCCGCGCTTCGCGCGCCTGTCTGAATCGTCGTGCAGGTGGGTGGCGTCGCTCGTTGCTTCGGCGTTGCTGTGCGCGGGAACTGGCGCGGCATGCGCAGCCAATACCGGCTTCGCGTCTTCGTTCGAGCGGGGCGACCCCGCGCCTGCATCGGCCACGCAACCCCGCAACACAGGCGTTCAAGTCGCGATCGGCACTGGGCCAGAACAGCCCTACGCGGCCAAGGCCGGCATGGGCTACACCGGGCTGCATGCGCTGCACTATCGCGCCAATGCGGCCGGGCACACACAGCTGTTCGCGGTCGATCTGCCGGTGGAGCCGGACACGACGCTGTCGTGGATGGTGCTGCCGGAGATCGTCGACGGCGAGACGGTGGCGTCGACCGGCGTGGCGGTGGATCTGTTGTTCGACGACGGGCGCCGCTTGTCCGAGTTGGGCGTGGAGGACCAGCACGGAGCGCTGGTCAGCGCGGCGGGGCAGGCGGCGTCGAAGACGCTGTATCCGCAGCAGTGGGCGCTCAAGCAGGTGCGGCTGGGTGAGGTGGCGGCCTTGCGCGGCAAGCGCATCCGCGCGATCGAGCTGCAGGTACAGCCGGGGGCCGGCAAGGTGGCGTCGGGTTGGATCGACGATGTCGCGGTGCGCCGTGAACCGGCGCCGCAGGCGGCGCGGCGGCCCAGCGACGAGGTGGTGACCACGCGCGGCACGCAGTCCAACGGCACGTTTTCGCGCGGCAACAACATCCCGGCCACGGCGATGCCGCACGGCTTCAATTTCTGGGTGCCGGCGACCGATGCGGGGACGCTGAGCTGGCTGTACCGCTGGAACGAGCAGAACGGCGACGACAATCGGCCGCGGCTGCAGGCGCTGTCGATCAGCCATGAACCCAGTCCGTGGATGGGCGATCGCCAGACCTTCCAGGTGATGCCCTCGTCCACGCGCGGGGTGCCGGAGGCGGATCGCATCAAGCGCGCGTTGTCGTTCAGCCACGACCACGAGGAGGCGCGCCCGCATCTGTACCGGGTGGATTTCGACAACGGCATCCGCGCCGAGTTGGCGCCGAGCGAGCGGGCCGCGATCTTCCGCTTCCGCTTCCCCCAGGGCGGCGACGCCAATCTGCTGTTCGACAATGTCGATGCACGTGGTGGGCTGACCCTGGATGCGGCGACGCAGACCCTGCGTGGCTACTCCGATACGCGCAGCGGGCTGTCCAACGGCGCCACGCGCCTGTTCGTGTATGCGCGCTTCGACCGCCCGTGGACCGCCAGTGGCAGGATCGCCACGGGGCGGCCGACCGGCTATGTGAAGTTCGCGCCCGGCACCGACCGCACGGTGGTGATGCGGATCGCCACCTCACTGATCTCGGTGGAGCAGGCGCAGCGCAATCTGCAGCAGGAGATCGGCGACGCCGGGTTCGAGGTGGTGCAGTCGCGCGCGCAGGATGCGTGGGACGCGCTGCTGGGCCGGGTACAGGTGCAAGGCGCCAGCCAAGACCAGCGGGTCACGGTGTACTCCAATCTGTACCGGTTGTTCCTGTATCCCAACATCGCCCACGAGAACGTCGGCGATGCGGCGCATCCGGATTGGCGGCACGCCGACCAGAACAGTTGGTCCAAGGACAACACGGGCGGCGATGCCGAACGCACCGCGGCGCCGATCCTGCCGGGCAAGGTCTACGTCAACAACGGCTTCTGGGACACCTTCCGCACCAGTTGGCCGGCGTATGCGCTGTTCGCGCCGGAGCAGGCCGGGGCGATGATCGACGGCTTCCTGCAGCAGTACCGCGACGGCGGCTGGGTGGCGCGCTGGTCCTCGCCGGGTTATGCGGACCTGATGGTCGGCACCAGTTCCGACGTGGCGTTCGCCGATGCCTGGCTGAAGGGCGTGCGCGGGTTCGATCCGCACGAGGCCTACGCGGCGGCGCTGCGCAATGCCACGGTGGTGCCGCCGGTGTCGAATGTGGGCCGCAAGGGCTTGGCGCGTTCGATGTATCGCGGCTACGCGGCCAACGACGTGCACGAGGGGCTGTCGTGGACGCTGGAGGGCGCGCTCAACGATTTCGGCCTGGCACAGATGGCGCAGGCGCTGGCGGAAGGGGAACAGGAACCGCAGCAGGCGCAGCGCTACCGCGAGGAAGCCGAGTATTTCCAGGCGCGCGCCACCGACTACGTGTATCTGTTCGATCCCGCTACGCGCTTCTTCCGTGGGCGCACGCCGGCCGGCCAGTGGAGCACCCCTGCGTCCACGTTCGACCCGCGCGTGTGGGGCGGCGACTACACCGAGGCCAATGCCTGGACCTTCGCCTTCACCACGCCGCACGACGCGGCTGGCCTGGCGGGGTTGCTGGGCGGCGAGGGCGCCATGGCCGCGCGCTTGGACGAGCTGTTCGCCACGCCGGAGACAGCGGACAAGCGCTTTGCCGGCAGCTACCGCGGCGTCATCCATGAGATGACCGAGGCGCGCGACGTGCGCATGGGCATGTACGCGCACAGCAATCAGCCCTCGCACCATCTGCCGTGGATGTACGTGGCGGCGGGGCAACCGTGGAAGACCCAGCGTCTCACCCGCGAGGTGCTGCGCCGCCTGTACCTGGGCAGCGAGATCGGCCAGGGCTATCCGGGCGATGAGGACAACGGCGAGATGTCGGCGTGGTACCTGTTCGCCATGCTCGGGCTGTATCCGCTGCGGATGGGGGCGCCGGAGTACGTGATCGGCTCGCCAGCGTTCCCCCGCGCCGAGGTCGATCTCGGCAACGGCCGCACGCTGGTGGTGATCGCGCGCAACAACAGTGCGCGCAACGTGTACGTGCAGTCGCTCACGCTCGACGGCAAGCCGTGGACCAAGGCCTGGCTGCGCCACCAGGACATCGCCGACGGCGCCACGCTGGAGTTCGTGATGGGGGCGACGCCCTCGCGTTGGGGCAGTGGTGCCGATGCGCTGCCGCCGTCGCTGACGCCGCCGGGCGCCGCGCCGCGCGGGCTGGAGGATGTGGCGTCTCAGGCCGTGGCGGTGTCGCTGCAAGGACAGCCCAAGGCCGCGACCTTGATCGACGACGATGCGACGACGGCGCTGCCGCTGCCGGCCGGTGCCAGCGTCGATCTTCGCTTCGCGACGCCAAAGCGCGCCACGCACTACACGCTGACCAGCGGCGATGCCGCCTTATCTGGCCTGGCGTGGACGCTGGAAGGGCGCAACGGCGATGCCGCGTGGACCACGCTGGACCAGCGGCACGAACAGCGCTTTGCCTGGGCGCGGCAACTGCGCCCGTTCCGCATCGCCAGGCCCGGCGCCTACAGCGCATACCGGTTGCGCCTGGACGCGGGCAAACCCGTTTCGCTGGCCGACATCGAACTGCTGCAGCCAGTGACACGGAAGGCCGTGCCGTGAGGCGGCCGCAACGCAGCGCGTGCGCACCGCTGCGCGCACGCGGTGGACCACACCCAATGCGCTAGACCTGTTGCGCGGCAGCATGCGTTGCAGGGAAGGCTGTGGTACTTACGTTTTCCGCTGCATTAGAACGATCCAATTCAGTTTGTGCAGGACAGAGGGGGAAGAACCGCAAGACCGGCTCGCCGCAACGGCGCCGGATATTTTCGTGTCACATCGCGCGGAGTTCTTGGCCGATCCTTGGATCCGACGGAAACCCGCCGCAGCCGATCAATCTTTGGGAGAGGATGATTGAAATGAACTGCATGCCATCCGCACGCAATCGCAGCACGCTGTCCGCCTGTATCGCCGTCGCCTTGTTCGCCAGCGCCGCCTCCACCACCGCGTTCGCCCAGCAGGCCGACGGCACGCCGCCCCCCGCGGGTCAGGCCGAGGTACAGGCCACCGACCTGGACGCGGTGACGGTCACCGGCTACCGCTACGCGATCGAGAAGAGCCTGGAGCAGAAACGCAACGCCAACGCCGTGGTCGACGTGATCACCGCCGAGGACGTGGGCAAGTTCCCCGACAAGAACGTGGCCGATGCGCTGCAGCGCGTGCCCGGCGTGGTCATCAGCCGCGACGGCGGCGAAGGCAAGAATGTCAGCGTGCGCGGCCTGTCCTCGGAGCTGGTGCTGACCGAATTGAACGGCAACTACATCGCCACCGCCGAGTCCAACGGCGACCCGACGCGCTCGTTCAATTACACGCTGCTGCCGTCCAACCTGTTGGGCAGCGCGGAGCTGTACAAGACGCCGGAAGCGCGCATCGACGAAGGCGGCATCGGCGGCACGGTGATCCTGCAGACGCGGCGTCCGCTGGAGTTGGAGCCCAATTCGGGCTTCCTTTCAGCCGAGGGCGTGTGGTCGGATACCAGCAAGAAGACCGACGGCCAGTTCTCCGGCTCGTACTCGTGGCACGACCAGGACAACCGCTTCGGCGTGTTCGTCGGCTACACGCAGCAGAAGCGCACGGCGCGCACGCTCAACGCCAGTACCGAGAATTGGCAGTGGTACGGTGCTAACGAGGTCGGCCCGGCGGTCGACGTCAACGGCAGGCCGTCCGACTTCAAGGGCGACTGGTGGGGCGGCACCGGCTTCTGGGACCAGAACGGCCAGTACTACACCGGCTTCATGATGCCGACCGCGGTCAGCCTGGACGTCAAGCAGGAGGAGCGCGAGCGCAAGGGCGGCCAGCTGACCTTCCAGTTCAAGCCCACCGACGACCTGACCCTGACTGCGAACTACTTCCGCTTCGACCTGTCGCAGAACTCGCAAACCAACACCGTCAAGATCCCCGAGTGGAACATCGCCCGCTATTATCGCGACGGCAACTGGCGCGGTGGGCGCCTGCTCGATGGATTGCAGTTCGACCCCAGCGGCACCATCGTCACCGGTGCCAACTACAGTCTGCATCCAGGCAAGGCCTACTACTGCAGCGAGGCGCAGGCCGCCGCGGCTGGTCTGCCGCCCGGCGGCTGGGGTTCGGACGACTGCACGGTGCCGACGCCGCAGATCACCGGCAGCTACAACATCGAGAAGTCGCTGTCGCAGACGGTGGACCTGGGTGGCGAATGGCGTGGCGAGAAGGTGGACGTGTCGTTCAAGGCCGGTCGCACCTGGGCCAAGGGCGGGCCGGAACTGCAGTTCTCGCTGCCGATCAAACCGCGCCGCCAGAACGCCGACGGCAGCTGGACCAACGGCAACTTCGCCAGCGCCTGGGACCTGACCGGCACGCCGTCCATGACCTTCTCGCCGGAACTGATGCAGAACCTGCGCGACGGCATCCTGCAGGTCGACCTGGGCTCGACCGGCTCGTCCTGGACCCGCAACACCAACCAGCAGCAATACGCGCAGATCGACACCACCTGGCACATGGACGGCGAGTTCTTCGACTCGCTGCAGTTCGGCCTCAAGCGCCGCGATGGCGGCATCCACCGCAACACCGGCAACAACTACTGGGTGTGCCCGGGCACCGACCCCAGCGACTACAACAACCGCTACTGGAACGGGCGCTGCAACGCGCTGGCCACGCAGTTCTCGCCGGATCTGCTGTTCCCGCTGGACAACCTGGCCGGCGGAGTCAGATCCAGTGCGTTCCCGGCGATCAACTTCCCGGGCTACATCGGCTACTTGAACAACACCTACGGCGCGATGCAGACCCGCAACGAAGACAACTTCGTCTACAACGTCGACGAGAAGATCTATTCGACCTACCTGCAGCTCAACTTCCATACCGAGCGTTTGCGCGGCAACGTCGGCGTGCGGGTGGCGCGCACCGGCCAGCATGCCGACTCCACCGACAAGGTGACCGCGTACAACGACTACTTCTTCGACGGTGCCGACGGCAACCCGCTGGCCTGCCAGCAGGGCGCCGCCATGCCCGCCGGCGCGCCGGCCGATACCTACTGCGGCACCGAAGGCTATTGGCGGCTGTCGGACACCGAACAGCGCACCGAATCCTTCGTGGTCAGTGCGCTGGACCGCAATTACACCGACGTGCTGCCCAGCTTCAACCTGGCCTACGACCTGACCGAGAACCTGCTGCTGCGCGCGGCGGCGTCGAAGGTGATCGCACGGCCGAGCTACAACGCCATCGCCGCACCCGGCAGCCTGGAGTACTACAGCCCCGAGTACGTCGCCGACCGGCGCCTGACCGGCGGCGCCAGCGAGCAGGGCTGGTACGGCTCGGGCAGCAACAAGAAACTGGAGCCGTACAAGGCCAACCAGTTCGACCTGGGACTGGAGTGGTACTTCCAGCCGGGCTCGGTGGCGGGCGTGGGGCTGTTCCGCAAGAACGTCGAGAATTTCTCGGTCGACGTGATCAGCGACGTGAACATGGTGATCAACGGCCAGGCGATCACGGTGCAGAACTACAGCACCAAGGCCGGCGGCCAGGATGCGGTGTCGCAGGGCGTGGAGCTGTATGCGCAGCACACGCTGCCGTCCGGCCTCGGCGTGCAGTTCAACTACACCTACAACGATGCCAGCAAGGCGGCGGTGCGGCTGGAGGACGGGACCGAGGTCGGCAAGACCTCGATGCCCGGCAGCGCCAAGAACCAGACCAACCTCACCGTGTTCTACGAGACCGACCGCCTGCTGCTGCGCGCCTCGTACAACCGCCGCGGCGAGCTGGTGCAAGGCTTGGTCAATGGGCTGAACGTCTACGAGGAGCCTTACTACCAGATCGATCTGAACGCGGCGTACAACATCACCCCGGCACTCAGCCTCACCGCGTCGGTACTGAACCTGACCAAGCAGGAGTCGCGCCAGCACCTGGGCGACGACACCCGGGCACGCTTCTACACCGGCGGCTACGCCGGGCGGCTGGCGTACCTGGGGCTGACCTACAAGTTCTAAGCTGCAACGTGTCGTGCCCATGCCTGCCGCGCCGCGGACGGCATGGGCGCGAGGGGCCCGGCGACGGTCGGGCCGCTGCCTTCGCCGTCCACGATCGCGCCGTCGCGCCTGCGCGGTCGTTCACCACAGGACCCATCGCATGACGTCTTCCCCGCTGCCTTCCCTGCTGCGCACACTCGCCCTGTCCTTGCTGTTGGTGACGCCGGCGCTGGCTGCCGCGCCGCGGCTCAGTGCCGAGGTCAACACCTTCATCGGCAGCAAGGACGACGGCAACACCTTCCCCGGCGCGTCCGCCCCGTTCGGGATGATCCAGGTCAGCCCGATCGGCGCGCACTACGCCGGCTGGCGCTACGACGATCCGCAGATCCGCGGCTTCGGCCATTCCTTCCTGTCCGGAGCCGGCTGCTGGGAACAGGGTGGGCAGGTCTCGGTGCTGCCGGTGACCGGGCGCATCGGTCCCGGCGGTGATTTCGATACGGACGATCCGAAGGCGTTCGACCACACGCGCTATGGCGCGCGCTACCAGCACGACGGCGAGCGCGGCCAGGCCGGCTACTACAAGGTGCGGCTGACCGATTACGGTGGCATCGACGCCGAAGCCACCGCACTGACCCGCGCCGCGGCCGAGCGCTACACGTTCTCCACCTCGGGCGACGGCCATGTGCTGGTCAACATCGGCCAGGCCAACGCCCGCCACACGGTCACCGGCAGCACCTTGACCGTGGTCGGCGACCGCGTGGTCGAAGGCAAGCTGGTGACGCAGAGCTTCTGCGGCGGCCACCAGTACACCACCTGGTTCCGCCTGGAGTTCGATCGTCCGTTCAAGGCCTTCGGTACCTGGGGCGAGGCCGGTGGCGTGCCGGGCTCGCGCCACGGCATGGAGGGCGAGGGCAAGCCGAGTGGCGCGTGGCTCACCTTCGACCTGGGCAAGGGCCGTGCGGTCACCGCCATCTCGGCGATCTCGCACGTGGATGCCGAGGGCGCGCGCAACAACCTGCGCCGCGAGGGCATGGCCAACGGCCGCCTGCTCGGCTTCGACGCCATGCGTGCCCGCGCGCAGCAGGTGTGGGACAAGGAACTGGCCAGCGTACGGGTGCACGGCGGCAGTGGCGACGACCGCGTGGTGTTCTACACGGCGCTGTACCACGCGCTGCTGCAGCCGCTCACCGGCAGCGACGCCGATGGCCGCTACCGCGGCTACGACGACGGCATCCACCATGCCGATGGCTGGACCTATCACGAGTTCTTCTCGCTGTGGGACACGTACCGCTCGCAGAACCAGTTGCTGGCGCTGTTGCGGCCGCAGCGCGCCGCCGACATCGCGCGCTCGATCCTGGCGATCAATGCACAAGGCGGCTGGCTGCCGCGCTGGGGTTACGCCAACTTCGAGAGCAATGTCATGACCGGCGATCCGGTCACGCTGTTCCTGGTCGACCTGTGGCGCTTCGGTGCGCTGCAGGGCCGCGAGGCCGAGGCCTACGCCGCGCTGCGCCGCAACGCCTTCGAGATGCCGCCGTTGAACTCGCGGCATGCCGGGCGCTCCGGCAATGCCAACTACCTGGCGCAGGGGTTCGTGGAGTACGACCGCGCGTTCCCGTCCAAGGGCATGGATGTCGACCCGCACCACGGCGGCTCGGCGACATTGGAGTACGCACTGGCCGATTGTTCATTGTCGGCCATGGCCGGCGCATTGGGCCATGCCGAGGACGCGGCGGTGCTGAACCGCCGAGGGCGCAACTGGCGTTCGATCTGGGATCCGTCGGTGCGCGACACGGACACCGGCTTCACCGGTTTCCCGCGGCCGCGCACCGAGGACGGCGCGTGGTACACGCCGTCGGATGGCCATTACGATCCGCGCTCGCAGCATGGCTTCCACGAAGGCACGGCCTGGCAGTACCAGTGGCTGGCGCAGCAGGACGTGCCGGGCCTGGTGGAGGCGATGCACGGGCCCGAGCAGACCGGGCGACGCCTGGACGCGTTCTTCGCCTACGACGCGCTGCTGGCCGACCCGGCCGGCGCCGCGCGCAAGGAATGGGTGGTGGGGCCGTACAGCTACTACAGCCAGTTCCGCTACAACCCCAACAACGAGCCCGACCTGCATGCGCCGTGGATGTACACGCTGATCGGCCAGCCGTGGAAGACCAGCACCGTGCTGCATGCGGCGCAGACGCTGTTCACCAACGCGCCGAACGGCGTCACCGGCAACGACGACCTGGGCACGATGTCGGCGTGGTACCTGTTCAGCGTCATGGGGTTGTATCCGGCGGTGCCGGGCACCGGGCAGTTCCTGCTGCACGCGCCGCGCTTCTCGCGCGTCGACCTGGACGTGGCGCCAGGTCGCACGCTGCGCATCGAGGCGCCGCAGGCCGGCGACGGCAAGCTGCGCTATGTCGGGGGCGTGTCGCTGGATGGCCGTGCGCATGCGCCGGTGTGGCTGGACTGGGCGCAGTTGCGCCAGGGCGGCCGTCTGCGCTTCGACCTGCGCGACGCGCCGCAGCCGCAGGGGTGGGGCACGCAGCCGCAGGACCTGCCCGTGTCGCCGTGCGCGGCGCCGAACACCACCGCCAGCCTGCGCTGGCACTGAGTCCGTGCCGTCTCGCGGCAGGGGCGCGCAGCCGATGGTTTAGGCTGGGCGCCTCGTCCGAAAGGAATCGATCCGATGCCTCAGAAGCGTCCATCCCGTGACGGATCCGCAGGCTCCAACGCTGCCAAGGCCGCAGCGCGCAAGGCGGCGCCGGTTGCGGCGGAGCATGCGGACAAGGCGAAGAAGTCTGCGAAGGCCACGCCGGCTGCCGTTGTGCGCGACCGGCAGCGCGTGGTGACCGTCACCGACATCGCCGATGCGGTCGGGGTCTCGCGCGCCACCGTGTCGCTGGTGCTGCGCGGCAGCCCGCTGGTGCATGCCGACACCCGCGCGCGGGTGGAGGCGGAGCTGAAGCGGCAACGCTACGTCTACAACCGTGGCGCCGCGAATCTGCGCCGGCGCACCTCGACCTGCGTGGCCCTGGTCATCAACGACCTGGCCAATCCATTCTTCGCCGAGTTCGCCGCCGGGGTGGACGAGGCGCTGGGCGAGCAGGGCTACGTGACCCTGCTCGGCAGCACCGGCGAATCGCCCGCGCGGCAGCAGGCCGTGTTGGGCTCGCTGATGGAACACACCCCGGCCGGCGTGATCCTGTCGCCGGCCGAGGGCAGCGACGCTGCGGAACTGCACACCGTGCTGGGTGCAAGCGCGAACGTGCTGCTGTTCAACCGCGAACTCGCCGGCGCCGACGACTGGAGTTTCCTCGGCCTGGACAACCAGCGCGGTGCGCAACTGGCCACCGAGCACCTGATTGCGCTCGGCCACCGCCGCATCGCCTTCTACGGCGGCCATGCCGACTCCAGTTCCTGCCGGCAGCGTCGCGCCGGCCACGCGCAGGCGATGCGGCAGGCCAAGCTGCCGGTCGACCCGGCCTGGTTGATCGAGTCGGCGCCCAATCGTCTGGAAGCGGCGGCGCGCCATGGCGAATTGTTCGCCAATGAGGCGCCGCCCACTGCGGCGGTCTGCTACAACGACACCGTCGCGCTCGGGCTGATGCTGGGCCTGCTCGCGCGCGGCATCCGCCCTGGCCGGGACTTCGCGATCACCGGTTTCGACGACATCCCCGAGGCCGCGGTGAGCACGCCCGCCCTGACCACGCTCGCCGCGCAGCCGCGCGCCCGCGGCCGCCAGGCGGCGCAATTGGTGCTGGAGCGGTTGGACGCGGCCGTACCGCCGCGCAGGACGATCGTGCCGGTGAGCCTGTCGGTGCGCGAGAGCAGCGGAGCGCCGGTCGCGCCCGCGCGCACCTAGCGCTGCGAACGCGGCTGCGGCCGCGGCAACGATGTGGGATGGCGCGCCGGCGCGCGCAGTGCCATCGCGACGCCCTCTAGACAGGGGCGGGCAGATAGTGGGTCTCACCCTCACAGCGGCACGTTCCGCGGGTTCGTGGTGAGCGAGCGCTTCGCCCCCTTCTTCCTTTCGTCGAGAGCCGTTTCATGCCTCTGCAGACTGCACCGCGCCGTTCCGTGGTGGCCAACGCCTTCTACGGCCTGCTCAATCCCATCCCGTTCGGCTGCTTCGTCGCCGCACTGATCTTCGACATCGTCTACGTTCGCAGCGGGGTGATCCTGTGGACCAAGGCGGCGGCCTGGCTGATCGCGATCGGGCTGGTCATCGCCATCGTGCCGCGCCTGATCAACCTGGTGCAGGTCTGGATCACCGCGCGGCGCTCCACGCTGCCGGTGGAACGGCTCGACTTCTGGCTGAACCTGCTCGCCATCGTCGCCGCCATCTTCAATTCCTTCGTGCACAGCCGCGACGCGTATGCGGTCGTCCCGGCGGGGCTCTGGCTCTCGATCGCCACGGTCGCGCTGTTGGCGATCGGGCATGTGCTCATCGCCATCCGCACCACGCCACGCGAGGGCTACGCCCATGGCTAAGCGCCTGCGCATGTCCGTCTTCGCGCTGAGCGGCGCGGTGGCCTTGGCCGCCTGCAGCGGCAAGGCTTCGCTCGAGCCGACCCAGCAGGCGGGCAACGCGCCGCCGCTGCCGCAGCCGCGCAACTTCCTGCTGCCGCCGATGCAGGTTCCCGAGGGGGTGGGCTGGAAGGAGGGGCAGGCGCCCACGGTGGCGGCGGGCCTGAAGATCGAGAAGATCGCCGGTGGCCTGAAACATCCGCGCCAGCTGTACGTGCTGCCCAACGACGACGTGCTGGTGGTGGAAGCCAATTCGCCGGGGATGGAACCTGTCACCACGCCCAAGCAACTGATCGCGGGGCTGGTCCAGAGCCGCTCCGGCAAGAGCGCCAAGGGCGGCAACCGCATCACCCTGCTGCGCAGGACCGCGGACGGCCGGTGGGAGCAGCATGCGTTCCTGAAGGGGCTGCACTCGCCGTTCGGGGTGCAGCTGATCGGCGATGCGCTGTATGTCGCCAACACCGACAACATCATGAAGTTCCCCTACGTCGCGGGTCAGACCGAGATCACCGCGCCCGGCACGCTGTTCGCCGATCTCCCCGGCACGATCGAGCACCATTGGACCAAGGCACTGCTGGCCAGCCCCGACGGACGCAAGCTGTACGTCGGCGTGGGCTCCAACAGCAACATCGGCGAGAACGGGCTGGACGTGGAATACCGCCGCGCGGCCGTCCTGGAAGTGGACGTGGCCTCGGCCAGCAGCCGCATCTTCGCCTCGGGCATCCGCAATCCGACCGGGCTGCAGTGGGAGCCGCGCACCGGCAAGCTGTGGGCGATCGCCAACGAGCGCGACGAGATAGGCGCCGATCTGGTACCCGACTACCTGACCTCGGTGCAGGACGGCGGCTTCTACGGCTGGCCCTACAGCTACTACGGGCAGAACGTGGATGTGCGGGTCAAGGATCAGCGCCCGGACCTGGTGGCCAAGGCGATCAAGCCGGACTACGCGCTGGGCTCGCATGTGGCTGCGCTCGGCCTGTGGTTCTCCCGTGGCGATACGCTGCCCGCGAAGTACCGCGAAGGTGCGTTCGTGGCCGAGCACGGCAGCTGGAACCGCTCGCCGCTCAGCGGCTACCAGGTGGTGTACGTGCCGTTCCAGCAGGGCCGACCGGCCGGCCCACCGCAGACCGTGGTCAGCGGCTTCCACTCGCAGGACGAGTCGCAGCTGTTCGGTGCCCCGGTCGGCCTGGCGCAGGACAAGGACGGCGCGCTGCTGATTGCCGACGACGTCGGCAACAGCGTCTGGCGCGTGCGTTTCTGACCGATCGCGTGACGCCGCTCACCTGTACGTGAGCTGCGGCGCCTGCACGCGATGCAGCGGTCTGCACGGGCGCCGGCCATGACGCCGTGCCGCATTGCGGAGGTTCGTGCTGCAACACCTGCGTGGTAGCGCGCCACGCTCAGCGCAAGCGGATCCAATCTGCCGCCAGCAGCGTGTCGATCGCCGCTGCCGCCGCGCGCTTGGCTTCTTCCGATTCTCCAATCGCCTGTGCGTCACGCAAGTGGGCAAGGAGTTGCTGTGCGTCGTGCAGCTGTCCGGGATGCGCCGCCTGGAGATGGCGTGCGGCCTGGAACACCGTCATGAGGTCTTCGGCCTGGTCGGTGTTCCTGATCCGGGCGAACAGGTTCACGGCCTTGGCGATTTCCGCTTCGTAGGACGCATATGCCTTGGCGAACCGGGCATGCTCCTTGTCGTACTGGGGCGAGGCGCGCAGCGCCATGGTGCGTCCCTGCGGCTGCTCGTGCAGCCAGTTGCGGTTGGCCAAGTCGGTCAGGATGGACCGGACATCGCCCTGGCGCGGTCCGCGGTCGGCATTGCCGAACGCTAGCCCGGTCGGCACGCCCAGTTCGGTCATGGCCCAGCAGAGCTTCTGGAACAGCGTACGCCCGAGCGGCCGCGCCTCCGGCCGGGCCTGCAGCCGCCGCAGCACTTCCATGATCGCGATCCAGCCTGGCTGGGGCGCGACCCGCGTGCCAGTGCCCTCGGCCGACCCATGCGCCGGCTGCGACAGGAAGGCGGGCTCGAGCTGCGCCAGCGGCGTGCCGTAGGGCGCATAGACCTCGATGTCGACCGGCAGGTGCGCGAGTCCGCGGTAGATCAGCGGACCCACCTCGCCCCAGGCCAGGCCGCCGTTGCCGCACCCCAGCGGCGGCAGGGCAAGACTGCGCACGTCCCATTCGCGCAGATGCGCGGCGAGGTAGTCCAGCCCTGCGGCGATGTCCTCGAGCCGCGACGGCGCGCGCCAATGGCGCTTGGTCGGGAAATTGAGAATGCGGATGCCGCTGGCATCCTGATAGAGGTACGGTTCGCCGATACGCACGCGGCCCTCCCGGCAGCGCGCCGCGTAGTCTTCGAACATGGCCGGGTAGCGCCGCTTGAATTCCTGCGCGATGCCCTTGCCCATGATGCCGGCGCAATTGACCGCATTCGCGTAGACCTGGGCGTGGCTGGCGAACAGGTCGCCGATACGTGCCTTGAACATGCTGCGATCCGTCGATGGAGAAATCCCCGAGCCAGCGCCGACCGGTCGCCCGCGACGGGCAGCACGCGCCGCGGGTGCGGTGGGCGCCGTGCATGGCCTGGCCCAGGACGGGCCGGCGCGGCCGCGGTGACGACGCGTCAGCGCACGTGCGCAAACAACGTCCTGCAGCGAAAAGGCGGCCATGGCAGCAGCGGGGAGCGCGCGAGCATGCGGCAGCAGCGTCTCATGTCTTGAGATTGGCGACCCAGTGGGGACGGTGCGGGTTGCATGCGATCGCCGACGCAAGGCCTCCCATCGATGGCAACGAGCCTCCGTCGTGGGAGCGGCGTCAGCCGCGACGGGTTACCGGCGATGCCTCGTCGCGGCTGATCTGGGCAGAACAACAACGTGGGCGGCTTGCTGGCCATATATGAATCGTATACGATTCATATATTCTCCATTTCGGGAGCCCACTCATGGGCATCGTCAACATCGACGACGACCTGCACGATCAGTTGCGCCGCGCCTGCACGGTGACCAGCCGGTCGATCAACGCGCAGGCCAACTTCTGGATCAAGGTCGGCATGCTGTGCGAGATGAATCCGGAGCTGTCGTTCCAGGACATCGTGGCGCGCGAGCTGCGCGCGGCGGGGGTGCGGCCGCAGGCGGTGACGCCGGGGCGGACGTGATCAAGCGGCCGGACGAGCTGGCGCTGCTGGCGGAGTCCGGGCGCCTGCTGGCACAGGTGTTCGCCCGGCTGGACGGGATGTCGCTGCTGGGCCGCAGCACCCTGGAACTCAACGATCTGGTCGAACGGATGATCGTGGACGAGCTGGGCGCACGGCCGGCGAGCAAGGGCCAGTACGGGTTCCCGTTCGTGCTCAATGCTTCCATCGACGACGTGGTCTGCCACGGTGTGCCGTCGGCCGACGATGTGCTGCGCGATGGGCAGATCGTCAATCTGGACATCACGCTGGAGAAGCACGGCTATATCGCCGACTCCAGCACCACCTACCTGGTGGGGGAAGTGGCCTATCCGGCGCGGCGGCTGGTGCAGGCCGCCTACCAGGCGATGTGGAAGGGCATTGCCGCGGTGCGTCCCGGCGCGCGGCTGGGCGACATCGGCCACGCCATCGCGCGGCATGCGCGCACGCAGGGCTACACCGTGGTCAAAGAGTACTGCGGGCACGGCATCGGCCGCGCCATGCACGAGGAACCGCAGATCCTGCACTACGGTCACGCTGGCACCGGCCTGGAGTTGCGCGAGGGCATGGTGTTCACCGTCGAGCCGATGCTCAACCAGGGGCGTGCGGCGATCCGTTCGCTGCCCGAGCAATGGCCGGTGCACACGCGCGACGGCAAGCTCTCGGCGCAGTTCGAGCACACCGTGGCGGTGACCGCCAGCGGCGTGCGGGTGCTGACCTTGCGGCCGGGGGAAGTGCCGCTGTGTCGGGTGGAGTGAGGACGGCGATCGGTAGGGTGGCGCGGGTGCGCGCGATGCTGCGCAATGATGGGGGACGATCTCCTCGTCGTGCCTAATCGCGTCGCGGCTGAAGCCGCTCCTACGGAGAGGGGCGGCAGCGCCAGCGGCGCGTTGGCTCGACGCATGGGCATGCCGGCCTAGTTCTCGGCCGACGCACCGCCGCGGCGCCGCGCACGCCAGCGCGCCACGCGCTCCTGCAGCCCTACGACGCAGACGAAGAACGCCGGCACGAAGAAGATCGCCAGCACGGTGCCGCTGACCATGCCGCCGAACACGCCGGTGCCGATGGCGTGCTGGGTCTCGGCGCTGGCGCCGCTGGCCAGCATCAGCGGCACCACGCCCAGGGCGAAGGCCAGCGAGGTCATCAGGATCGGGCGCAGGCGCAGGCGCGCGGCGTTGGTCGCGGCCTCCACCAGGCCCTGGCCGTCGCGGTGCAGTTGCCTGGCGAACTCGACGATGAGGATGGCGTTCTTCGCCGACAGGCCGATGATGGTGATCAGGCCGACCTTGAAGAACACGTCGTTGGGCAGGCCGCGCAGCATGACCGCGGCCACCGCGCCGAGCAGCCCCAGCGGCACCACCAGCAGCACCGACAGCGGGATCGACCAGCTCTCGTACAGCGCCGCCAGCACCAGGAACACCACCAGCGCCGACAGCAGCATCAGCAGCGGCGCCTGCGCGGCGGACTGCCGCTCCTGCAGCGATTGCCCGGTCCAGGCCACGGCGAAGCCGGGCGGCAGTTGCGCGGCCAGCCGTTCCATCTCGGCCATGGCCGCGCCGCTGGACACGCCGGGCGCGGCGCCGCCGGCGATGCGCAGGGCCGGGAAGCCCTGGAAGCGCATCAACTGCTGCGGGGCGTCGGTCCAACTGGCGTGCACCACTTCGCGCAGCGGCAGCATGCCGCCGCCGTCGCTGCGCACGCGCAGGTCCAGCACGTCGTCCAGTTGCATGCGCGATGCGGCGTCGGCCTGCAGGATCACCTGCTGCATGCGGCCGGCGTTGGGGAAGTCGTTGACGTAGAGCGAGCCCATCGCCGCCGATAGCGTGTTGCTGACCGCGGCGAACGACAGGCCCATGGCCTCGGCCTGCTGGCGGTCGATCTCCAGGTGGATGCTCTTGCCCGGTGGCAGGCCGTCGGCATAGACGTCGCTGACCACGTCGCTGCGCGCGGCCAGGTCCAGCAATTGCGCCTGGGCGGCCAGCAGTGCCGCCTCGCCGCGGTTGCCGCGGTCCTGCAGGTACAGGGTGAAGCCGGAAGAAGTGCCGAGCTCGTCGATGGCCGGTGGCAGCAGGCTCATCACCGTGCCTTCGGGCAGCGTCGCCATCGCCTGCTGCGCGCGCTCGGCTTCGTCGCGCGCGCTGGCACCGTCGCGCTCGTCCCAGTCCTTGAGCATGGTGAAGGCCATGGCCGCGTTGGTGCCCGAGCCGGAGAAGCTGAAACCCAGGATCACCAGGTTCGAGGCCAGTGCCGGGCGCGTGGCGACATGCCGCTCGAACGCCTCGACCACGTCCAGCGTCCGTTCGCTGGTGGCGCCGGTGGGCAACTGGATCGAGGTCATGAAGTAGCCCTGGTCCTCTTCCGGCAGGAACGCCGAGGGCAGCATGCGCATCGCCAGGACCAGCGCCACGCACAGCGCCGCGAACACCGCCATCACCCGCGCGCCGCGTCGCAGCAGCCAGGTCACGCGCGTGGCGTAGCCGCCCGCCAGGCGCTCGAAGCCACGGTTGAACGCGCCGAAGACACCGCGCTTGGCGTGATGGCCGGACGCGACCGGGCGCAGCAGGGTGGCGCACAGCGCCGGGGTCAGGGTCAGCGCCAGGAACGCCGAGAACAGGATCGACACCGCCATCGCCAGGGTGAACTGCTGGTAGATCACGCCCACCGACCCGCTAGCGAAGGCCATGGGGATGAACACCGCGGTCAGTACCAGGGTGATGCCGACCACCGCGCCGGTGATCTCGCGCATCGCCTTGGTCGTCGCCTCCCGCGGCGGCAGGCCTTCGCTGGCCATGATCCGTTCGACGTTCTCCACCACCACGATGGCGTCGTCGACGATGATGCCGATCGCCAGCACCATGCCGAACATGGTCAGCACGTTGATCGAGAAGCCGGCCAGCAGCATCACCGCGAAGGTGCCCAGCAGCGCGATCGGCGCGACGATGGCCGGGATCAGCGTGTAGCGCACGTTCTGCAGGAACAGGTACATCACCAGGAACACCAGCACCATCGCCTCGAGCAGGGTCTTGAGCACCTGCTGGATGGACAGCTTCACGAACGGCGCGGTGTCGAACGGGATCGAGTACGCCATGCCGGCCGGCATGCTCGCGGCCAGCTCCGCCAGCCGCGCCTGCACCGCCTGCGCGGTACGCAGCGCATTGGCGCCGGGCGAGAGCTGGATCGCCGCGCTGGTGGCGGCGGCGCCGTTCTCGCGGTTGGAAAAGCCATAGGACTGCGCGCCCAGTTCCACCCGCGCCACGTCGCCCAGGGTCACCCGTGCGCCGTCGCTGCCGGCGCGCAGCACGATGTCGGCGAACTGCGCGGGCGTGGTCAGTTGCCCGGCCACGGTCAGCGGCACGCTCAGGCGTTGCCCAGGCACGGCGGGCGCGTCGCCGAGGCGGCCGGGCGCGATCTGCACGTTCTGCTGCTCGATCGCCTGCGCCAGCTCGGTCATGGTCAGGCCGTAGGCGATGAGCTTGTCCGGGTCCACCCAGACGCGCATGGCCTGCTCGGCGCCGAACAACTGCACGCGGCCGACGCCGTCGATGCGCCGCAGCTCCTGCACGATGTTGCGCGCCAGATAGTCGTTGAGCGCCACTTCGTCGTAGCGCCCGTCCGGCGAGGTCAGGCCGACCAGCATCAGGAAGCCGGAGGCAGCCGATTCCACCTGCAGGCCGTTCTGCCGTACCGCCTGCGGCAACCGCGGCTCCACGGCCTTGAGCCGGTTCTGCACGTCCACCTGCGCCAGTTCCGGATCGGTGCCGGGCTTGAAGGTGGCGGTGATCTGCGCGCTGCCCGAGCTGTCCACCGAGGACTCGAAGTACAGCAGGTTCTTGACCCCGGAGAGTTCGCGTTCGATCAGGCTCACCACCGAATCGTTGAGCGTCTGCGGCGTGGCGCCGGGGTAGGCCGCGTACAGCGACACCGAGGGCGGCGCCACCGACGGATAGCGCGCCACCGGCAACTGGCCGATGGCCAGGGTGCCGAACAACACGATGAACAGCGCGATCACCCAGGCGAAGACCGGGCGCTCGATGAAGAACTGTGGCATGGCGGCGTCCCTGGCTCAGTCCGCGGCCGCGGTGGCGGCCACCGGCGGCTGCCATGCGCGTGCGTCCACCCGCGCGCCGGCGTTGAGCCGGTCGATGCCCTCGACCACTACCCGCTGCCCGGCCTGCAGGCCGGCGACGACGCGGTACTGCCCCTGCACCAGTTCGCCCAGTTGCACTGTCGCGCTGCGCACGCGCGCGTCGGCGTCCAGCACCCATACCTGCGCACGCTTGCCGACATGGGTGATCGCCTGCTGCGGCACGCGCAGTGCCTGTGCGTAATGGGCGCGCGGCACTCTGGCCCGCACGTACATGCCCGGCAGCAGGCGCCGCTGCGGGTTGTCGACCAGAATGCGCAGCAACACGTCGCCGGTGCCGGCATCGACATTGATGCCGGAGAACAGCACGTGCCCGCTCACCCCCGAGGGCGTGCCGCTGCGGTCGAGGATCTGCGCCGGCAGCCCATCGCCGGCGGCGGCCTGCGCGCGCGCGGCCGGATCCAGCGGGTCCAGGTCGGCTGCGGATTGGCGCACGTCGACGTAGACCTGGTCGATCTGCTGGATCACCGCCATCGGCGCGCTGTCGTTGGGCGAGACCAGCGCGCCCTCGGTGAGCAGCGCTTGGTCGATGCGACCGCCGATCGGCGCATCGACCCGGGCGAAGGCCAGGTCCAGCCGTCGCCGCGCCAGCGTCGCCTGCGCCTCGGCCACCGCGGCGGTGGCTTGCGTGCGCTGCGAGGCGACGTCGTCGTACATCTGCCGGCTGACCAGGCCCGACTCCAGCAGGCGCTGCAGCCGTGCGTGCTGCACGTCGGCCAGGATCTGCGCGGCCTGGGCGCGATGCAGTGCGGCCGCGGCGGTGTCCACCTCGGCCTTGAACGGCGCCGGATTGATCTGGAACAGCGCATCGCCGCGGCGCACGTCGGCGCCCTGTTCGAAGAAGCGGCGCTGCACGATGCCGCCGACCTGCGGGCGGATCTGCGCGCTGCGCACCGCGGCCACGCGCCCGGGCAGGTCCACGCTCACCGTCATCGGTGTCGGCTGCAGGGTCACCGCGGTCACCTGCACCGGTGTGGCCGCCGGCGGCGGTTGCATGCCGCCACCGCAGCCGGACAGGACCAACGCCAGCGCCCCACCGATGCCCAGAGTCCGTCCCTGTTGCCGCATGCCCATACGTCGTGCCTCGTCGCTGCCGCCGCGGATGCGGCGGACGCCAAAGCCGCACATGGTCGCGGCCGCGGGTTGCGCGGCGTTCGATGCTGTGTGGAGATATGATGGAGATCCGCCCGTTCGGGCCGACATGTTTCCCGCCGCCACGCCATGTCCGTTTCCTCTCCGGCCGCCGCGCCCGCGTCCGCGCCGCTGGTCCTGATCGCCGAAGACGAGAGCGAGATCGCCGAGATCCTGATCGCCTACCTGGCGCGCAGCGGGCTGCGTACCGCGCATGCCGCCGATGGCCGTGCCGCGCTGGAACTGCACCTGGCGCTGGACCCGGACCTGATCCTGCTGGACGTGCAACTGCCGGCGGTGGACGGCTGGAAGGTGCTGGCCGAACTGCGCCACCGCGGCGAAACGCCGGTGATCATGCTCACCGCGCTGGACCAGGACATCGACAAGCTGATGGGCCTGCGCCTGGGCGCCGACGACTACGTGGTCAAGCCGTTCAACCCGGCCGAGGTGGTGGCGCGGGTGCAGGCGGTGCTGCGGCGCATCCGCGGCAACGGTGCGGAGGAGGCACGCAGCCTGCGCGTGGGCGCCTTCCACATCGACCTGGACCAGCACGAGGCCAGCGTGCGCGTGGGCGAGGGCCGGCACACGCTGGACCTCACGCTCACCGAGTTCAGGCTGCTGGTCCGGCTGATGCGCGCGCCGAAGCGGGTGTTCAGCCGCGCCGAGCTGCTCGACGCCTGCCTGCCGGAGGGCGACACCCAGGAGCGCACCATCGACAGCCACATCAGCAAGCTGCGCAAGAAACTGGAGGTGCTGGGCGTGCAGGGCACGCCGGCCAGCGTGCGTGGCGTCGGCTACCGCTTCGGGTCCGGCACATGAACCGCGCGCCCGGGCTGCGCCGCCAGGTCATCCTGTCGCTGGGCGCGCTGGCGCTGTGGATCATCCTGCTGTCGGTGGTCGGCTCCTACGTGTTCTATGCGCTGGCGGTGGCCTACCAGCCGGACAGCATCTCCGACACGTGGGTGCCGTCGCACGTCGAAATGATGTGGATGGGCGCCACCGCGGCGCTGGCCGTGGCGATCGCGGTGGCGGTGGCGGTGCGGCTGTCGCGGCGCATCCTGACCCCGTTGAACTCGGTGGCGCACAGCCTGCGTGAAGTCGCCCAGGGCAATCTGCATGCGCGCGCGAGCATGGACGCGCATGCGCTGGGCGAGACCGCGCAACTGGTGCGCGACTTCAACGCCATGGCCGATCGCCTGCAGGCGATGACCCGCGAGCGCGCGTTCTGGAATGCCGCCGTCGCCCACGAACTGCGCACGCCGGTGACGATCCTGCGCGGACGCCTGCAGGGCCTGGCCGAGGGCGTGTTCGCGCCGGACGTGGCGGCGTTCGAGAGCCTGCTGCGGCAGGTCGAAGGCCTGAACCGGCTGATCGAGGACCTGCGCGTGCTCAGCCTCACCGACAGCGGGCACCTGGAGTTGCAGCAGGCGCCGGCCGACCTGGCCCAGGAAGTGGCGGCGGTGCTGCATGCGTTCGCCGCCAGCCTGGCCGCGCGCGGATTGGGGCTGGAATCCTCGCTGGCGCTGCACACGCCGGTGCTGTGCGATGCGGTGCGCATCCGCCAGGCGCTGATGGCGTTGCTGGAGAACGCGCAGCACTACGCCGAGCCGGGCCCCCTGCGGGTCGGCGTGCACGCGCAGGCGGGCCAGTGCGTGCTGTACGTGGAGGACACCGGCCCCGGCATCGCCCCGGAGATCGCCGCGCGCGTATTCGATGCCTTCCGCCGCGGCGATCCGTCGCGCTCGCGCAAGAGCGGCGGCAGCGGCCTGGGCCTGGCGGTGGTCAAGGCGATTGCGGTAGCGCATGGCGGCGATGCGCGGTGCCTGCCCGCCGGCAGCGGGACGCGGTTCGAAGTGCGCTGGCCGCTGGCGGCGTCGCAGACCATCGTGTGCGCGGCCCAGGCACCGGCCTTGCCTTGAGACGTGCCCGTCACACGGCCGCTGGTGACGGCGCACGTGTGTCGGTTGAGCACTGGCTGCAGTGGCCTTCGCCCTGCGTGCAGGGCCTCTGTTCGCGGACCGCGCATGACGTGACGCGCAGGTGATGCTTGTGCAGCATGGCGCCGCGCGACGTGGGCTAGCCAAGGCCTTCACTGCGCCTGTGCTCTGGTAGCCACTGCACAACCGAACTGGAGTGTCGAATGGACACCACGCTGATGCCCTGGGTCGCCGGACTGTTCGTCCTGCTCATCGTCGCGATGCTGTATCTGGTGACCCGCGCCAAGAAGAACCGCAACCGCCCGGCGCAGGATCACGCCGCGACCAAGAGCGACGTGGACAGCGCGTCCAAGCGCTAGCGCGCCGCGGCAGGCGTGGCGGCGGCCGCCGCCTGGATCTCCATCAGGCGTCCGCGTCGATCGGTGCGAAGCGCGGGCCGCGCACGCCGTCGACCTCCACCTGCTCGACGAACATCGGGTACGGTCGCACCCACATCGCGCCTTCGCCGTACAGCGGCCGATACAGCACCAGCGGTTCCAGCGTCTCGCTGCTGCGGACCACGCCCAGCACCTCGTACTCGCCGCCCTTGAAGTGGCGGTAACGGCCCAGGGCGATGGAAGGCAGGGGGCTGAGGTCGCGCATGACGGTGTCCTGGTGGGCGGGAGCGCGAGTGTAGCCGTCTGCGCCTGCGCGCTCTCTTACTCCGCAAGGCCCGATTCATTCGCCAACCGCGGCAGTTCGCCGCATCGTCACGACGGAACGCGCCTACGGTGGGAACTCTGGTAACCGACGTTTGAGAAGCGCCCCTCCATCGTTGGCCGCACGCTTCACGTCGGCATGCGTCAGGGCGCCGGATCGGCGAAGTCGAAGGCCTGCCCAGGCTCGGCGGCGACGAAGTTGGCGGCGGCGAGGCCCGCCAGGTGCAGTGCGGCGGACAGCGCCTCGCGGGGCTCTTCACGGCCTTCGTCGGTGAGCTGGAAGGTGCCCCAATGGATGCCGAGCGCGCGCCGCGCGCCGGTGTCCTGGAAGATCCGCACCGCTTCGGTCGGGTCGATGTGCTGCGGCGCCATGAACCAGCGCGGCGCGTAGGCGCCGATCGGGATCAAGGCCACGTCGGGCGCGCCGTGCCGGTCGTGGATCTCGCGGAAGATGGCGCCATCGCCATAGCCGGTGTCCCCCGCAAACCACACCGACCCCCGCGCCGTTTCGATGAAGAAGCCGGACCACAGCGCCATCCTGCGGTCGGCGATGCCGCGGCTGGACCAATGATTGGCGCGGGTCAGCGTCGCCGTCGCGGCGTCGCCGATCGGCAGCCGGTCGTGCCAGTCGCCGGTCGCGATGCGCGCATCGGGGACACGCTTGCGCAACAGGACGTCGTTGCCCAGCGGCATCACGAACAGCGGCTGGTGCGCATCGTGCAGCGTGCGCAAGGTCGCCAGGTCGAAGTGGTCGTAGTGGTTGTGGCTCAACAGCACCGCATCGATGGGCGGCAGGTCTGCGAAGCGGATGCCCGGTGCCGTCACCCGCTTGGGCCCGGCGATCCGCGAAGGACTGGCACGCTGCGACCACACCGGATCGGTGAGCAGGTTGAGGCCGGCGGCCTGGATCAGCAGCGTGGCGTGGCCGACCATGGTGATGCGCAGGCCGTCGTGCCGCGGCGCAGGCACGGCGGGCGTCACCGGGACCTGCGTTGGCCAGCGCACCGCGCCCCTGGCGGCTTTCCAGCGCAGGACCTTGCTCAGCGCGTTGTCGATGGTGGGCTGGCCGGGGTTGAAGAAGCGCACGCCGTCGAAATGGTCGCTGACGGGGCCGCGGTAGTAGGGGTTGGCCATTGAGGCGCGATCCAGGCGATGCGGGGGAGAGGAAGGGGCAAGGTTACGCGTTAGCCGTGCAGGCGCGCATGCCTGTTGCCACCGGCGTCGGTCGCGCATTGCCACGCAACTCGGGAGAACGGTTGCCCTACACGCCCTACGGCCGCGCCAGGAACGGCAGCAGCGCGGCCAGCACGTCCTGCGACGCGTGTTCGGGCTGCAGATGCCCGCCGGAGATCGCCTTGCCGCTGACGTCGCTGGCCCAGCGCCGCCACAGCGCGAGCGGGGAAGGCGCAGCGGCCTGCGCCTGCGGCCACAACACCAGCACCGGGCAGCGCAGGGTGTTGCCGGCGGTGCGGTCTGCGGCGTCATGCTCCAGGTCTTCGTGCGCGGCGGCGCGGTAGTCCTCGCAGATCGCATGGCGCACCGCAGGGTCGCGAAATGCCGCCGTGTATGCCGCGCGCGCCGCGGGGTCGAGGCGATCCAGGCCGCCGGCCATGCGCGCCAGCACTGTCTCGACGAACGCATCGGGATCGGCGGCCAGCAATCGCTCCGGCAGGTCGAACGGCTGTGCGAGCAGAAACCAGTGGAAGTTGGCCAGACCCTGGCGCATGTCCATCGCGTCCCAGGCGTCCTGGGTAGGGACCACGGTCAGCGACGCATAGTGCGTGACCTGGTCCGGGTGATCGAGCGCCAGGCGGTAGCCGGCGCGCGCGCCGCGGTCGTGGCCGACGACCGCGAAGCGCGTGTGCCCGAGGTGCGCCATCAGCGCGACCAGCGCCTCGCCGACGCGGCGCTTGCTCCAGCGCGGCTGGTCGCTGTGGGGGCGGCTGGCGCCGTAGCCGGGCAGGTCCGGCACGATCACCGTGAACGCCTGCGCGAGCCGTGGCGCCACCCGCCGCCAGGCCAGGTGGGTCTGCGGGAATCCGTGCAACAGCAGCACTGGTGGGCCGGAACCGTCGATCGCGCCGGCGAATGCGACGCCGCCGGCATCGACCTGCAGGCGGGTGAAGTCGGAAAACGCGGCAGCGGACGCCGGGGAGTGGCGAGTCGACATGACGGCCTCGTGGTGACGCGCTCAAGGCGCGGTGGTGGCGGCGTCGACGAAGCGGGCCAGGTCGCGGTCGAACCGCTCCGATTCTTCCAGGAACGGCGCGTGCCCGGACTGCGCGTAGAGCACGCTGCGGATGCGCGGGTTCAAGGCCTTGGCCCGGGCGATCGCCGGCTCGGCATGCACCAGCGCGTCGCGCTCGCCATACAGCAGCAGCACCGGCACTTGCGCCCTGCCCAGCCCCTTCTCGGCCTGCACCGTCATCGACTGGACCGCGCGCTGCAGGTCCCAGGAGGCCATCGCCGCATTGGCCAACAGGCGCTGGAAGGTGGTCTGATCCGGCGGCGTGTGGAAGCACAGGCCGAGGAACGCGCGCACCGCATCCAGATGGGTCTTCAGGTCGGGCGAATTCAGGTCGCGGTAGACCTGCGGATGCGCCACGATCTGCTCGGGCGTCAGCTCGATCACGCCATCCACATACACCGCGCCGGCGATGCCGCCGTCGCCGAACGTCGCCAGATAATTGGAGATCACCGCGCCGCCCAGCGACCAACCGACCAGTACCGGCTTGCGTGCCCGACTGGCGGCGATGACCGCGTGCAGGTCGTCCGCCCAGCGCATGCCGTCGGCGTAGGCCGCGACGTCGGTCGGCTTGCCGGACAGGCCGTGGCCGCGCAGGTCGTAGGTGATCAGACGGTAGCGCTGCAGTTGCGGGCTGTGCACCTGCGCGTCCCAGTTGAGGTGGCTGCCGAGCAAGCCGTGCACGAAGACGATGCTGGGGCCATCGGGGTTTCCCGTTTCCTGCACGGCCAGGGCGACGCCATCGGGCGCGGTGACGGTGTAGCGCTTGGTTTGGGCGTTTGCGGCCAGGGGCGCCAGGCACAGTGCGGTGACGAAGGCGAGGACGAATAGGACGCGGTGCAACGGTCGCATGCACATGGGGAGGCTCCGGGTTGGGCGAGTCCCGGCAGCCTCCGCCCTCACACTGGTGTGAGGGTCAATGGCCATGGATGGTATGCTTTTTTCCATGGCGACCACGACTCCGCAGCGCACGCTGAGCATTGGCGAACTGGCACGCGACACCGGCGCGAGCGTGCGCTTGCTGCGCCATTACGACGCGCATGGCCTGCTCACCTCGTTCCGTGGCGACAACGGCTATCGCGCGTTTCCGCCGGCGGCGGTCGCTCAGGTCCGGCAGATCCAGCGCATGATCGCGACCGGATTCAGCCTGGCCGAGATCCGCGGCTTCCCCGATTGCATGCGCATGATCGAGGGCGCCGGCGCCTGTCCCGAAACCAGCGCGGCGCAGCGCAAGCGGCTGGCCTCCATCGAGCGGCAGATCGCCGACCTGGAGCGCCGCCGCGCGCGCCTGCTCAAGACGCTGGCCGACGGGGTCGTTCCGCCGCTGGATTAGCGCGGCCGACGCGGTCGGGACGCGTTCCTGCGCCTTCGCCGCGTGCGGCGGATGCGGCCGCGCCGCGCGCCGACGACGTCAGCGGCCCCGCGGTCTGGATCGTTGCGCCGTCACGAGAAGATGTCCGCCACGTAGCGCCCGTGTTCGCGTTCCATCCGGTCGGCCCAGGCGTTGGCCGCGTCGGCGCTGACGCCCATGCTGTCGCGATAGATGCGCACGAAGGTGTCGCGCACCGCTGGCGCCATGTGTTCGCCATCGCCGCAGACGTACACGGTGGCGCCTTGCTGGAACAGCGCCGACACGCGCGCGCGGTCCTGCCACATGCGGTGCTGCACATAGGCGACGCCGTCCTGCGGCGCTTGCGAGCAGGCCAGGCGCACATCGACCACGCCCATGTCCTGCCAGCGGCGCAGTTCGTCCTTGTACAGGTAGTCGACGTCGGGATGGTCGATGCCGAAGAACAACACGGCCTCGCCGACGTCGCGGCCGCCCGCCTTCTGGATCGCGCGCTCCTGCAGGAAGCCATGGAATGGCGCGATGCCGCTGCCTGCACAGACCAGGATGATCGGCGTGGCCGGATCGTCCGGCGGGTGGAAGCTCGCCTGCGACGGGCGCACCGCGACCGATACCAGCGCGCCCGCGTCCAGGCCGGCCAGGTAGGTGGAGGCCACGCCGCGGCGCCGCCCCATGCCCGAGAGCGCCGGGGCGTCGAGCACGGCGACGGTGAGCGAACACTGCGCCGGGTCGCGCAGCGGCGAGGAGGAAATGGAGTATTGCCGCGCGCGCATGGCCGGAAGTGCGCCGAGGAATGCGCCCAGCGCCAGGTCGCAGGCGGGGAAGCGCTCCAGCAGATCGAGCAGGCTGGTTTTCCTGGCCAGGACCTCGTCGGTATAGGCCGGCTCGGCGGCCAGCGCTTCCAGCGCGTCGCGCTCGGGCGGGCAGGGCGTGGCGGCCGCCAGTTGCGCGACCTGCGCGCGCGTGGCCGGCTGTGCCAGTTCCACGTAGTCGGTGAGCACCTGCGCCAGCGGCACCGGATACCCGCTGGGCAGGGCGGACACGGCACCCGGGCGCTGGCCGATGACGACCTGGGTGTCGCTGGCGAGGCCGAAGCGCCGCAGTGCGCGTTCGACCTGCGCTGCGGGGTTGCGCGGCAGCACCGCGAGATAGTCGCCGGTGCGGTAGCGCATGCCGTCGGGCAAGGCGATCTCGATGTGGCGCTTGGAGCGCGCGAACGGTGCGGACATGTCGACCAGTTCGCGATTGTCGACGATGCGTCCCTGGTCGAGTTCGGTCAGCCGCAATGCGCCGAGCCGTGCGGAGGGGACGATATCCACCTGCAGTGCGTGCGCGGTGTGCTCCATCGCCGCCTTTCCCAGCGCCTGGCCCAGGTCCGCCCACAGTCCGGCGTACCAGGCATCGAAGCCGCCGAAGAAATCGCCGCCGGCGTCGGTTTCGCCGCGAGGCCTGAAACGCGTGGCGCCCGCCGCCTCCAGCGCGGCATCGACGCGTTTCGGAATCGCCTGGTAGGTGCGCGCCCATTGCCGGTTGCCGGATCCGAACACGGCGTAGCGCACCCCGGCCAGTTCGCCGGCGGCCAGGGTGCCGATCCAGTCCACGAAGCGGCGTGCGTTGTCCGGCGGTTGGCCTTCGTAGGAGGAGGTGACCACGACCACCGCGCCGTCGCGCGGCAGGCGCCCGACATGCTCGTCCAGCGGCGCGACCACCGGCGCGTAGCCTTGCGCGGCCGCATCGCCCCCGATGCGCTGCGCGAAGGCTTCGCACGAGCCGGAATTGCCGCCATACAGCACCAGCAGCGGCGTGCCCGACGCGGTGCCGGCAGGGGCCGGCGTCGGCGTCGGCGCCAGCGGTTTCTGCGGCGCCGTCGGTAGCGCGCTGCGCGCGCGCACCGCGACATCGGTGCGGCGACGCGCGCGGATGCGCAAGCCGTCCGGCTTGAGCGTCAGGGTTTCGGCGACCTTGAGCTGGTAGTTCGGATCGACCAGGTCCAGGTCGAAACGTTGCAGGATCATCGTCAGCACCAGTTGCGCTTCCTGCATCGCGAAGCCGCGCCCGATGCAGGCGCGCGCGCCGTTGCCGAACGGCTTCCAGGCATTGGGCGGGAGCTGTTCGGCCGCGTTGGGCGCGAAGCGCTCCGGGCGGAACGCCTCCGGCTCCTCCCACACCGTCGGATCCCGATGCAGGGTGGGAATCAGCACCAGCAGCGTGTCCTGCGGGGTCACCGCGTAGCGGCCGGCCAGCGTGGTCGCGCTGCGCGCCGCGACCGCGAACGCCGGTGCAGTCGGCCACAGCCGCAGGGTTTCCTGCAGGATCTGTTCGATGTAGCGCAGCCTGGCCAGGTCCTCGACCTGCGGCGGCTGCGTGCCCAGCGCGGCGTCCACCGCCTGCCGCGCACGCGCCATCGCCGCGGGATGGCGCAGCAGCAGGTACAGCGCGAACGACAGTAGGCCGCTGGTCGTCTCGTGGCCGGCGATCAGGAAGGTCACCAACTGATAGCGGATGTTCTCGTCCGACAGCGCATCGCCGGTCGCCTGGTCGCGGCCGTACAGCATCAGGTTGAGCAGGTCCTCGCGCGAGGCCGCGGCGGGGTCGGCCCTGCGCTCGGCGATCAAGGTCTCGGCGACGCCGCGGATCATCGCCAGGTCGGCCTCGTAGCGGCGCCGGCCGGGGGCCAACAGGCGATTGGCGAGATCCGGCCGCCGCGCGCGCGTGCCGGCTTCGGCCAAGGCGCCCACCATCGCCGCGACGAAGGGGTGCATTTCGTTCTGGTAGAAGCTGTTGAAGCGGTAGTCGAAGGCGCACAGCGCGATCGTGTCGAGGGTCAGCCGGGTCATGTTGTCGGCCACGTCGATCACCGCGTCCGGGCCGAACCGCTCCCAGCGCTGCAGCATCTGTTCGGCGATGTCCTCCATCCGTCCGAACATCGAACGCACGCCGATCGGACCGAACGCCGGCATCAGCAGCCGGTGCGCCTTGGCCCAATTGGGTTCGTCGTTGTAGGCGGTGAACAGGCCGTCGCCGCCGAGGTCGCGCAGGGCCTGCAGTGGACGGTGCAGCTTCTTCGCGAAGCGGGTCTCGTCGCAGACCTCGTCCACCAGCTCCTGTCCGCTCAGCACGGTCAGCGCCAGCGGGCCGCTGTGCAGGCGAAAGATCGGGCCATGCACCTGCGCCAGCCGCATCAGGCTCTGCACCGGTGCGTCCGCATCGAGATGGTGGAAATTGCCGAGCAGCGGCAGCGAACGCGGTTGCGGGATGGCCTGCGTCATGGGGCGCCTTCCTCGGGAGAGTGCGATGGGGCGATCGGTGCGGGACCGATGCCGGAATGCGGGGGATGCAGCAGGGTGGCGAGCACGGTCTCGACCAGCCGCGTCCGCGCGGCGTCGGCCGAGATCTCTGGCGCCAGCCGGGCCAGCAGCTGCGGGAACTCCGGCGGCTGGCTGAGCATGCTGTTGAGCAGTACGAAGAACAGCGCCGGATGCGTCGCCTTCACGATGCCGGCGCGGATCCCGGCAAGGATCAACGCGTGGCCGGCGGCATAGGCCGGGCGCAGCAACTGCTCGGTGACCACGGCGGCGCGTTCGGGACGTTCGGAGACCACCCGCGCGACGAAGTCGCGCACTGCCGGGTGGGTCTCGTAGAAGGTCGCCATGAGCAGGATCGCGTCCGCCAGCCGCGCCGGCAGCGCGCGCGCGTGGTCTGCGGTCAGCTGCGCCATCGCCGCAAGCCGCGGCTTCAGTGCCTGCGCGAACTGGTCCACGCAGGCGTCCCACAGCGCGGCCTTGCTGCCGAAATGCACGCGCACCAGGTTCGGGCTGACTCCGGCGGCGGCCGCGATGGTGCGGAGGTCGGCGCCGTCGAACCCGTACCGGGCAAAGGCGACGGACGCGGCCGACAGCAGGGCCTGGCGGCCGTCGGGCTGATCCTTGGTCGGGCGGCCGCGCGGGCGAGGGCGGTGGGACGTCGTCGTGGTCATGCCGGCGACGATAAAAATGTCCAGCTGTACATTTATGAACTTGCGCGGTGGCTTGGCCGGCGTCGTTCAGCAGGCATTTGCGCCCGGGGGAGTTCTCGCGCGGGGCGCGCGCGCACGGCGGTGCCGGCGCGGCGACAGGCGAGGCGCTGTGCGGATGCCTTGGTCGCGCGCCGATCGCACGTCGTCGCCGCCAGTGCCGGTGCGCCGCACGCGCCGCCTCACTTCGGCGTGCCCAGGCCGCCGATGTTGAGCATCACCCGCAAGCCGAGCACCAGGGCGTTGTCCGGCGCGCGGCGCGCGGCGGGATTGCCCAGGAGGTCGGGGTTGACGATGTACTGCACGTTCGGCACCAGGAACAGCGACGACTGCGCGATGCGATAGCTGTAGTTGAGTTCGAACAGGGTCTCGTTGCGCGAGATCTCCGGCGCCGCGCCGCGCTTGCGCAGCAGGTCGTTCATGTAACCCTGCTGGTCGGCGCTGAAGCGGTAGTAGTTCGCGATGACACCGAGTCCGTCGCCTGGCCGCGATGCGAACGGGCCGCTGTAGTACAGGCCGGCGGTGACCTGCAGGTCGTAGACCTGGTGATTGTCGAACGGTGCGGCGATGTTGCCGAAGGCGACCAGCATGCGCTTGCTCGCCATGCCCTGCGGCCGGTACAGCGCGCGTTCGCCGAGCGCGTACGCGCCCCAGCGTCCGCCGTCGTACAGGCGCGCGGGACCGCCGACCAACCCGCGCAGGCCGCCGGCCTGGTTGTAGCGCAGATCGCTGTAGTCGGCCGAGTTGTACCAGACGCCGGCCACGTAGCGCGGTGCGCCCCGGCCGCGGGCGGGATCGGGTTCGTAGCCTACCTCGAGCGTGCCCAGCACGCCGTTGCTGTCGGCGGTGCTCCAGTCCAGGCCGTGGGTGTTCTTGCGCTGCGGGTTCAGTTCGAACGCGCCCACCGACACGTAGGTGGCGTCGGGCTTGTAGCGCAGCTTCGCGCCCCAGTTCACGTAGGGAAAGCCGACAAAGCCGCCATCGGCCTGGCTCAGTTGGAACGGGCAGTCCGAGGCGCCGACGAAGCGGCAGCCGTAGCGGCTGCGCGCGAACTGCCAGGTGGTGTTCATGCGCCCGGCGACCAGTTGCCAGCGCCCGTCGGCGAAGGTCTGTTCCCAGGTCAGTTGCGCCAGTTGCGCCTGCTGCTGCGGATACCAGTAGCCCTGCACCTTGACGCCGTTGCCGATCTGCCGCTGCGACAGGCTGTCGCCGTAGTACCAGGCGCCGGTGGCGTGCAGCGTGGCGCCCGCAATGCCGAACAGGCGTTGCAGATCCACGTCCGCGCCGGCGACCACGCCGCCGGCATTGCGATCGCCGCGCGACAGGCCGCCGTCGACGTTGCGCGCATAGTCGTTGGACCAGACCAAGCGCGGCGCGATGCCGTGCTCGTCGAGCCACTGCCCGGTGTCGGCGGCAATGGCGGTGGCCGGCAGGGCGGCGGCAGCCGCCAGCAACGAGACGCAGGAAAGAGAACGGGACATGGGACGCTCCACGGACGAGACGAAGCACTCACCGGACGCGCGCGGTGGGTGCGCGGCGACGCGGCAGTGCGCGAAGGGAAGACACCTTCCGGTCGTGGAGCCGCAGCACGGCGTCGCGTCCGTCGGCGACGGGCACGCCTGTGTGCAGACCTGTGGGGGGACCGGCAAAGAAACGCGAGGGCAGACCGGAACGCGTTGCGCGGCGCCGAGGCGCACGCCATCGCCGCAGCGGATGGGCCGCGCAACTGCGCGGCCCATCGAACTGGAGGCAACCTGTTGGGTCAGGCCACCTTGCCGAGGCCGGCGGCGGCCATCGCCGCGGCGATCTCCTTGTCGGCGCCCTCGGCCAGCGGCAGCAGCGGCGAACGCACCGTGGCGTGGTCGAGCAGGCCGCGCGCGACCAGCGCCCACTTCAGCGCCACCGAGCCTTCCATATGCGAGCCGCGGTGATAGACGCTCTTGGTCACCGGCAGCAGGCGATCGTGCAGTGCGCGCGCCTTGGCGTAGTCCTTGGCCTTGCCGGCCGCGATCATCTCCAGCAGCGGTTCCGGGGCGATGCAGCCATAGCCCACCAGCGCGCCATCCACGTCGAACATGGTGTGCAGCAGATACTCGTCGTGGCAGGTCAGCACCGGCACGTGCGGGCGCTCCTTGCGGAATACCGGGATCTCGGTGTCCCAGCGCTTCATGTTGCGCACGCCGTTCTTCATCGCCACCACGCCCGGCAGCGCGGCGATCTCCAGCAGCGTCTCCAGGTCGTAGGTGGCCTTGGTCGCGTCCGGGTACTGGAACAGGATCATCGGCAGCCCGCTGGCCTCGTGGATGGCCTTGTAGCGATCCTGCGGCGCGCCCTTCTGGTAGCCGAAGCGCAGCCAGCCGTGCGACGGATAGATCAGGCCGGCGGACGCGCCGGCGGCGACCGCGCGCTTGGCTTCGTCGGCGGCCACGCGGGTGCCTTCCAGGGTGATGCCGGCGATGATCGGGATGCGGCCATCGACCGCGTCGCGGAACGCGGTGATCACCTTGGCCTGTTCGTCGCGTTCCAGGAAGGTGCCTTCGCCGGCGTGGCCGAGCACGGTCAGGCCCTTGACCCCGTCGATGCCGCCGAGCCAGGCGCCGATGCGCTTGATCGCGGGATAGTCGACGGCGCCGTCGCGGGTGAACGGGGTGACCGGGGCGGGGACCAGGCCTTTCAGGTCGATGTGGCTCATGCGGATTTCCTCTTCTTCGGATCAACGGGGGATGGAATCGAACGCGGGGTCCGACGGGGGTGGGACGGAGGCGATGCGCGATGCGCCGGCGGCGGTGCCGGCGATGCGCTCAGGGCGACAGCTGCTCCAGCGACTTGCCCTTGGTTTCCAGGGCGAAGCGCCAGGTCACCGCGGCGCCGGCCAGCAGCACGGCGGCGAAGGCCGCGAACACGTAGCGGATGCCGAGTCCGGCGATGACCGCGCCGACCAGCAGCGGCCCGCAGGCCGAACCCAGGCGCAACCAGGCGCTGCCCAGCCCGGTGCCGATGGCGCGGATGCGGGTGGGGTAGAGTTCGGCCGAGTACAGGTACAGCGAGAAGGTGATGGTCTGTACCGCGGCATAGCCCAGCGCCGCGAACACCAGCACCTGCGGCGCCGAGGTGCCGCCGAGCGCCGCCAGCGCCAGCAGCGGCACGCCGCCGGCCACGAACGCCAGCCCATACCAGCGCTTGCGCCCGACCTTGTCGATCGATAGGGCGCACACCACCGCGGCGGCGACGCCGGCCAGCGAGGTGAAGAAGCCATAGGCGATGCTCTGCTGCAGCGACAGCCCGAAGTGCGTGCGGTACAGCGTCGGCAGCCAGGTGATGATGCCGTTGGCCACCAGGTAGGAGCAGAACCACAGGCTCCAGATCACCAACGTGCGATTGCGATAGACGCTGCCGAACAGCTCGCGCCAGTCCGAGCGCTGCGCCTTGGGCAGCGCGCTGCGGTCGAACACCGGCGTCGGCAACGGACCATGGCGGCGCTCGGCGCTGCGCTCGAGCTCGGCCACGATGGCATCGGCCTTGGCGTAGCGGCCCTTGGCCGCCAGCCATCTCGGCGATTCGAACATGAAGAAACGCAGCGGAATCATGATCGCCGCCGGGATCAGCCCGACCATGAACATCGCCTTCCAGCCGTAGGCCGGCACCAGGAAGTAGCCGATGCCGCCGGCCGCGACCAGGCCCAGCAGGAACATCACTTCGTACAGCAGGAAGAAGCGTCCCCGCTTCTTCGAACCGATCAGTTCGTTGATGTAGGCGCTGGCCACCGGCACCTCGCCGCCGGTGCCGATGCCCTGGACGAAGCGGAACGCGATCATCGCCGCGGCGCTGCCGGCGAACAGGCAGGCCACGTCCATCGACACGAACAGCAGGATGGTGAACAGCAGCACGTGCAGGCGGCCGATGCGTTCGGCCAGCCAGCCGAAGAACACCGAGCCCAGCAGTTGGCCCAGGTAGCCGGCCGACAGGATCATGCCGATCTGCGCCGGCGACAGCTGCCATTCCTTGGTCAGCACCGGCATCGCGTAGGCGATGGCGATCACCGTGTAGCCGTCGAAGAACGTGGCGGCGCCGACGATGTTGCGCGCCCACCACACCTTGCGGGTGATCGGCAGGCGTTCGAGGCGCGCGCCGATCTCCGCCTGCGCCTCGGCGATGGACGGCGCGCGGGGGCTGGTGGTGGCGGTGGTGGCGGCGGCTGTGGTGGGCATGAGCATCGTGGCTGCCTTTCGCAGGACAAGTGGATCCCGGCGCGGGCGCCGAAGCGTCCACGCAGCGAGACGGACAGGGAGGGCCGGGCGACGGCCGGGGCGGATCAGGTGCTGGGGGCGGTCACGGCAACACTCCCGCTGGCCTGGATCGCGAAGGCGATGTCCTTGGCGGCCAGCAGCGTGGGCTGGAGGGCGGTATTGAGCAGTTCGGCATGGCTGGTGCGTACCGACGGCGCAGCGACGCTGATCGCGCCGAGCGGATAGTCGTCCGCATCCAGGACCGGCACCGCCAGCACGCGCAGGCCTTCGGTCAGCATCGAATCCAGGATCACGTAGCGGTCGCGGCGGATGCAGTCGAAGGTGCGCCGCATCGTGGCGATCTCCGGAGTCTGGGCCTGCACGTCCACGCCGGTCACGCGCGCCACTTCCGCCGGTGCCAGGTGCGCCAGCATCGCCAGGCCGATCGCGGTGCGGGTGCTGGGCACCGTGGTGCCGATGCGGATGTCCACGCCCAGGCGGGTGATGCCGGCGCGGACGCGTTCGATGTAGAGCACGTCGGGGCCTTGCAGGACCGCGAAGCTGGCTGCCTCGTTGACGTCGCTGACCAGCGTGCGCAGCAGCGGCCGCACCACGCTGCGCAGGTCGCGGCGGGCGATGGCATGGAAGCCGAGGTCGAGCACCTTCAGGGTCAGGCGGAACCGGCGGCTCTCCGGGACGCGATGCACGTAGCCCAGCTCGACCAGGGTGTTGAGCATGCGGAAGGTGGTGCCGGGGTCGAGCCTGGCCAGGGCCGCGATCTGGCTCAGCGACAGTTCCTCGTGTTCGGACGAGAACGCCTCGAGCACCCGAAAGCCCTTGGCCAGCGACTGCACGGTACTGCGCAGCTTCTTGTCCCCGGCGTCGTCGCCGTCGTCGGGCGCGGGGCTGGCCGCGCGCTGGGAAATCGTCTTGACCATCTGCAGTTCCTGGAAGACCCGGGGAATCGCCAGCTTGCTCGACCCGTCCGGGGATGTCGCTTGACAAGTGAATTTCGGATTGCGAAAATTATTTCGTAATTTCATGCCAAGACTCCGCCTGGGCGCGCGATGCGTCAAGTTGCGGCGCAACATGCTGCGTGGGCGGTTCGCCCTGCGTCTCGACGGTCCCTGGTTTCGAAACCTCCGAAAGCCGAGTCCTCGCCTGCGGAGTTACGTAGTCACGAGGCCATGCCGCCATCGCGCGATGTCCGTGCCTGAGGTGACGCCTGTCGCGAGGCACGTGGCGCCGCGTCTGTATCGCCAGGTAGACGAACGCGACTGTGCGCGGCGATGTCAGCCGTGCTGGCAGACAGCGCCGTGGCGGCATCGATACCGTGATGCATGGCTCGAACGACCCGACAGACGCCGCCCCCGCCGGCGCAGACATGGTGGCAAGGACTCTCGTTCAAGCGCACCGCCGCCGAGGTCTCGGCGGTGCTGGTGGTGATCGGCGCGACCTACGGCTTCGTGCAGTACGTGGAGGTCAAGCCGCTGCAGCGGCAGCTGGCCGAGGCGCAGGCTGCGGCATGCAAGTCGGAAGCGGCCGCGTCGTCGGCGCTCATGACGTTGCTGCCGGGCGAGAGCCGTGCGATCTGGAACGGGGCATTGACCGTGTCCAATCTGACGCCCAGTACGGACGCCGCGACGGCGCATCTGCGTGCGACGCCACGTGGCGGCCCAGTGGTCGAGAAAGCCGGGCTCATGCCTGGCGACAGCCTCGAGGTGCACGCGGGCGGCAACCGCACGTACGTGATCTATCTGAATCGGAACTCGGCCGAGATGATGGAGTTGTCGGTGCTGCGGCGGCCTTGACCTTCTTGTGCCGGTGTCCGCCAAGGCAACCAGCATGCGGTGCCGGTGGTTCGGCGCATGCTGCTGCTCATCTGCTCTCGATTCGCCGCAGAATCTGCAGGCGCAGCAGGTAACCAGCGAGCCACCCGACCGAAGCCAGCGCCCCCAACACAGGTAATGCGATCAAGGTCAGACCAAATATCCAGCCCGCATGCTCAGGGTTGTGCGCCTCGGCACCGGCACGCCGCACCCAGACGAACAGGCAGGCAAGTGCGGCCGGCACGATCCAGAACAGATGCCGTGCGCCGAAAAGCACCCCGATGACGAAACCGATGCCAATCGTCGTCAGCGCTATTGCGATCATCGTCGTCCTTGATCCGGGGCTCGGCGTGGTGCCGGACAGGCGGGCATCCTAACGCAGCGCAGCACCATCGCGCTGGTGTGCGGGAAGCGAGGATCCGCATGCACGCCGGCGCTGCGGTGAGCGGCCGACTCAAGAATTCCCGGGTAGCGCCGCCATTGACGATAGCGAAGCCGTTTCGCCGAAGCGGCCGTCCCTGGGGGGGAACGCGCATGCTGTCCTTGCCACGTTTGCTGGGCCGTCACCTGGCCAAGTTTTTGTCCAAGCCGCGCCGCCACGGTTCGCAGCTGCCGACCAGCCCGCCGCAGCTGCTGCGCGCCACGCTGCGCAAGGGCGACGTGCTGCTGGTCGAGGGCAACAGCCGCTTCTCCACCGCCATCAAGTACCTGAGCCAGTCCACCTGGTCGCACGCGGCGCTGTACATCGGCGACCACGTGGCCGCGATGCCCGGCGAGGAAGCGCCGCTGTTCTGCGATGTCGACATCAATGTCGGTGTGCGCCTGGTGGGGTTGAGCGAGTTCGCCGGCCTGCACACGCGCATCTGCCGCCCGGTCGGATTGAGCGCGCAGGAGATCGAGACCGTGGTGGAGTACATGGTCTCGCGGGTCGGCAACAGCTACGACCTGAAGAACATCTTCGACCTGGCGCGCTACCTGATCCGCACGCCGCCGCTGCCGTCGTCGGTGAAGCGCCGCTTCCTGGAACTGGGCAGCGGCGAGCCGACCCGGGCGATCTGCTCGACGCTGCTGGCGCAGGCCTTCGGCGCGATCCGCTACCCGATCCTGCCGGAGATCGACCAGGCGCCGCCGGCGGACGCCGACGCGGCGGAGGATGCGGAGATCCTGCATGCGCGCCACCACAGCCTGACGCTGCCGCGCGACTTCGACGTGTCGCCCTACTTCAACGTGGTCAAGCCGCGGCTGCAGCACGGCTTCGACTTCCATCGCCTGGTGTGGGAGCCGCATGCCGCCACACCGCATGCGGCTGCGACGCCGCTCGATGCGGCGATGGCCTGACGGGGAGCGTCTCCAGCGCAGAACTGTGGTGCGCGTTCATGTTGCCCGATCCGCTGCGGTTCAAGTTCACATGCCTGCGGGCCGATACCAGAGTCCGTTTTTAGGGTTTTTCCTGACACCATGAATCCCATCCAGTTCCTGCGCCGCCGTATCGCCAACCTGCCCATGGCACGCAAGTTCGTCGTGCTGTGCGTGTTGATCGCGCTCGGCGTGATCCTGCTGGCCGTCGCGGCGGCACGCCTGCAATATCTCGACCTGATCGATGCGCGCAAGCAGACCGTGAAGACCCAGGTGGACATGGGCCTGAGCGTGATGCAGCACTACGCCGACCTGGCCAAGCGCGGCGAGATGACCGAGGCGCAGGCGCAGGCGGCGGCCAAGGGTGCGCTCGCCGACATGAAGACCAACCGCGGCGTGGACTACTTTTTCATCGTCGATCCGCAGATGCGCATCGTCATGCATCCCAAGCGCGCGGTCGGCACCGACATGAGCGGCTATAAGAGCGACGCCGGCGAGTACGTCTATCGCGATATCCAGACCGCGGTGCGCAGCGGCGACGGCTTCAGCTACTACACCGCGCCCAAGCCCGGCAAGAAAGAGCAGCTGCCGAAGATCAGCTACGCCGCGCTGTACCCGCAATGGAACTGGGTGCTGGTGATGGGCGTGTACGCCGAAGACATCCAGGCCGAGGCAATGGGGTTCACCAAGGTGCTGACCGTGATCGGCGCCGGCCTGGTGGCGCTGGTGGTGGGCCTGTGCTGGCTGATCGCCGGCGCCATCGTCGCGCCGCTGCGCGGTGCCACGCGGACCGCCGAGGCGATCGCCTCGGGCCGTTTCGACAATCCGATCAAGGTGGAGTCGCGCGACGAGACCGGGCAGTTGATGACCAGCATGCAGCAGATGCAGACCCAGCTGCAGCGCTTCAACGGCGAAATGCAGACCCTGGTGCGGCTGCAGCAGGGCGAAGACATCAGCCACCGCATGCCGGAGGACTTCCCCGGCGACTACGGCACCTTGGCGCATGGCATGAACACCGCCCTGTTCGAACACCTGGACGCGATCGTCGAGGCGATGGCGATCATGGACGAGTACGGCCGCGGCGACCTGCGCCGCGACATGCGCCGGCTGCCGGGCCAGCGCGCCGCGCTGCACGAGGCGCTGGACGTGGTCAAGGCCAACCTGTCTGCGGTCAACGGCGACATCGCGCGGCTGGCCGATGCGGCGGCCCGTGGCGACTTCAGCGCGCGGGGCGACGAGGCGCGCTACGAGTTCGCGTTCAAGGAAATGGTGGAAGCGCTGAACCGGCTGATGCGCCAGGCCGACAGTGGCCTGGCCGACGTCGGCCGGATCATGGGCGCGATCGCCGATGGCGACCTGTCGCAGCGCGTGGACGTGCGCTACGAAGGCGCGTTCGGCAAGCTCGCCGACGCCGCCAACCGCACCGCGGAGCAGCTGACCGGCATCGTGCAGGGCATCCAGCGCGCGGTCGGCTCGATCAACACCGCCGCCAGCGAGATCGCCAGCGGCAACAGCGACCTGTCGGTGCGCACCGAGCAGCAGGCGGCCAGCCTGGAAGAGACGGCCGCCTCGATGGAGGAACTGACCTCCACGGTCAAGCAGAACGCCGACAGCGCGCGCCAGGCCAACCAACTGGTGCTGAGCACCGGCGAGGTGGCCGAGAACGGCGGCCGCGCGGTGGAGGAGGTGGTGACGACGATGGCCTCGATCAGCGCCGCCTCGGCACGCATCGCCGACATCATCGGCGTAATCGACGGCATCGCGTTCCAGACCAACATCCTGGCGTTGAACGCGGCGGTGGAAGCCGCGCGCGCCGGCGAGCAGGGCCGCGGCTTCGCGGTGGTGGCCTCGGAAGTGCGCTCGCTGGCGCAGCGCTCGGCGGCCGCGGCCAAGGAGATCAAGACCCTGATCTCCGACTCGGTGCAGGAAGTGGAGCAGGGCTCGACCCTGGTCAACCGTGCCGGTACCACCATGGCCGAGGTGGTCACCTCGGTGAAGCGGGTCACCGACATCATGGCCGAGATCTCCGCTGCCAGCGCCGAGCAGAGTGCGGGCATCGACCAGGTCAGCAAGACGGTGATGCAGCTGGACGAGAGCACCCAGCAGAACGCGGCACTGGTGGAAGAGGCCAGCGCGGCGGCCAAGAGCATGGAGGACCAGGCGGCGGAGCTGGCGCGCGCGGTGGCGGTGTTCCGCCTCGCCGGTGGCGCCGCCGTCAGCGCGGTTCCGGCCCGAGTGGCGAAGCCGCAGCCGGCCAGGCCGCCGGTGCGTGCCGTCGTTGCCGCCTCTAAGCCCAAGCCGGCGGCCCCAGTGCGGCAGCCGGCGGCCACGCCACGCCCGATCCAGGGCGTGCCGGCGGACAGCGCGGAGTGGGAAGAGTTCTGAGCAGGGGCGGCGTGGTGGCCTCTGCCGCCACGCCATGGCCTTCTCGCCTGTGTGGGAGCGACTTCCGTCGCGATGGGCTTTCCCGGGAAGGCACCGTCGCGACGGATGTCGCTCCCACATTGTTGTAGGAGCGGCTTCAGCCGCGACCGTGATTTCCCACGCATTCGATCGCGGCTGAAGCCGCGCCGACAGGTGACGGCAGCGCTTGGCAGCCGAGGCGCATCGCCCCAGCTTCTTCATCCGCTCTTTGCTCGTCGCTGCCTATGGTCGCAGCGACGGCGCGCCCGCATGGTGGCGCGTGGAGGAGAGCCCACTGCATGTTCTGGAAACGCAACAGCCTGTCGATCGTGTTGCTGGCGCTGAGCTTGCTGTTCATGGCAGGCCAGGCGCTCAGCGGTCACCAGGCCTACAACGAGGAACTGCGCCAGCAGGGGCTGGCGGCATTGCCGATGTGGCAGTACCTGCACAGCGGGCATTTCATCGGCGCGCTGTTCGAGAACTGGGAGAGCGAGTTCCTGCAGATGGGCATGTACGTGGTGCTGACGGTGAAGCTGCGCCAGTGGGGATCGGCCGAGTCGCGGCCGCTGTCGCCGGCAGAAGAGGATGACGCCGTCGCGCCCGGCCCGGTGCCGTGGCCGGTGCGCGCAGGGGGCATCTGGTTGGCGTTGTACGAGCGTTCGCTGGCGCTGGCCTTCGGCGCCCTGTTCCTGCTCAGCTTCGTGCTGCATGCGCTGGGCAGTTGGCGCCACGAGGTGGCCGAACAGGCGATGCAGCAGCGGCCGCCGCCGTCCTTCTGGGAGCATGTCAGCGGCGCGCAGTTCTGGTTCGAATCGATGCAGAACTGGCAAAGCGAGTTCCTGGCGGTGTTCGCGCTGGTGGTGTTGACCATCTGGCTGCGGCAGAAGGATTCCCCGCAATCCAAGCCGGTGCATGCGCCGCATCGGCAGACCGGCGATTGAGTGCAGTGCTGCGCACATGTCGGTGGGGACGACGTTGATCGCCGATCCCTGCCTTGTGGCGTTGGCCAGTGGCCCTGCTGGCTACGCCGGGATCCTGGCCTGGCCGTGCATCGCAGCGCTGGATCCATGGCGAGCCGGCGAGTTCGCGGCTGAGCTGACGTAGCGCACACGCTGCCTGGGCCGGCGCGGCGTTCGCGCACATGGCGGGGCCGGGATAGGAACGGCGCGGCCGTGCAGGAGCCCACGGTGGCAGGCAGACGCACCTTGGACTACGTGCGCAGCGCCCGGGCAGCGCGCAGCCCGCTGTGTCTTCGCCGACGCGCCCGCTCGGTGCGGCCTCTGGCGCGCATCGCCAGACACGCGCACGCCGCGATGCAACTGCACCGCGGCGTGTCGTCGGCCTGGATGTGACGGTGGAATCGCGCGCTAGCGCGCCACGCTGCCCTTGGTCGAGCCGGCGCCGGGGCCCGCGCCCAGGTCGGCACCGGTGGTGGGGTCGCTGTCCGGTTGCGACAGCGTGCGCGCCGCCAGCGCCTGCAGCGCGCTCTGTTCCAGCTCGCTCAGGCCCACGGTCGGCATGCCGCTGCCGCCATCCACCGCCACCTGGCGATTGCGGTCGGCAATGGCCTCCCACTGGCTGCCGCTGTTCCAGGGGCCGTGCATATCGCCATCGCCCTGCGACATGTCGTAGTAGCGATCGGTGAAGGCCGGGTCGCCCGGCAGCTTGCCCGGCGGGAAATTCGGCTCGATGGAATACAGCGCCTTCTCGAAGGACTTCTGGTGCGCCACTTCGCGGGTCATCAGGAAGGTCAGCGCATCGACGATGCCGGGATCGTCGGTGACGTTGATCAGCCGCTCGTACACGATCTTGGCACGGGCCTCGGCGGCGATGTTGGAGCGCAGGTCGGCCGTCGGTTCGCCGATGCTGTCCACATAGGCCGCGGTCCACGGCACGCCGCTGGAATTGACCAGGGCCGGCCCGCCGCCGTAGAGGATCTGCTGGGTCTGGCTGGTGTTGTTGTTGCGGGTGAGGTTGCGCATGTCCTCGGCTTCGGCCATGCCTTCGGACAGCACCGCCTTCGGCCCCTGGTTGAGCATGGCGATGATCGAGCCGATGATTTCCAGGTGGCTCAGTTCCTCGGTGGCGATGTCGTACAGCAGATCCTTGCGGCCGGGGTCGACCTCGCCGATGGCCTGGGTGAAATAGCGCATGGCCGCGGCCAGTTCGCCCTGCGGGCCACCGAATTGTTCCAGCATCAGCGAGGCCAGCGCCGGGTCGGGCTGTGCCACGCGGACCGTGTACATCAGCCGCTTGTTGTGCATGAACATGAAAAATCTCCTGGAGTGCCGCCCGAACGTCGCGACGACGTCATGGCGCGGCCGGCGGCCGCGCGTGGGGGATAGGCGTCTGGGATGCCGCGGCCCGCTCTGGCGAGCCGCGGCCGGGCGGTCAGGCCGCCTTGCGCTTGCGCGCGGCTTCTTCGTTGCCGCCCTGTTCGGCGAGCAGGGTCAGCTTCTCGTCGGTGGACTTCTCTTCGTTGAGCGTTTCCAGCAGCAGGGTCAGCGCATCGTCCATGCCCAGTTGCTTGGCCATGGCGGCGAGGGTGCCGTAGGAGGCGATCTCGTAATGCTCGACCTTCTGCGCGCCGCCGATCAATGCGGCATCGCGCACCGGGCCGGCCTCGATCGATTCGATCACTTCCTTGCCTTCCTCCACCAGGCCTTCCATCGCGGCGCACTTGATCCGCTTCAGGCGCAGGTTGCCTTTTTCGACGATCTGGTCGATGCGTTCGATCTGGCCCTGGGTTTCCTCCAGGTGTGCCTCGAACGCCGCGCGCAGCGCGGGATTGGTGGAGGCGCGCGCCAGACGCGGCAAGGCCTTGGTCAGTTGCTTCTCGGCGCTGTAGATGTCCGACAGTTCGTGGATGAACAATTCGTCGATGGTCTTGACGGCCATGGGAGTCTCCGGTCGGTAATGGATGGTGGTGCTGCGGGGGAATGCGCGCGCGTCGTGTCGTGTACGACGGCGCTCAGTGCTTGGCGGTTTCGCCTTCGGTGCGCTCGCGCTTCAGGAAGGCCAGGACAGTGGCTTCCTGGTGCTCGATCAGCCATTCGGCCATGGCGATTTCCTGGTCGAGGATGGCGGCGCAGATGTCGGCGATCTCGGTCTGCCCGGCTTCCTTGGCGGCGATGACCAGCGCGCGATAGCTGGCGATCTCCACGTGCTCGAAGGCGTAGCTCACGCCGAGGCTCTTGACCACTTCATCGCTCATCATCGAGTTGCCGGCGGCGTGTACGGATGCCATCACGCTCGCCATCGTGCCCTTGATCGTGGGGATCGAGCCGTCGAGGATCTCGATGCAGCGCTTGACCTGTTCGGACTGATCGCGGGTTTCGTTGACATGCTGCTCGATGCGCGCCTTCAGCTGCGGGTAGTGCTCCAGGCGCCCGGCGGTGGCAGTGAGCATGGTGTTGGCCTCCTGCTCCATCGCGTAGGCGTCCTGCAGCCACTTCAACAAGCGTTCGGTGTTGCTTCGGGTCATGGATATCGCTCCAGATGTTGTGCGCGACGCACCTGCATCGCATCGCGCGTCCGTGTGTTTTTCCCCTGTGCGATCAACCTAGACCCGCCGCCGTTAGAGCAGGTGCAGCGCAGGGTGAATACCGTGCGAGATGCGGCGTGAGGAGATGTACACGGTGGCGAAGGGCGAAGGGCGAAGGGCGAAAGGCGAAAAGCGAAAGGAGGAACGCGCGGATGCCGCATGCTGCTCGTAGGACCGGCTTCAGCCGCGACAGGCGCTCGCGGGAACGCCCGTCGCGGCTGAAGCCGCTCCTACATGAGTGCAGTGGATCGATGACCTGCTGCCGGCATGGCAGCAGGCATCGCGTGCGTGCGACTGCACGGAGGTCAACAGCGATAAACATCGCGGGGAACATCGTCGCGGCTGAAGCCGCTCCTACAGCACCGTCAGACGCGGTGCTGTTCCCATTCCCGATTCCCCAATCCCGAATCCCCGCCCTACAGCGTCACCGCCCCACCGGAGATCGTCAGCAGCGTGCCCGAGGTATAGCTCGAGGTATCGGCGGCCAACAGCACATAGGCCGAAGCCAGCTCCGCCGGTTGCCCGGGGCGGCCGAACGGGGTCTGTTCGCCGAAGGTGCGCACCGATTCCTCGTCCATGCCGGTGGGGATGAACGGGGTCCAGATCGGGCCCGGCAGCACCGCGTTGACGCGGATCTTCTTCTCGGCGAGCAGACCGGCCAGGCCAATGGTCAGGTTGGCCAGCGCGCCCTTGGTGGCCGAATACGGCAGGATGTTGGGCGTGGGCTTCTTCGAGTTCACCGAGGCGGTATTGATGATCGAACCGCCTTCGGGCATGTGCGGCAGCGCCAACCGCACCAGGTGGAACGGCGCGTGCACGTTGGTGGCGAAGGTCTTCTCCCATTCGTCGAGGGTGATCTCGTCGAAGCTGTGGAAGTAGCGCTGGTAGGCCGCATTGTTGACCAGCACGTCGAGGCCGCCGAAGGCCTCGGCCACGGTCTTGATCAACATCTCGGCCTGCGCGCGGTCGCTGATGTCGCACGGATGCAGCAGCACGCGCACGCCCGCGTCTTCGACCAGCTTGGCGATGCGCTCGGCATCGTCCTGCTCGTCGGGCAGGTAGGCGATGGCGACGTCGGCGCCTTCGCGCGCATAGGCGATCGCCACCGCGGCGCCGATGCCGCTGTCGCCGCCGGTGATCAGGGTGCGCTTGCCCTGCAGCAGGCCGTGGCCGACATAGCTGTCTTCGCCATGGTCCGGTTTCGGATCCATGGCCTGGGTCTTGCCGGGGAAGGATTGCTGCTGCGCCTTGAACGGCGGCGACGGGTAATTCGGGATGGCCATGTGCATGCCTCGCTTGGGGGAGTGTCCAACGAGGGTGGGCAGGCACGGGTAAAGCGGGGGCCAAGGCCGTGTCGGCGTCGTGTCACGACGCGGGTGAAACCCCGCACCGGCGGCCGCCTGTGGTGGCGGGTGCCGCCGCGCCGCGCACTCAGCCCGCGGCGAGCGTGCGCGATCCGACGATGATCATGCGCAGCATCGCGGTGATCTGGCGGATCAGTTCCGGGTCCTTCTCCGGCGGCAGGTCCATCGCGGTGGCGCCCATCGCGAACACCAGCCGGGTGATCGCCTTGGACACCAGTGCCGGTTCGTGCAGCGGCGCGCCTTCCAGCGCGGCCAGGCGGATCAGGTCCACGCGCAGTTCGTCCTCGAAATAGTTCAGCTCGCGGTCCACCGCGTGCTTGAACGCGTCCGAGCCGACCGTGCCCTCGCGTAACAGGACGTGCAGCAGCTTGTCGTCGGCGCGCAACTGTTCCATGAAAGTCTCCACGGAACTGAGGATGATGCTGCGGCGGGTGCCGGCGGCGCGCTGCCGCGCCTGGCCGATGATGGTGCGCAGCGAGCTGCCGGCCAGGTCGATCAGCGCCACCGCCAGCTCGTCCATGTCGCGGAACTGGCGGTAGAAGCTGTTGGGGGCGATGCCGGCCTCGCGGGTGACCTCGCGCAGGCTCAGCGTGGACACGCTGCGGTGCGGCCCGATCAGCTTAAGCGCCGCCGCCAGCAGGTCTTCGCGCGAGATCGCGCCCTTGCGGGCGTTCGGCGTGTCCGCGGACGGGGGAGGGGAGATCGTCGTCATGGGCAGACCGGGCCAGGCAATGGCGGATGATACCGCTTTCGCTGAATGCACAAGTGTATAGACATCTGTATCTGTGCCTGTATAGTGGACCCATGAACGCTGCCCGCCGTCCCGCCAAGCTCCGCCCCGCCGCCCGCGCCCTGCGCGCCTGGGTCAAGCCGGACGTGTTCGATTTCTGGTCTACCCGACTGCATCCGTTGTGGACCTGGCAGCGTCCGCGCGCGCGCCTGGTGCAGCGCGAGGCCGCCAGCAGCGACGCGGTGACCCTGGTGCTGCAGCCCAACCGCCACTGGCGCGGCCTGCGCGCCGGCCAGCACGTGGAGCTGGGCGTGGAGATCGATGGCCGCCGGCTGCTGCGCAGCTACAGCCCCACGCCGTTGCCGGGCGGGCGCCTGGCGATCACGGTCAAGACCGTCGATGGCGGCCGGGTCAGTCAATACCTGGCCGGTGCCGCGCGCATCGGCGAGGTGTTCGAACTCGGCCAGGCCTACGGCGAGATGGTGCTGCCGACCGCGCCGCACGGCCGCTGGCTGCTGCTGGCCGCCGGCAGCGGCATCACCCCGATGCGCGCGTTGTTGCGGCAACTGGCCGAGGCCGGCATGCCGGCCGACGTCGACCTGCTGTACTGGGCGCGGCGCCACGACCAGGTCTGCTTTCGCGACGAACTGCAGGCGCTGGCGGCGGCGCATCCGCGCTTCCGCCTGCATCTGGCCATCACCGGCGAGGGCGAAACGCCGGCGCCGCGCGTGGACACGCTGCCGCTGGAGGCCCTGGGTGACCTGGGGCAGGCGCAGGTGCTGGCCTGCGGCCCAGGCGGTTTCGTGCAGGCCGCACGTACGCGCCTGCAGCAACAGGTGGCGCGCTTCCAGGCCGAGGCGTTCAGCCCGCCGCCGGCACCGGCCGATGTCGAGCAGGGCACCGTGGCGGTGACCCTGGCGCGCAGCGGTCGCGTGCTGCAGCTGCCGCGCGGCCAGTCGCTGCTCACCGCACTGGAAGCCGAAGGCCTGCGGCCCAAGCACGGCTGCCGCATGGGCATCTGCAACAGCTGCGCCTGCGGCAAGCAGGCCGGCGTCACCCGTGATCTGCTCAGCGGCGCCCACGCCGCCGAACCCGGTTCGCTGAAGCTGTGCGTCAACAGCGCCAGCAGCGACCTGACCCTGGACATCTGAAGGACTCCCCCATGGCCGCTCCCCGCAACCGCGCACTCACCCCGGCCGAACTGCAGGCCTTCGGCGACGAACTGGACGCGCTGCGCACGCGCACCCTGGCCGACCTGGGCGCGCGCGACGCGCGCTACATCCGCCGCATCGTCGCCGCGGTGCGCTACACCGGCGTGGCCGGCCGCGCGCTGCTGTTCCTGGGCGCCTTCGTGCACAGCGTGCTGGTGCCGGCGTGGATTGCCGGCGTGCTGCTGCTGACCCTGTCCAAGATCCTGGAAAACATGGAGTTGGGCCACAACGTGATGCACGGCCAGTACGACTGGATGGGCGATGCGCATCTGAACGGCAACACCTACGAATGGGACATCGTCGCCACCGGCGACAACTGGCGCAAGACGCACAACTTCAAGCACCACACCTACACCAACGTGCGCGGCATGGACGACGACATCGGCTATGGCCTGCTGCGCATCTTCCCCGAGCAGCGCTGGCGCCCGTTCTACCTGGCGCAGCCGTTCATCGCGGTGGTGTTCGCGCTGCTGTTCGAATGGGGCGTGGCGATCCAGGACCTGCGCCTGGGCCGCTGGCTGGCCGGCAAGATGAAGCGCGGCGAATTGAAGCGCACGTTCCTGCCGGTCGGGCGCAAGATGGGCCGGCAGATCTTCAAGGACTACATCCTGTTCCCGGCCCTGGCCGGCCCGTTCTTCCTGCCGGTGCTGCTGGGCAACCTGGCCGCCAACGTGCTGCGCAGCATCTGGACCTTCGTGATCATCTTCTGCGGCCACTTCACCGCCGACGCCGAGACCTTCCCCAAGGAGTCGATCAAGAACGAGTCGCGCGGGCACTGGTACCTGCGGCAGCTGCGCGGTTCGTCCAACCTGGCCGGCGGCAAGCTGCTGAACGTGCTGTCGGGCAACCTCAGCCACCAGATCGAACACCACTTCTTCCCGGACGTGCCGGCCAACCGCTACGCGGCGCTGGCGGTGCAGGTGCGCGAGATCTGCGCGCGCTACGGCCAGCACTACAACACCGGTTCGCTGCCGCGGCAGTTCGGCCAGGTGGTGTGGCGGATCCTGCGCCATGCCTTCCCGAGCCGGCCGCGCCCGGCGCGCGCGCTGCGGGCGGCGACGCAACAGGCCGGCTGAGCGCCAAGGCAGGAATCGCAAAAGGCGGGGGAAACCCCGCCTTTTGCGTTGGCTTGGCGCTGGCGCGATGTGCACGTCTCGCTCACGGCGCGCTGCAGATCATCCTGGTCGCCTGCACATGCCGGCGACGGCGTTACAGGCATCTCCCGTTGTGCGAGGGCCTGCGATGAAACCTGCCAAGCTGTTCAATGTCGTCGCCAAGAAGGCGTCCTATGCGGCCGGCACGCCATGGACGTTCTGCATCGCCGTGGCGATCGTGCTGATCTGGGGCATCAGCGGGCCGGTGTTCGGCTTCAACGACACCTGGCAACTGGTCATCAACACCGGCACCACCATCATCACCTTCCTGATGGTGTTCCTGATCCAGCACACCCAGAACGCCGACACCGCGGCGATGCAGATCAAGCTCGACGAACTCATCCGGGTCAGCGCCAAGGCCAACAACGAACTGCTGGATCTGGAAGAACTGGACGAGAAGCGGCTGGAAGAGATCCGCCGCCAATACGAGGCATTGGCGCGCAAGGCAGGCGAGGCTCTACGTGCGCGCAACGCCCGCCACGGCGACGGCCGCGAGACCCACGATCGCCCCAAGGACTGACTGGCGCCCGCGCGGCTGCCACTGGCAGGAGCGGCGTGTCGGCAGTACGCGCGACACGCCGCTGCGCGTCGCAGGATCAGGCCGGGACGGCGCCGTCCGGGTCGTCGGTCGCGGCGGTGGTCGACGCGCGCTCGGCGGCCTGCAGGGTGTCGCCGTGCGGCGGCGTGGCGCGGCCCTCGTCGGGTTCGGCAGAGGGCATGGACGCGGCCGTGTCGGAGAGGGGAGATTGGGTCTGACGGCGATAGGCGCGGAAGGCGGCATAGGCCGTGCCGGCCAGCGCAAGTTTCCAGAGTAGACCGGACATCGCAGGGCTCCAGTGCGGAAGGAAGCGCCAGCGTCGGCCAGCGCAGGTGGCGCACGTGTGCACGCTGCGTGCGTGCGGCGTGGTGCCACCGGTCGGCAATAGAGCTGCTGCTCGCGCGGCCTTCATCGCGCCTTGTGCCCTGGCTAACGGCGGCCGGCCTAGCGTGACGCGCTCACCCGCTTCTGCAGGAGACCGTCATGGCCCAGCGCACCCCATCTCCCACCGGCACGCACGATGTCCGCCAGGCCGCCTACCGCGGCACGCAAGGCGATGATGTTGCCTCCGACAGCGGCGTGCCGCGCGGTCGCGACCGCGACGTGCCGTCGCAGCCGATGCCGCCGCCGCAGGCACGGACACCGCAGGACCACGGAGAGGACCGCAGCGGGCGCAGCCAGCCCAACCTCGGCCAGGCCGGCACCTATGGCGCCACCGGCGAGCATGCGGGCGGCGCCCACGGCAAGGCCGCCACGCCCGGTACCTATCACGAGGATGAGGCGGGCGACGCGGCGCGCGATCCTGCCGCTGCACGCGGCGAAGATTAGCCGCACCGCGCGCTGAACACGCGTTCGGCAAGCGCATGCGCTTGCCGTCGGCGCCACGTGTCGGTAACGCGCACGGTGCGACCATGCGCCTCCCCACCCGGAGATAAGCGCGTATGTCCAAGCAGACCATGGCCCGCCTGCTCGCCGAAACCCTGCACAGCGCGGGCGTGGAGCGGATCTGGGGCGTCACCGGCGACAGCCTCAACGGCCTGACCGATGCGCTGCGGCAGATGGACAGCATCGAGTGGATGCACGTACGCCACGAGGAAGTGGCTGCCTTCGCCGCCGGCGCGGAAGCCGCGGTCAGCGGCAAGCTCGCGGTCTGCGCCGGCAGTTGCGGCCCCGGCAACCTGCACCTGATCAATGGCCTGTTCGACTGCCACCGCAGTCACCAGCCGGTGCTGGCGATCGCTGCGCACATCCCGTCCTCGGAGATCGGCCTGAGCTATTTCCAGGAAACCCACCCGCAGGAGCTGTTCCGCGAGTGCAGCCACTACGTCGAACTGGTGACCAATCCGGCGCAGATGCCGGAGGTGCTGCAGCGCGCGATGCGCACGGCGATCCTGCGCCGCGGCGTGGCGGTGGTGGTGATTCCCGGCGACGTGGCCCTGCAGGAAATGCCCAAGGGCGCGCCGACGACGTGGCCGGCGCTGGCCACGCCGCGCATCCTGCCGGCCGACGCCGACGTGGCCAAGCTGGCCGATCTGCTGCAGGCGAGCAAGGCCACCACCTTGCTGTGCGGCAGCGGCTGCGCCGGCGCGCACGACGAGGTGGTGGCGCTGGCCGACGCGCTCGGTGCGCCGATCGTGCATGCACTGCGCGGCAAGGAGCACGTGGAGTGGGACAACCCCTTCGACGTCGGCATGACCGGCCTGATCGGCTTCAGCTCCGGCTATCAGGCCATGCTCAACTGCGACACCCTGCTGATGCTCGGCACCGATTTCCCGTATCGGCAGTTCTATCCCAAGGACGCCACCATCGTGCAGGTCGACAACGACCCCGCCGCGCTGGGCCGGCGCACGCCGTTGCAGCTGGGCATCGCCGCCGACGTGCGCGAGACCATCGCCACGCTGCTGCCGCGGTTGCAGCGGCGCGAGGACCGCGGGTTCCTGGAGAAGTCGCTCGCCCACTACCGCAAGGCCCGCGAGGGGCTGGACGATCTGGCGGTGGCCTCGGCGCCCGGCGAGCCGCTGCATCCGCAGTTCGTCACCCGCATGGTCGATGCACTGGCCGATGCCGATGCCATCTTCACCTGCGACGTCGGCACGCCGACGGTGTGGGCGGCGCGCTACCTGACCATGAACGGCCAGCGCCGCCTGCTCGGGTCGTTCAACCACGGCTCGATGGCCAATGCGATGCCGCAGGCGTTGGGCGCACAGGCGCAGTTCCCGCGCCGGCAGGTGATCTCGCTATCCGGCGATGGCGGCTTCACCATGCTGATGGGCGACTTCATCACTCTGGCCCAGCTCGGCCTGCCGGTGAAGGTGGTGGTCTACAACAACGGCTCGCTCGGCTTCGTGGCGATGGAAATGAAGTCGGCCGGCTATCTGGATACCGGCACCGACCTGAGCAATCCGGACTTCGCCGCGATGAGCAACGCCATGGGCATCCTGGGCCTGCGCGTGGACGAATCGGCGCAACTGGAGCCCGCCCTGCGCGAGGCGTTCGCGCATCCCGGGCCGGCGCTGGTGGACGTGCGCGTGGCCAGCCAGGAACTGGCGATCCCGCCGGCGATCAAGCTGGAACAGGCCAAGGGCATGGGCCTGTACCTGCTGCGCGCGGTCATGAGCGGGCGCGGCGACGAGGTGCTGGAGCTGGTCAAGACCAATCTGCGCTGAGCGTGACCCTGCAGTCGGAGCGCCGCGCCACACGGATGCGAACGCGCGCGACGGTGTGGTGGCCGCGGTGAGTCGCGGCCCCGCGGTGTCCCGGTTACGATCCCCGCGGTTCGTTCCACTCCTCCCGTGCGCCCAAGGTAGGCCATGCCCCGTTCGCTGCTGCGGCAACTGCTGCTGATCTGGATCGTCATCGTCGCCGCCTGCGTGGGCATGGCGGTGGTGTTGGTGGGGCTGTACCGGCACAGCGAGGGCGTGCGTGCCGAGCGCGCGCAGACCGGGCTGCGCGAGGTGTGCACGCGCATGGTGCAGCGCTACAACGGTGCCAGCGTCGCCGCCCACGGCAGCGACGGCGCCGGCCTGGCTGCGGTGGTCACGCAACTGGTGCTCACCGATGCCACCGGCGTGGAGGGCGGGTTCTGGGACCGCCAGCGCGGCTTCCTCGCCTATGCCTATCCCACCTACGACGGCACCGATCACAAGACCGACGTGCCCTCGGCCGAGCGCAACGTCATCGTCGCCACCGCGCAGCGCGGCGTGGACGCGCAGCACACGGTGGACTACCGCCGCGACGGGCAGCGCGAGAGCCTGCTGATCGCGGCGTGTCCGCTGGATCGCAACGCTGCGGCCTGGACCATGACCCGCGTCGCCTCCAGCGATGCGGCGGCCAGCCTGCCGCTGGCCTTGGGCCTGGCGTTGATCCTGGCCCTGGTGGTGGTCTCGGCGTGGGCGCTGGGTTGGGTGGTACGGCGCTGGAGCCAGCGCCTGCAGGGCATCCAGCAGGCGCTGGCGACGCCGGCCGAGGTGCCGGAGATCCCGCGTACCGGCGCGCCGGAGCTGGACCGGCTCGGCGCCGCCGTCACCGACTACGCGCAACGCAGCGCGCAGGCGCTGGCCGAGACCCGCCGGCTCGGCGAGGAACTGTCGCGGAACGAGCGCCTGGTCGCGCTCGGGCGCATGACCGCGACCGTGGCGCACGAGATCCGCAACCCCATCGCGACCCTGCGCCTGGCCCTGGAGAACCAGATCGCCGCGCGCGCGGATGGCTTCGACGACGCCCAGGCGCAGCTGATGCTGGCGCAGATCCAGCGCCTGGACGGCGTGGTCGAAAGCCTGCTCGGCATGGTCCAGCCGATCCGCCTGCAGCGGCAGACCGTGGACCTGCAGCCATGGTTGCAGGCGCTGCTTGCCCCGGCCGAGTGGGAGGGGCAGGCGCCGCCGGTCGTGCTGCGCCTGGAGGCCGCGCCGGCGCAGTGGATGCTCGATCCGCAGCAGACCGCGCGTGCGCTGCACAACCTGCTGCGCAATGCCCTGCAGCACGCCACGCCCGGGACCGAGGTGACCCTGGCGGTGCAGGCCGAGGACGACTGCCTGCGCCTGCGCGTGCGCAACCACGGCGCGCCGGTGCCGGCGCCGGTGGCCGCGCACCTGTTCGAACCCTTCGCCAGCGGCCGCAGCGACGGCAACGGCCTGGGCCTGGCGCTGGTGCGCGAGATCGCCCGCGCGCACGGCGGCGAGGCGCAGTACGCGCACCGCGACGGCATCACCGAGTTCAGCCTGGAACTGCCATGGCGCGCATCCTGATCATCGACGACGACACCGCATTCCTGAGCACGCTGCAGGCGACCCTGCGCTCCTTCGGCCACGACACCATCGCCGTGGCCGACCCGCGCGAGGGCCTGGCGCGCCTGGGCGAGGACGGCATCGACATGGCCTTCGTCGATTTCCGCATGCCCGGCATGGACGGCATCGCGCTGATGCGCGCGCGCCAGGACGACGCCCAGGCCATGCGCGTGCCGCTGGTGATGCTCACCGCGCACGCCTCCAGCGGCAACACCATCGAGGCGATGAAGCTCGGCGCCTTCGATCACCTGGTCAAGCCGGTGGGCCGCGCCGATATCGCCGAGGTGGTCGAGCGCGCACTGCGCAGCCGCGGCGATGCCGCGCCGGACGCCGCGCCGGCGCGGCCGGCCGAGGAGGAGGACGCGCTGCTCGGCCATAGCGCGGCGATGCGCACCGTGCACAAGCGCATCGGCCTGGCGGCCGCTTCCGACCTGCCGGTGCTGATCACCGGCGAGACCGGCACCGGCAAGGAACTGGCGGCACGCGCGCTGCACCGTGCCAGCGCCCGCGCCACGCAGCCGTTCGTGGCGATCAACTGCGCGGCCATCCCCGCCGAGCTGATGGAGAGCGAACTGTTCGGCTACCGCAAGGGCGCGTTCTCCGGCGCGGCGAGCGACCGCAATGGCCTGATCCGCGACGCCGACGGCGGCACCCTGTTTCTCGACGAGATCGGCGACATGCCCTTGCCGATGCAGGCCAAGCTGCTGCGCTTCCTGCAGGAAGGGGAGGTGTCGCCGCTGGGCGGGCGCGGCGCGCAGAAGGTGGACGTGCGGGTGATCGCCGCCACCCACCGCGACCTGCTGCAGGCGGTGGACGCCGGGCGCTTCCGCAGCGACCTGCGCTACCGGCTCAACGTGGTGCCGATCGAACTGCCGCCGCTGCGCGAGCGCGGCGACGACATCCTGCTGCTCGCGCAGCACTTCCTCGCAGCCGGCGCCAGCGCGCCGCAGACGCTGGCGCCCGCGGCGCAGGCGCGCCTGCGCAGCTACCCGTGGCCGGGCAACGTGCGCGAGCTGCGCAATGCCATGCAACGTTGCCAGGTGCTGGTGCGCGCGCCGGTGATCGAGGCGCACGACCTGGACGAACTGCTGGCGTCGCCGTCGTCCGAGTCGCCGGCAGCGCTGGAGACCGATGCGCTGACCCTGCCGCAGGCGATCGCGCAACTGGAACGGCAGATGATCCAGGCCGCGCTGACCCAGGCCCACGGCAACCGCGCCGAGGCCGCGCGCCGGTTGGGGATCCATCGCCAGCTCCTGTACCGCAAGCTCGACGAGTACGGGCTGTAGCGGCGCGCCGGCGCGCCGCGGGATTGGGGATTGGGGATTGGGGATTCGTCAAAGCGCGCGCCGCCGGATGTCCGTCGCTGTTGCGAATCCCCAATCCCGACTCCCAATCCCATTCCATCCACACCTGTCCGCAAAGCGGACAGGTGTGGATGGAATGGAGACGCCGACGAGGTCAGGGCGGCGCAATATTTGCTTAAATATCAAAGGATTAAAAGTTGGCACGACCTCTGCATTACCTCTCCTGCGAGCGGCTCCCCCTTGCCGCTCAGGAGAACGTCCATGATCCGTCGTAGCGCACTCGCTCTGTCCCTGGTGTTGGCCACCGCCGCTGCCACTGCCGTCGCCCAGGTTCCGCCGCCGCCGCCGCCGGCTCCGCCTCCGGGTGCTCCCGGTGCTCCTGGCGCGCCCGGGGTGCCCCCGGTGGCCGCCACCCCCGTCGGCATCGATGGCACGGTGGAGCGGTTCATGCTCAACCCCAATGGCGATGTCGATGGCTTCTGGCTGACCAACGGCACCCAGGTCGGATTCCCGCCGCATCTGTCGGCCGACCTGCAGGCCGCCGTGCGCCGCGGCGACGCGGTGAACGTGCAGGGCTACCGTCTCGGCGACCTGGCGGTGCTGCAGGCCTACACCGTCACCGATCGCCGCAGCGGCAAGCAGGTGGTCGACCGTCCGCCGAATCCGGCGACGCCGCCGCCGGCGCCTCCGGCTCCGCCGGCACTGACGCCGCTGCAGGCGGATGGCCGCATCGACCGCCTGATCTACGGCCCGCGTGGCGAGACCGGCGGCGTGCTGCTCAGCGACGGCACCATCGTGCGGATGCCGCCGCACGTGGCGCAGCAGTACCCCGATCTGTTGCGCGTCGGCGCGCCGTTGAGCGTCAGCGGCTTCGGCGTGGTGACCATGATCGGGCGTTCGCTGGAAGCGACCCATCTGGGCCGCGATCGCAGCTCGCAGCACGAAGTGTTCGCACCGCCGGCGCCGCCTGCGCCGCCGGCCGCTCCGCCGCCGCCGGCCGGCGCCCCGGGTGCGCCGGCGAATCCGCCCCCGCCGCCGCCGGCGGCTGGCTGATCCGGTCCGTCGCGCACGCTTGACCCCATGCGTCCGCCGTTCGCGGCGGGCGCTGCCGGCCCCCGCCGGCATCCCCCCTTGTTCGTCTGGAGAATGCAATGCATTGGGTCGATCCCGATTCCCTGCCGGAAACCCGCGGCACGCTCGCGCGGTTCCTGCTCAACCCCAAGGCCGACGTCGACGGCCTGCTGTTCGACGATGGCACCGAAGTGCACACCCCGCCGCACCTGTCGGCGCAACTGCTGAAGGCGCTGCGTCCCGGCGCCGACCTCGGCGTGCGCGGGCTCAAGCCGCGCGGCGCCGACGTGCTGGTAGCGCTGGCGATCGACCCGGACGGGGCCGACCGCATCGTCGACGAAGGCCCGCATGCCGGGCCGCACACGCCCAAGCCGAAGCCGCCGGCCAAGCCCAAGCCCGCGCAGGATGCGGTGCATCACGCCGGCACCATCGCGCGGCTGCTGCACGGCCCGCACGGGCAGGTGCATGGCGCGCTGCTGGAGGATGGGCTGATCGTGCGCTTCCCGCCGCACGCGGTGCCGGAACAGGCGCATTGGTTGGCCGCCGGCAAGCCGCTGGCGGCGCAGGGCGAGCGGCTGGAGTCCGCGCATGGCCAGGTGCTGCATGCGCAGGCGCTGGGGGCGAGCGACGCGACGTTGCAGCCGTTGCCGTCAAAGCCGAAGCCGCCCAAGCCTCATCACAAGCCGTTGCACGCGCATGCGGATGATGCTGCGCCGAAGCATGGGCCCAAGGCGAAACCGAAGCCCAAGCCGAAGTCCCACTGAGTCCCGCGTCGTCGCGGCGGTGCGCCCCTGGCCACCGCCGCGCCCGTGTTTCCCTCCGCTCCTCCAGGACACCGTCATGCCGCCTGTCGCACTTGCGCAGCACCACGCTTTCCTGTCCATGCCGCTGTCGGCGTCGCTGGCGGTGCGCGCATGAGCGGCGCCGGTACGCGCCAGCGCCCGCGTGGCACGCGCGCACTGGAGGCGCTCAACTTCACCATGGCCGACGTGCAGGACGGGCTCGGCCCGTTCCTGAGCGTGTTCCTGCAATCCAAGGGCTGGTCGCTGGGCGCGATCGGCTCGGTGATGACTGCCGGCGGCATCGTCGGCATGCTCGCCACCACCCCAGGCGGCGCGCTGGTCGATGCGACCAAGCGCAAGCGCAGCATCGTCGTGGTCGGCTGCAGCATGATCCTGCTGGCCTCGGCGCTGCTGTGGTGGTCGCCGACGCTGCCGGGCGTCATCGCCGCGCAGGTGATGACCGCGCTTGCCGCCGCCGCACTGGGGCCGGCGTTGTCCGGCATCACCCTGGGCCTGGTGCGGCAGGCCGGCTTCGATCACCAGATCGCGCGCAACCAGGTCGGCAGCCATGCCGGCAACGTGGTGGCCGCGGCGCTGGCCGGCGTGCTCGGCTGGAAGTTCGGCTTCGGTGCGGTGTTCGTGCTGACCGGCTGCTTCGGCGTGCTGGCGATTATCTCGGTGTTGCTGATTCCGCGCGATGCGATCGATCACCGTGCCGCGCGCGGCATGGCCGAGAAGGAGGATGCCGACGGCGCCCACGTCAGCGGCTGGTCGGTGCTGCTGACCTGCAAACCCTTGCTGGTGCTGGCCGCGGCGCTGGCGCTGTTTCATCTCGGCAATGCGGCGATGCTGCCGCTGTACGGCATGGCGGTGGTGGCCGCGCACCAGGGCGATCCGAGCGCGCTGACCGCCACCACCATCATCGTCGCCCAGGCCACCATGGTGCTGGTCTCGCTGCTGGCGATGCGCCTGATCCGCGTGCGCGGGCACTGGTGGGTCCTGCTGCTGACCTTCCTGGCGCTGCCGCTGCGCGGGCTGATCGCCGCCAGCTTCATCCATACCTGGGGCGTGTTCCCGGTGCAGATCCTCGATGGCGTCGGCGCCGGCCTGCAGAGCGTGGCGGTGCCGGCGCTGGTGGCGCACCTGCTGCAGGGCACGGGCCGGGTCAACGTGGGGCAGGGCGCGGTGATGACGATGCAGGGCGTCGGCGCGGCGCTGAGCCCGGCGCTGGGCGGCTGGATCGCGCAGGCGTTCGGCTATCGCGCGGCGTTCCTGCTGCTGGGCGGGGTCTCGCTGCTGTCGCTGGCGCTGTGGGTGGGCATGCGCAAGCACCTGGTGGTGGCGAACCGCGAACGTGCGGCCGACGCACCGGTGCCGCCGCTGCCGGCCTAGGCATCAGCCCGGCGCGACGCCGGGCACCACCCCGCAGGCGATCCCGGCGGCGGCCACTTGCGCCGCCAGCGCCGCGTGCGGCGGTTGCCGGAACGCATCGCCCGGCAACAGGCTGACCACGCGCTGCCCGGCCTGCGTCTGTTCGATCAGCAACGCCAGGTGCGCGGCCGGATCGTCCGGCAGCGGCTGGCGGCTGGCATCGCGGCGCGCCAGGCTCAGCACTGACGCGCTCACCTGCGCACCGCACAGCAGTAGGTCGGCCTGGTTGAGCGCGCGCAGCGCCTTCAGAGTCAGCGCGCCAGGATCGCCATTGCCGGTGCCGACCAGCCACACGCTGCCCTGCCGCGGTACCTCATCGCTGCGCTGCAGGCTGTCGGCGAAGGCCTGCTCGGCGGCGGCGTGCTGGCCGCTCTGCAGCAGCGTCTGCACCGGCCCCTCCAGCACCTGCTCGAACCAGCGCCGGCGCTGCGCCAACTGCGGCAGGCGCGCGCGGATGTCGGGGCGGTGGCGTGCGAACAGTTGCGCCAAGTCGGCATAGGAATGGTCCAGTTCGGTTTCCCAGCGCTCGCGCAGGCGCCGCGCCAGCATCGGTGCCGCGCCGCTGGAGGAGATCGCGATCAGCAGCGGGTCGCGGTCGATGATCGCCGGCACCTGGAACGTCGACAGCGCAGCGTCGTCGACCACGTTGACCCACTTGCGCCGCGCCCCGGCCTGTTCGGCCAGTTGCCGATTGAAGGCGTCGTCGTCGGTGGCCGCCACCACCAGCCAGGCGTCGTCCAGCCACTGCGGATCGAAGGTGCCGTCGGCCCGCTGCAACCGGCCCTGCGCCAGCCATTGCGCTACCGTGGCATTGAGCGCGTGCGCGTAGACCAGCACGTCCGCGCCGGCGTGCAGCAACGCCTCGATCTTGCGCATCGCCACCTCGCCGCCACCGACGACCAGCACGCGGCGTCCAGCCAGATCGGCGAACAGGGGATACAGCGGCATGTGGGCTCCTGGCTGGGTGAGGTGCATCAGGTCGCGGCGCAGAGGGTGCTGCATGGGCCACACGCGACGGCACAACGTCCTGTCGGCCCACGATACCGAAAGGACGCTCTCTTGGAACGTGTCGGCAAGGAGCGCCGTCGCGTTCTTGCCCTGCTGCCGTTGCTGGCGGCCATGCCGTTACGGCACGCCGAACCGCGCCCGATGGCGCTTCGCCGCGCAGCCAACGTGCAGGCGCTGGCGTATGATCCGCGCTCGTCGTCCTCCCGAACCGGCATCATGGATCGAGCCCGTCCGCTTGTCTGGCCACGCGTGTCGGCGTGGTGTTTCCTTTTCGTGTTGCTTTGGCAACTGGCGCCCGCGCTGGCGCAGACCGCGCGCAAGCCCTCGGCCTACGAGCAGCGCCCGGGCCGCGACGCCGCCGCGCAGCCGGCGACGGGACCGGATTCCCTGCCGCGTCTCGACAGCCGCGCCCAGTTCCTGCAACTCGCACGGGTCTACGACGCCGGCACCGCGCTGGAACTGCCGCATCTGCTGTTCGTGATCGACCGCCAGCAGGGCGGGCGCGTCTATTACCTCAACACCCTGCGATTCGCGCTGCACGAACAGTTCGTGCGCCAGCGCCTGGCGCCACGCATGGGCAAGGCCGCACTGAAGGGGCAGTACCGCGAGCCGCAGCGGCGCTTCCTGTTCGGCACCCTGAGCTGGCAGCGGGATCTGCCGGGCTATACCTACGAATTCTGGGAGGGCGACCGCCTCACCGCGCCCTTGCTGCAGCAGACCGACGCCGCCTTGCGCGCCTCGTTCTACGACACGCTGCGGTTCAAGACCAACTCCACGCTGCACGAACAGGTGGCCAAGTCCGCCGGCTTGGCCTTCGTGACCCAGGAAGCGCTGCTGCGCGAGCAGCGCTTCCTGCCGCTGAACACCGGTCATGCCGAGGGGCGGCTGCGTATCGTGCGCTCGGAGGCGCAGTTCCGCACGCTCTCGCCGCGCGACATCCCGGTGCTGGACGAGGTGCCGATCGCGCTGGCGCCGGTCGCCGGCCTGGTCACGCAACGTCCATCCACGCTGCTGTCGCACGTCAACCTGCTGGCCAAGGGCTGGGGCATTCCCAACGTGTACGTGCGCGACGCGCAGGCGGCGTTGCGCCAGTACGACGGCCGCTGGGTGCAACTGGACGTCACCCACAACGATTACCGGGTGACGCCGCTCGCGGCTCCACCGGCGGCCGCATCCGCTGCGGTCCCGCGCACCGCGGCACGCACGCTGCCGCGTCCGGACCTGAGCGTGGCCGCGCTGAAACCGCTGGCCGTGCTGCGCGCCCGCGACAGCCGCGCCTGCGGCACCAAGGCCGCCAATCTCGGAACGTTGAAGGCGGTGCTGCCGCCGGCCGCGCGCGTGCCGGACGGCTTCTGCATCCCGTTCGCGTTCTACCAGGCGACGCTGCAGCGTCTGCAGGTCGATCAGCGCCTGCGCGACCTGCAGCGCCGCCCCGGCTTCGCCACCGACGCGAACGCGCGCCGCGACGCGCTGGCGGCGCTGCGTGCCGAGATCGCCGAGGCCGCGCCCGATCCTGCCTTCGTGCGTGCGCTGGAGGCGCAATGGCGCGAACAACTGCACGGCGCCGGCGTGTTCGTGCGCAGCTCGTCCAACTCCGAGGACCTGCCCGGCTTCAGCGGTGCGGGTTTGTACACCACCGTGCCCAACGTCACCCAGGCCGAGGCATTGGCCAAGGCCGTGCAGACGGTGTGGGCGTCGGTGTACAACTTCGAAGCCTACGAAGCGCGCGCTGCCGCCGGCTTGCCGCAGGACGCGGTGGCCATGGCGGTGCTGGTGCAACTGGCCGCGCCGTCCGACAGCTCCGGGGTGATGATCACCCGCGACCCCTTCGATGCCGCGCGCCGTCATGTCACCTATGTTTCGGCCAAGCGCGGCCTCGGTATCCGCGTGGTCGAGGGCAAGCGCCAGGCCGAGCAGGTGATGTATTCGAGCTGGTCCAAGGCGGTGCAGGTGCTGAGCCGCTCGGCCGAGGATACCCAGCTCGTGGCCAACGCCGCCGGCGGCGTCCGTGAGGTCCCGATCACCGGTCCTCGTCAGGTGCTGACCGATGCCCTCATCGCGCGACTGGCCAAGGTCGGCGCGATGACCAAGCAGGCGCTGGGCGGCGCGGACCAGGACATCGAATGGGCGGTGGTCGGTGACGAGGTAGTGATCTTGCAGTCTCGGCCGTATGTGGACGGATACGCGCGATAGCGTTGTGCAGGCTGGCGCCCCAGTGCGGCGGTCCGTGGCGGCTGTGTCGGCGCTGTTGAACGCGACGAGGTAGGGCGCTGCGTGGATGGCGGGTCGCGGCTGAAGCCGCTCCTACACAGCCTCAGCGCACTGCTGGCGTCGCAAGCGATTTTCGTAGGAGCGGCTTCAGCCGCGGCCCGCAGCACCCGGCAGATCGCCGGGCGCTCCCGTCACATCACGCCGTCGGCGCATTCGCATTGCGGTGATGCGACGCCGTGGCCTTGCTGTCGCGCTCGGCCGCCAGCAGGGTCAGCGAACGGCCGATGCCGTGCCACTGCGCGCCGCCTGGCAGGCCGTGCTCGTGGTCGCGCTCGGCGGTGTCGATCAGCACGCGCCAGTGTTCGCCTTCGACCAGCGGCAGGGTGAATTGCACGTCCTCGACCGCGCCGTTGACGATCATCAGCAAGGTCACGTTGGAGGCGGCCTGGCGCAGGCCGCTGGACGGGGCGCGGCCGTCCAGGCGCATCATCAGCGCGCGGGCGTGCGGGTCGTGCCAGGAGGCTTCGGTCATTTCCTCGCCGTCCGGGGCCAGCCAGGTCACGTCCTTGATGCCCAGTTCCTCGTCGTAGACGCCGTCGAAGAAGCGCGCGCGGTGCAGCAGCGGGTAGTGCGCGCGCAGGTGGGTCAGGCGCGAGACGAAGGCGCTGAGCTGGTGCGCGCGCGGGCCGGCTTCCCAGTTCAGCCAGGTCAGTTCGTTGTCCTGGCAGTAGGTGTTGTTGTTGCCGCCCTTGCTGCGGCCGAACTCGTCGCCGGCCAGCAGCATCGGCGTGCCCTGCGACAGCAGCAGGGTGGCCAGCATGTTGCGCATCTGCCGCAGGCGCAGGGCGTTGATCTGCTCGTCGTCGGTCTCGCCTTCCACGCCGTAGTTGGCGGAGATGTTGTTGTCCGAGCCGTCGCGGTTGTGCTCGCCGTTGGCCTCGTTGTGCTTGTGCGCGTAGCTGACCAGGTCGTGCAGGGTGAAGCCGTCGTGGGCGGTGACGAAGTTGACCGAGGCGGTGGGACGGCGGCCGCGGTGGTGGAACAGGTCGGCCGAGCCGGTCAGGCGCGTGGCCAGTTCGGCCAGCTGCCCTTCGTCGCCGCGCCAGAACGCGCGCACGTTGTCGCGGAACTTGTCGTTCCACTCCGACCAGCCCGGCGGAAATGCGCCGACCTGGTAGCCGCCCGGGCCCACGTCCCACGGCTCGGCGATCAGCTTGACCTGGCTCAGCAGCGGGTCCTGGCGGCAGGCGTCGAGGAAGCCGCCCTTGGGATCGAAGCCGTGGTGTTCGCGGCCGAGGATGGTGGCCAGGTCGAAGCGGAACCCGTCCACGTGCATCTCCGAGACCCAGTAGCGCAGCGAGTCGTTGACCATGCGCAGCGCGCCGGCGTTGGTCAGGTCGAAGGTGTTACCGGTGCCGGTGTCGTTGATGTAGAAACGGCGGTCCTCGGCCAGGCGGTAGTAGCTGGCGTTGTCGATGCCCTTGAACGACAGCGTCGGTCCGAGTTCGTTGCCTTCGGCGGTGTGGTTGTAGACCACGTCCAGGATCACTTCCAGCCCGGCGCTGTGCAGGCGCGCCACCATCTGCTTGAACTCGGACACCGTGCGCGTGGCCATGTAGCGCGGGTGCGGGGCGAAGAAGCCGATGGTGTTGTAGCCCCAGTAATTGCGCAGGCCCTGCTTGAGCAGGTATTCGTCGTCGACGAAGGCGTGCACCGGCAGCAGTTCCACCGCGGTCATGCCCAGGCGCTTGATGTGCTCGACCACCTCGTCCACCTTCAGCCCGGAGAAGGTGCCGCGCCAGGCCTCGGGAACCGAGGGATGGCGCATGGTGGTGCCGCGCAGGTGGGTCTCGTAGATCACCGTGCTGTCCCACGGCGTCTGCGGGCGCTGGTCCTTGCCCCAGGTGAAGGCCGGGTCGATCACCGCGCACTTGGGCATGTAGGCGGCGCTGTCGCGGCGGTCGAAGCTGAGGTCGGCATCCTTGTGGCCGATGGTGTAGCCGAACAGTGCCGGCGCCCACTTCAGTTCGCCGACCAGTTGCTTGGCGTAGGGGTCGAGCAGCAGCTTGTTGGGGTTGAAGCGGTGCCCGGCGTCGGGCGCGTACGGGCCGTACACGCGGTAGCCGTAGAGCTGGCCCGGGCGCGCGTCGGGCAGGTAGCCGTGCCAGACCTCGTCGGTGTACTCGGGCAGCGCGATGCGCTCGATCTCGCGGCCGCGATCGTCGAACAGGCACAGTTCCACCTTGGTGGCGTGCGCCGAGTACAGGGCGAAGTTCACCCCCAGGCCATCCCAGGTGGCGCCCAGGGGGTAGGGCAGGCCTTCGCGAATACGCGAACGGCGGGTGAGCTTGCGCACGGGCATGGACAATCCTTAGGAGGAGGCGGAGCCGTTGCCGGCGCTGCGGAGCGATTGCGGAGGCGGCAGTGCGTCGGCGTCGACGTGGGCTTCGGCGGCCGCTTCCGCGTCCGCTAGGCGTTCGGCCATGGCCCAGTGGCGGGCGGCATGGCCGTCGGGTCGCCCTTCGGCTTCCCAGATTTCGTGTGCGAGTTGGCGGATGCGGCGTTGGCGTGTTTCTGCGTCCATGGCTTCTTGCGGGATCAGGGGGAGGCCACCAGCACGGCAACCGGGAATTCGGCGAACAGGGCCGACACCGGGACGGCCGACGTGGCGTCGACGGTAGCACCGGCCAGCACCGGACGATACTGTGCCTGCGGTAGTGTCAGAACCGTGTCACGCCAATCCAGCTGCGCCCGCAGCGGCGCGTCAGGCCGCAACGCCTGCGCGGCGGCGCTCAGCCGCGGCACCGCCACCACCAGCGAGGCGCCCTCGTGTTCGCGCACGAAGCCCAGCACGTGCCGCGCCTGTGCGCCCTGCGCCTGCAATGGCCGGTAGCTGCCGTGCGCGAATAGCGCCGGATGCGCGCGCCGCAACTGCAGCAACTGTGCGGTCAGCCAGGCCTTGACGTGCCCGCTGTGCCAATCCTGCAGCAGGGCGTCCGGCGCGGTGGCGTCGCGCAGCCAGGCCTGGCGCAGCGCGTAGTCCACCGGGCGGCGGTTGTCCGGATCCACCAGCGACAGGTCCCAGCCTTCGCTGCCCTGGTACAGGTCGGGCACGCCGGGCAGGGTCAGGCGCAGGGTGGTCTGGACCAGGCTGTTGAGCGCGCCGGCCGGGGCCAGCGCCGCGGCCGCCTGCGCCAGCGCCTCGCGCAGCGCGGCACCTGCCGGCTGCAGCAGCGCGGCGTCGAGCAGGGCGCGCGCATTGCGCTCGTAGTCCTCGTCCGGCCAGGTCCAGTGGGTGCGCAGCTTGGCTTCGCGCGCGGCCTTGAGCTGCCAGGCGCCGATGCGTTCGGCGTAGTCGTGCAGGCCGTCGGCGTCGTCCACCGCCAGTTCCAGTGGCCACGCCGCCACCAGCATCTGCCATAGCATCAGCAGGTCGCCGGGCAGCGGCGCGGCGCTGCCGGCCGGCAGCAGGTCGGCCGACAGCGCCTGGAAGCGCGCCACCTGCGCGTCCCACCACGGCGCCTGCGCGCTGAGTGCGGCCAGGCGCATGCGCACGTCTTCGCCGCGCTTGTGGTCGTGGGTGGCGGTGGCCAGCAGCGCGCGCGGATAGCGTTGCGCGCGCACCGCGTTGGCCGCGTGGAATTCCTCCGGCGTCAGCGCGAACACGTCCGGCTCGCTGCCCACCTCGTTGCGCGAGAGCAGCACGCCATGGCGGTAGAAGGAGGTGTCCTCCACCGACTTGGCGTTGAGCGGCGCCGACAGCTGCTCCAGGCGCCGGCGCACGATCCGCCGCAGCGCCACCTGCGCCTTGCCGGTACCGCGGCCGTCGCGGCTCCAGCGTTCGATCGCGTCGATCGCCGCGCACACCCGCGGTTCGGCGCCGGCGCGCGCGCGCTGCGCGGCCTGGGCCAGGCGCGCCGCGTCGTCGTCGTCCAGGCCGTCGGGTCCGGCGTAGGTGCGGTACACCTCGAACTGCCGCAGCAAGGCCATCAGCCCGCGCGCCAGCATCTGCGGGCTGAACTCGCGGGTCAGTGGATCCAGGTGCGCGGCGGCGCCCAGCGCCTGCACGGTGCGCACGAACTCGGCCTGCAGCGAGCCCTGCAGGATCTCGTCGCGCGCGGCGCGCTGTTCCTGGCCGAAGTCGCCGCTGCGGCCGCTCCAGCGCCGCCACAGGGCGGTCAGCGGCGCGGCGCCGGCCGGATCGTGCAGCACTGCGGCGACCTGGTCCATGAAGTCGTAGCCGGTGGTGCCGTCGCAGGGCCAGTCGCTGCGCAAGTGCTCGTGCGGGGCCAGGATCTTTTCCAGGTACAGCGCAATGCCGCCCGGGGCGATGCCGCGGCGGCGGCCGGCGCGGTCCAGTTGCGTGCGCAGCCGCTGCACGTAGCCGGTGGGATCGGCCAGGCCATCGACGTGGTCGACCCGCACGCCATCGAGATGGCCCTCGGCGACCAGCCGCAGCGGCAACTCGTGGACCGCGGCGAACACGTCGTTCTGCTCCACGCGCAGCGCCGCCAGCGAGGTGATGTCGAAGAAGCGGCGGTAGTTGAGCATGTCGTTGCCGACCCGCCACCAGGCCAGGCGATAGCACTGGCGTTCGATCAGCCGGTGCAGGGCGTCGTCGCCCAGCCGCGCGGCGTCGTTGAGCCGGGCCGCCCAGGCCGGGCGCGCGCTGGCCGGTTCCTGGGCGATGGCACCGTCCAGGCGGATCGGGAAGCGCTGGTCGTGGTGCAGCAGGACGACGCTGCCATCCTCGGCCACCTGCAACTGCAGCGCGCCTTCGCTCAGCGCCTGCGCATAGGGGCGGTCCAGCACCGGCAGCCACAGCTTGCCCTCGCGCCCGGGCGCACGCCAATCGATGTCGAACCAGCCGGCATGGCGGCTGCGCCGGCCATGGGTGAGTACGTCCCACCACCACGGATTGCTCGGGTGGGTGGCCATGTGGTTGGGCACGATGTCCAGGATCAGGCCCATGCCGTGGCTGCGCGCGCGCTCGGACAGATGCAGCAGCGCCGGCTCGCCGCCGAGCTCGGGATTGACCTGGCGCGGGTCGGTGACGTCGTAGCCGTGGGTGGAACCGGGCACCGCGGTACCGATCGGCGACAGGTACAGGTGGCTGATGCCCAGCCCGGCGTAGTACGGCACCTGCGCGGCGGCGTCGAGCAGGGTGAAACCGGCATGCAGTTGCAGGCGGGCGGTGGCCCGCAGGGGAATCATGCGCATGCGTCGGCTCCTTGCGCGGCGGTGGCGGTGGTCTGGCGGGTCTGGGCGAAGGCGTCCAGGCGCGTGGCGAGGGTGGCGGCGGATGCGGCCGCATCCGCCGCGGGCAGGCGCCGGCGCCAGTTCGGATGGCCGTCGACGGTGCCGGGCAGGTTGGGTTGCTGGTCCAGGCCTAGCGCGTCCTCGGCCGGCAGCAGCGCCAGCGGCGACGGCGTGGTGGCGACGAAGCGCAGCGCGCCCAGTTCCGGGTCGGCGGCCTCGGCGGGCGGCAGCGCCGCGGCCACCGCCTGGTCCATGCGCGCGACGTCGTCGGTGCGTGCCTGGTGATCGGCACGTTGCTGTGTGGCGTCGCTCAGCTGCAGGCGCCGCCGCCAGTCGATGTCCTCGCCGCGGCGCCAGCCGCGCAGGGTCGGCAGGTCGTGGGTGGTGGTGGTGGCGAGGGCGTCGGGGCGCCACTGCGCCGGCGGCAGGAACGCGCCATCGCGGTCGCGGGTGAACAGCAGCACGTCGATGCCCATCACCCCGCGGCGCGACAGCTCGGCACGGATGCCGTCCGGCACCACGCCCAGGTCTTCGCCGATCACGATCGCGCGGTGCCGCCAGGACTCCAGCGCCAGCAGGCGCAGCAGGTCGTGCAGCGGATAGCGCAGGTACACGCCGGTGGACGAGGACGCGCCGCGCGGGATCACCCACAGCCGCAGCAGGCCGAGGATGTGGTCGATGCGCACGCCGCCGCGATCGCGCATCACCGCGCGCAGCAGTTCGATGAACGGCGCAAAGCCGCTCGCGCGCAGCGCGGTCGGTGCGTAGCCGCAGATACCCCAGGCCTGGCCGTCGCCGTTGAACGCGTCCGGCGGCGCGCCCAGTTCCAGCCCCTGCAGCACCGCCTGCGGCCAGGCCGCGGCCTCGGCGCCGTGCGGGTCGAAGCCCACCGCCAAGTCGGCGATCAGGCCGATGCCCATGCCGTCGGCACGCGCCTGGCGTTGCACGTCGGCCCAACTGCGCGCGGCCAGCCATTGCGCGAACCGGTGCAGACCTGGATCGGCATCGCCGAAATCCTGCGCGGCGAACGCGGCATGCGCATGCAGGGCGCTGCCGCCGTCGCGTTCGAACGCGGCCAGGTCGGCGCGCAGCGCCGCGTCGGCCTGGCCGAAATCGGCGTGCAGCTGCCGCAGCCACTGCCACTTCAGGGCGGCCGAGGCCGGCCAGTCGATCAGCGGCCGCGCCTGCGCCTCGGCGAAGGCCTGCGCAAGCCCGGCCGCGTCCAGTGCGCGCTGCGCGGCGTCGGCGCCGAGCACGCGCGCCGGCGCCGCCTGCAGCGGATCGAGGAAGCGGCGGTCGCTGGGCGAGTAGGGGCTGTAGTGCGCGCCGATCGGCCGCGCCGCATGCACCGGGCTCAGCGCGATGGCGTCGCCGCCGGCCGCGGCGATGCGCGTGGCCCAGGCAGCGGTGCCCTCGGCGTCGCCGATGCCGGCATCGTAGGCGCCCGGCGCCGAATACACCTGCAGCGACAGGCCCCAGCGCCGCGGCCGCGCCGCGCCCACCGCGTCGGCGACGCCGTAGCAGCGCGGCGGTGCCACGGCCAGGGTGGTGCTGCGGTCGCCGTGCTGCAAGGTCCAGTAGCCGGCGGCCTCGGGCGCGACGAGGCGGCCCTGCGCGTCGCAGTGGCCGTGCAACGCCTGCCCGTCTTCGCTGTCGAGCCGATACGCCGCACCGGGTGCGGCGCCGATCTCGACCGGCGCGCCGGCGTCGGCGGTCAGCAGCGGCGGCAGCGCCGCGTCGGCCTGCAGCCGGCGCAGGCTGTCGCGGCAGGCGGCGGGGGCGCGCGCGTCCAGGCCCAGCGCGCCGAGCACGTGACGCAGGGTGTCGTCGCCGACGGTGCGCGGGGTGTCGCTGGCGTCGATCCAGTCGACCAGCAGGCCGGCGGCGTCGGCCAGGGTATGCAGGGAAGTGTCGGTCATGGGCAGGGCGAACCGGGCTGCAAAGCGGAGGAAGTGGCGTCCGCCGCGCTCCCGCTCGCGCGCGCCGTCGGCGCGTGCGCGGCGGTGGGCAGCGAACGAGGCGGCCAGCGTGCCGGGTGCGCTGTCGCGATGGCGTCGCGACAGCGGGTGCTCATGCGGCGGTGCCGGGCCGGTAGCGCGCGACGAAGGCGTTGGGCGGCAACTGCGCGGCATCGTCGCCGGCGTTCTCCGCGTGCACGGTGCTGCCGGGCAGGTCCAGCGTCACCGGTGCGTCGCCGAAGTTGGCGGCCACGTGCCATTCGCCATCGCCCAGGCGCCAGCCCGCGGCGACCGCACGCGGGCCGAGCACCCGCGCGCCCAGCGCACTGGCCTGGGTCAGCGCCGGCACCAGGTGCTGGCGGCGCAGCGCCAGCAGCGCCGCGAACCAGTCGCGCCAGCGCGCGCCCTCGCCGTGGGTGGCATCGCTGATGTCGGCGATCGAGGCCTGGAAGGTGCTGGGCGCGTTGGGATCGGGAATGGTGGCGCGCTGCTCCGGGTCGGCGAAGGCGGCGAAGTGCGCGAACTCGCGGCGCCGGCCCTCGCGTACCGCCTCGTCCAGCGGCGGCGCGAAATCGGTGAAGAACTGGAACGGGGCGCGGCTGCCCCACGGCTCGCCCATGAAGAACAGCGGGATCATCGGGGTCAGCGCGGTCAACGCCAGCGCCGCGCGCAGCGCCGGCTCGGTCACCTGGGTGATCAGCCGGTCGCCGCGGGCGCGGTTGCCGATCTGGTCGTGGTTCTGCGCGAAGATCACGAACTTGTGCGGCGGCAGGTGGCCGCTGGGCTCGCCGCGCGCGTGCCCGCGGTGGTCGGCCTGGCCCTGGAAGGCGAAGCCTTCGCCGAGCACCCGCGCCAGGTGCTGCGCCGGCGCATCGGCGAAGCCGGCGTAGTAGCCCTCGTGTTCGCCGGTCAGCAGCACGTGCAGGCTGTTGTGGAAGTCGTCGTCCCACTGCGCGCTGTAGCCGCGCTCCAGCACGCCGGCCTGGTTGGCCTCGTTCTCCAGCACCAGGTGCACGTGGCGCCCGTCGGCGACGCTGGCCATGATCGCCTCGCGCAAGGTGTCGAGGAAGGCGTTGGGCACGATCGCGTGCACCGCATCCAGGCGCAGGCCGTCGAAACGGTACTCGTGCAGCCACATCAGCGCGTTGTCGATGAAATAGCGCTGCACCGGCGGCAGGCGGAAATCGATCGCCGCGCCCCACGGCGTCGGCGCGTCCTCGCGGAAGAAGGTCGAGGCGTACTGGCCCAGGTAGTTGCCGTCCGGGCCGAAGTGGTTGTAGACCACGTCCAGGAACACGCTCAGGCCCAGGCCGTGGGCCTCGTCGATCAGCGCCTTGAGTTCGTCGGGATGGCCATAGGCCGAGGCCGGCGCGTACGGCAGCACGCCGTCGTAGCCCCAGTTGTGGCGGCCGGGGAATTCGGCCAGCGGCATCAGCTCGATCGCGGTGACGCCGAGCGCGGCCAGCGTCGGCAACTGCGCGCGCAGCCCGGCATAGCCGCCGCAGGTGCCCACGTGCAGTTCGTAGAACACGGTCTCGGCCCAGGGCCGACCACGCCAGTCGCCGTGGCGCCAGGCATGGCCGTCGGTGGCCAGCACCGCGCTGGGGCCATGGACGCCGTCGGGTTGCCAGCGCGAGGCCGGGTCCGGCACCGGGGTGCCGCCGTCGATGGCGTAGCGGTAGCGGGTGCCGGGCGCGCACGCCAGGGTGGCGGCGAAGTAGCCGTCGCCGATCGCCTCCAGCGGCTGCCGCCGATCGTCGCCGAACACCAGCTCCACGCGCTCGGCATCCGGCGCCCACAGCGCGAAGGCGACCTCGCCGTTGGCGCCGGGCCAGGCGCCGGGGCGCAGCGCCGCGCGCGGTGCGGCGGGGGAATCGGTCGATACAGCAGTCGTGGCCATGGTCAAGGGTCCGGTTGCAGCCAAAGGGTGGACAGCGGCGGCAGGGTCAGCGCCAGCGATTGCGCATGCCCGTGCATCGGTTGCGGCAGGGTCGACAGCACGCCGCCGTTGCCCTGGTTGGAACCGCCGTAATAGCCGCTGTCGCTGTTGAGAAGCTCGCGCCAGCGTCCGCCACGCGGCACCCCCACGCGGTAATCGTGGAGTACGTTCGGCGTGAAATTGCTCACCGCCAGCAGCGGCGGCGCGGCGCCGTCGCGGTCGTGGCGGACGAAGGCGAACACGCTGTTGCGGGAGTCGTCGGCGATGCTCCATTCGAAGCCGTCGCTGCTGCGGTCGCTGCGGTACAGCGCCGGCAACGCGCGCAACTGCCGGTTGAGATCGGCGACCAGCCGCGCCACGCCGCGGTGCTCGGGCTGTTGCGCCTGGGCCCAGTCCAGCGGCCGGTCGTGGTCCCAGTCCTGCCACTGCCCGAACTCGCAGCCCATGAACAGCAACTTGCGCCCGGGATGCGCCCACATGAAGGCCAGGTAGGCGCGCAGGTTGGCGAAGCGCTGCCAGGCGTCGCCGGGCATGCGCGCCAGCAGCGAGCCCTTGCCGCGCGCCACCTCGTCGTGCGACAGCGGCAGCACGAAGTGCTCGGAGAACGCGTACACCAGGCCGAAGGTCATCTCGCTGTGGTGATGCTGCCGGTAAAGCGGATCGCGCTGCAGGTAGCGCAGCGTGTCGTGCGCCCAGCCCATGTTCCACTTGTGGCTGAAGCCCAGCCCGCCCTGCTGCGTGGGCGCGGTGGCGCCCGGCCAGGCGGTGGATTCCTCGGCGATGGTGCGCACGCCGGGGAAGCGCTGCGCGATCTCGTCGTTGAGGCGGCGCAGGAAGGCGATCGCCTCCAGGTTCTCGCGGCCGCCCTGGGCGTTGGGGATCCACTCGCCGGCGTTGCGGCCGTAGTCGCGGTACAGCATCGCCGCCACCGCATCCACGCGCAGGCCGTCGACATGGAAGCGCTCGATCCACTCCAGCGCGCTGCCGATCAGGTAGGCCACCACTTCGGGACGACCGTAGTTGTAGACCAGCGTATTCCACTCGCGGTGCACGCCTTCGCGCGGGTCGGCGTGTTCGTACAGGGCGCTGCCGTCGAAGTGGTGCAGGCCATGCGGGTCGTCGGGGAAGTGCGCGCCGACCCAGTCCAGCAGCACGCCGATGCCGGCCTGGTGGCAGGCGTCGACGAAGCGTGCGAAGCCGTCGGCGTCGCCGTGGCGCGCGGTCGGCGCATACAGCCCCAGCGGCTGGTAGCCCCAGGAGCCGCCGAAGGGATACTCGGCGATCGGCAGCAATTCGATGTGGGTGAAGCCGAGCCCGCGCACGTAGGGGATCAGCTCGGCAGCCAGCGCATCCCAGTGCAGCGGCTGGCCATGGCGGTCGTGGCGCCAGGAGCCGGCGTGCAGTTCGTAGATGCTCAGCGGCTGCGCGCTGCCGGCCTGCGCCTCGCGCTGCGCCAGCCAGGCCGCATCGCCCCAGGTATGGCTATCTGCGTATGGCACCACCGAGGCGGTGGACGGCGCCAGGGCGCTGCAGCGCGCCACCGGATCGGCCTTGCGCGGCAGCACGCTGCCGTCGGCGGCCTGCAGTTCGTAGTGGTAGTGCTCGCCGCCGTGCAACCCGGGCACGAACAGTTCCCAGACCCCGGCCTCCGGATGCAGGCGCAGCGGATGCCGGCGCGCGTCCCAGCCGTTGAAGTCGCCGACCAGCGCCACCCGCCTGGCCTGCGGCGCCCACACGGCGAAGCGCACGCCCTCGACCTCGCCGACGCGGGCGTGGTGCGCGCCCAGCGCGGTGCGCAGCGCGGCGCCGTCGCCGGCGGCCAGATCCTGCAGCCAGGCCGGATCGAGCAGCGGCCCGAACGCATAGGGGTCGTCGCACTCCTGCACTGCGTCCGGCCACACGATGCGCAGCCGGTAGCGCATGGGCTGCTTCAGCTCGCCCTCGAACACACCCGCCGCCTGCGCGTGCGTGCGCATGCGTGCGACCAGCTTGCCCTGCGCATCGAGCAGGCCCAGCGCCTCGGCGCCCGGCGCCAGCACGCGGACCCGGACCGTGCCGTCGGCCCGTGGATGCGGGCCGAGCCAGGCGAACGCATCGACCGCCTCGCCGCGGGCCAGCGCCTGCAGCGCAAGGCCGTCGCCGTCGTCCTCCGTGTCCGCCGCCGAGTCCCGGCCGGCGGCCGGGTCCACGACGTGTTCCCGATCGCTCATGCGGCAGCCGTGGCGCCCGCCGCGGCCGGCAGCGTGGCGCCGGCCATCGCCGGCGCATGGCCGCTCGTCGCGAGCGGGCCGGCGGTGCGCTCGTACAGCGCCATGTACTTGCGTCCGGCCAGTTCCCAGCCGCTGGGCCGCAGCATCGCCGCGCGGCGCATCGCCTGCAGCAGGCCGGGCAGGCGGAAGGTGCGGAACACCCGCTGCAAACAGCGGCGCAGGCCGTCGGCCGAGGCTTCCTCAAACAGGAAGCCGGTGACGCCGTCGTCCACCGTGTCGATCAGGCCGCCGGTGGCGTGGGCGATCGGCAGGCTGCCGAAGCGCTGCGCGTACATCTGGCTCAGCCCGCAGGGCTCGAAGCGAGAAGGCATCAGCAGGAAGTCCGAGCCGGCGAACATGCGCCGCGCCAGCCGCTCCTCGAAGCCGATGTGCGCGCCGACATGGCCGGGGTAGCGCCGCGCCAGCGCCGCCACCGCCTGCTCGATCTGCGGCTCGCCGCCGCCGATGATCACGATCTGGCCGCCGGCCGCGACGATCTGCGGCGCCACCTCGCAGATCAGGTCCAGGCCCTTCTGGTGCACCAGCCGCGAGACCACCGCGAACAGCGGGCCGTCGCTGTCGAGCAGGCCGAACGCCTGGCGCACCTGCGCCGCGTTCTCGCGCTTGCCCTGGATCTGGCCGATCCCGAAGTGGGCCGGCAGGTGCGCGTCGGTGCGCGGGTCCCAGCTGGCGTCGATGCCGTTGACGATGCCGCTCAGGCGGCCGCTGGCGGCGCGCCGCGCCAGCAGCGCGTCCAGCCCGCAGCCCTGGGCCGGGCCGGTGATCTGCGCGGCGTAGCTGACGCTGACCGTATTGACGTGGTCGGCGTGGACGATGCCCGCGCGCAGGAACGACATCTGCCCGTAGAACTCCAGGTCCTGCAGGCCCTCGGCGGGGATGCCCAGGGCGCCGGCCATCGCGTACGGGAACAGGCCCTGGTAGGCCAGGTTGTGGATGGTCAGCAGGCACGGCGTGCGCCCGCCGGACCAGCGCACGTAGGCGGCGGCCAGCGCGCACGGCCAGTCGTTGAGGTGCAGCAGTTCCGGGGTCCAGTCCAGCCCGGCCTGGCCGCCGGCGATCTGCGCGGCGGCATGGGACAGGGTGGCGAAGCGCAGTGCGTTGTCTTCCCAGTCGCGGCCTTCGCTGCTCACGTAAGGCGAGCCCTGCCGCTCGAACAACTGCGGGCACAGCAGCACGTACACACACAGGCCGTCCGGGCGCTCGGCCCGGCCCAGCGCGCAATCCGGCAACCCGGCGTGCGCGGCGATGTGGCCGACGATCTCCAGCGGCCCGGTCTTGCGCAGCACCGCCGGGTAGCCCGGGATCAGCACGCGAATGTCGCAGCTGCCGCGCAGCGCGCGCGGCAAGGCCGCGGCCACGTCCCCCAGGCCGCCGGCCTTGATGAAGTCGGCCATTTCGGAGGTCACGAACAGGCTGGTCCGGCGCGGCGCCGGGTTCAGCTTGACGGTCACCTCGGCATTGCGGACGAAGCGGCCGCGCGCGTCGCGGTAGCGGCGGCGCGGCGCATGCAGCACCGGATGGGTATCGCGTTGTCTATCGGTCAGGTCGGCGGGAGTGGGGGGCGACATGGCGGTTCCGTCTGGGGAGGGGGAGGACGGGGCACACGGAAAGCGACTGCAGCCGCGCGTCCTGGCGGGCGCGCGACGTGAAGCAAGGAAAGAGGCACAGCGGCGTCGAAACGGGACAGCGATGTTGCAATGCGATAATGCAGGAGCAAAGTACGAATGGCGCGATAAAAGAGGCGTGAAGCGCGCGCTTGTCTACAGCGAAATTGCGAGAGCAGCGCATAGTGGATTCGCCGAACGCCAGGCGCCGCAGGCCTGCATCGCGGCCTGGGCGCCAATGAACCGTTTAGCTTTCATTGCCGCATGCGTGCCGCGCTTCGGTGCGGCCGCGGCGGACACCTCCGTTGTGCGAGCTTCATGCGGTCTATGGTGCAGTGTGCTCATGACAGTCCTGAAACCGCAGATGCGTCGCGAATTGGACGGCTTCGTCCTCGACGGGCTGCTGCGCGCGTGCCCGGATGGCGTGCTCGAGCCGCAGATCCGGATCACCGGCGACGATGGCGTAGTGCGCGGTCGGCACGCCTTCGACGGGGTGTACTTCCGTGATGCGCACGCCGGCGCCTACTTCGTCGCCGAGCGCCTGGCGGCGATCCGTTCGGCACGGTACGGAAAGCTGGTCTTCGCCTGACCCGCGCCTCGGGCAGGCCGCGTGCGAGCGCCGCGGCAACGCATCCCGGCGCGTGCGCCGCTCAGCGTCCGGTCTGCAGACGGTCCAACGCCGCCAACAGGTCGGTGCGGCGGTATGGCTTGGGCAGGAAACCGGTGTGTGCCGGCAGCATCCAGGGTTCCGGCGCATGCATGCCGGACGTGAGCAGGGCGGGGATGACGATGCCGCGGCGGCGCAGTTGACGCACCATGCTCAGGCCGTCGCAGCGGGGCATCTGCACGTCGCTGAAGATCAACTCCACGTCCGGGTGCCGCTCCAGCACCTCCAGCGCTTCCTGTGCGGTCGCCGCCGACAGCACCCGGTATCCGTCGGCGGCCAGCATGGCGGCGGCCAACTCCCGTATCGTCTGGTCGTCCTCCACCAAAAGAATGGCGGTGGAGACGGATGTCGCGCGCATAATGCCGTTATCGCCCCGTGAGTGATCGTTGCCAGATTCACGATTCGGCAGTGAAGCGCTGGTGACGTTGTGTGAATCCCGATATTCTCGACCTTACTTACTGCGAGATGCAGCTTGACCACGCACGCCCACTATCGGCAGATCGTCGAGCTCTCACACGACTGCATCAAGGAAGTCGGCCGCGACGGCATCGTGCGCTCGATCAATCCCCACGGCCTTGCCCTGCTTGGCGTCTCCGATCCTGCCGATGTGGTCGGCCACCCCTGGGCCGAGTTGTGGCCCGAGGACATGCGTTCGCTCACCCGCGATGCCTTCGCCGCGGCGCTGGACAATGAGCAACGCGAATTCTGGGCGCAGCGCCCGTCGCTGGACGGGCGGCAGCGCTGGTGGCACGTGATGGTCAGCCCGCTGGCCAATGCCGCGGCCCGGGTCGAAAGCGTGCTGGTGATCAGCCGCGACGTCACCCAGCAGCACCAGGTCGAACAGGCCCTGCGCGCGCTCGGCCATCTCTCCCCGGTCGAGGGCGAGGGAGAGGGCGACGCCATCGAGGATGCCGATGCCGTCGCGCTGGGGCGTCGCTGGCAGGCCGAGCATTCGCAACTGCGCGGGCAACTGGACATCGCCCTGGCCGCGCAGCGCGTGGCCGAGCGCGCGATGACCCAGGCGCAGAAGGGTGAGGCGATCGGGCAGATGCTCGCCGGCGTGGTCCATGACTTCAACAACATGCTGCATACCGCCATGACCTCGGTGAGCATGGTCGCCGACCATCCGCAGCGCCTGCAGCCGGACCAGCGGCGGCTGCTCGGCATCGCCAACGAGGCCCTGCAGCACGGCGCGGGGATGACCCGGCGCCTGCTCGGCTTCGCCCGCGCGCATCCGGTCAAGCCGGCCTGGCTGGACCTGAACGCGTTGGTGGCGCAGATGCAGCCGCTGCTGGCGCAGGCGCTGGGCGGCGAGATGCGCCTGCAGCTGCTGCCCTGCGCCGAGGTGGCGACGACCTATGCCGACCGCAGCGCGGTCGAGCAGGCGGTGATGAACCTGGCGTTGAATGCGCGCGACGCCAGCCGCCCTGGCGATGCGGTGACGATCCGCTGCAGTGCCCTGGAGGTGCCGCCCTCGCGCGCGGCGGCGATGCGCCAGCCCGGCCGCTACGTGACCCTGGCGGTCAGCGACCAGGGCGAGGGCATGTCCGACGAGGTGAAATCGCGCCTGTTCGAGGCGTACTTCACCACCAAGCCCGAGGGCAAGGGCACCGGGCTGGGCCTGGCCCAGGTCTATGGCCTGGTGCGCCAGGCGGGCGGCTTCGTCGACGTCGAATCGGAACTGGGGTGCGGCACCACCATCACCCTGGCGTTTCCGTTCGTGCCGCGGCCGCTCGGCGACGAGGGCGATGACCTGGTGCTGGCGGCGGAGTAGCCCCGCTCATCGGCCCGCGCGCGCCGGCAGCCGCTCGCTGATGTGCACCGCGAACGCCTCGCGCAGCAGCCGCAGCGCCCGTTGCTGGCGCCCGGCGTCCAGCGCCGCGCAGCACGACGGCGGCACCTGCACCTGGAAGTCGCGCATGCGCGCGTCGATCGCGGTGGCCAGCACGCAGGCGTCGGTGGCGATGCCGGTGACCAGCAGGTGGGTGGTCTGCAGCCGCGCCAGCAGCAGCGCCAGGGCCGAGCCGAGGAAGGCGGAGTGCTTGGGCTTGAGCACGTAGTAGTCCTGCGGGCGCGGCGCCAGGCAGGCGGCGATGCGCGCGCCGCGCTGTTTCGGGTCGGCGCACAGCGTCCACAGGCCTTCGAAATCGGTGCGCCAGTCGGCGAAGTTGTCGTTGGCGAACAGCACCGGCCAGCCACGGCGATGGAAGCGCGCACGCACCTGGGCGATGCGCTCGGCCACCGGCAGCGCGGCGGCCGCCAGGCGCGCGCCGCCGGGGAAATCGAAACGGCTGATCATGTCCACGATCAGCAACGCCGGTTGGCCGGGCTGCGTCGGTGCCGGCGCGGCCGTCGATGGCCGCTGCTGGTCGTCAGGGGTGTCAGTGCGTCGCCGGGCCGGGTGCCGCATGCGCCGATCCTCCATTGCCGGACAGGGCTTCATGGTCGGCGCGCGCGGTGAAACCAGGGTGAGCGCGAGTGAAGGCGTGGCTGAACGGACGGGCGCGCAGCGCCGCCACGGCGCCGATGGCCGCCTTCGCGAAAGCTTACTATTTAAGGTTTACATTGACGGGCGTCTTTGCCCGTCGACAGGAGAGCACGTGGTAGCAACTGGCGTACATGACAAGGCGCGCGTGACCGCAGCGGCATTCGCCGCGCCGGCCGCCCGCGGCACTTCCCGATGGCGCTGCGGCGCCGGATGCGATCGGCGGATCGCATGAGCGCGGTCGCCCCCACACCGGCCGTGCCCGTCGATCCGCCCTTGGATGCCGGCCAGGCGGTCCTGCCGCCCGAAGCGCCGCTGGCCATGCCGCTGCAGTCGCTGCAGGAAGGCAAGCTGCGCAACAAGCGCCTGCCCAGCACCCCGGTCGGGATCGGCTGGCGGCGCTTCTACGTGTTCGGCACCACCGCGGCGATGACCGCCTACGCCAGCTGGCTGATCTGCAAGGTGCTGCTGATCGGCGGCGTGAGCGTGCTCGAAGCCTGCCTGATGGTGCTGTTCATTCCGTTGTTCGCCTGGATCGCGCTGTCCTTCGTCAGCGCCCTGGCCGGCTTCTTCACCCTGGTGTTCGGCAAGGGCCGCAAGCTCGGCATCGACCCCGACGCGCCGCTGCCGGTCGTGCGCAACCGCACTGCGCTGCTGATGCCCACCTACAACGAGGATCCGCACCGGCTGATGGCCGGCCTGCAGGCGATCTACGAGTCGGTGGAGGCCACCGGCCAGATCGAGCGCTTCGATTTCTTCATCCTCAGCGACACCACGCGCCCGGCGGTCGGCGCGGAAGAAGAAAAGGTGTACGCCGAGTTGGTGGAGCGCGTCGGCGGCCACGGCCGGCTGTTCTACCGGCGCCGCGCCAGCAACGCCGGTCGCAAGGCCGGCAACATCGCCGACTGGGTGCGCCGCTTCGGTGGCGCCTACCCGCAGATGCTGATCCTGGACGCCGACAGCCTGATGACCGGCGACAGCATCGTGCGCCTGGCCGCCGGCATGGAGGCCAACCCCGACGTGGGCCTGATCCAGACCCTGCCGGAAGTGGTCAACGGCAACACCTTGTTCGCGCGCATGCAGCAGTTCGGCGGCCGCGTCTACGGCCCGGTGATCGCCTTCGGCGTGGCCTGGTGGCACGGTTCGGAAAGCAACTACTGGGGCCACAACGCGATGATCCGCACCGAGGCCTTCGCCGCGCAGGCCGGCCTGCCGTCGCTGCCCGGGCGCAAGCCGTTCTGCGGCCACGTGCTCAGCCACGACTTCGTCGAGGCGGCGCTGATGCGCCGCGGTGGCTGGGCCATGCACATGGTGCCGTACCTGCAGGGCAGCTACGAGGAAGGCCCGCCGACGCTGACCGACCTGCTGGTGCGCGACCGCCGCTGGTGCCAGGGCAACCTGCAGCACTCCAAGGTGGTGCGCGCACGCGGCCTGCACTGGGTCAGCCGCATGCACATGCTGATCGGCATCGGCCATTACTTCACCGCGCCGATGTGGGGCATGCTGATGCTGATCGGCATCGCCATTCCGCTGCAGAACGGCGGGTTCGACCTGGTCGCTTCGGTGATCTCGCCGTTCTCGCCGGCGCGCTACTGGCACCAGCAGGATTCCACGCGGGTGGCCTGGGTGTTCGCGGTGACCATGTTCGTGCTGCTGGCGCCCAAGGTGATGGGCTACTTCGCGATGCTGCTCAAGCCCGGCGAACGCCGCGGCTGCGGCGGCGGGGTGCGCGCCTTCGCGAGCATGCTGCTGGAAACGCTGCTGGCCGCGCTGATGGCGCCGGTGGTGATGTACGTGCAGTCGCGCGGCGTCGCCGAAGTGCTGGCCGGCAAGGACTCGGGCTGGGATGCGCAGCAGCGCGACGACGGCCGTATTTCGTGGTCGGCGCTGTTGCGCAGCTACGGCGGACTCAGCGCGTTCGGCCTGCTGATGGGCGGCATGGCCTATGCCGTGTCGCCGTCGCTGGCGGCGTGGATGGCGCCGGTGGTGATCGGCATGGCGCTGGCGGTGCCGGTGGTGGCGATCAGTTCCTCGCGGGCCGCCGGCCTGTGGCTGCGCAAGTTGCGCATCCTCGCCATTCCCGAGGAATCGCAGCCGCCGGCGGTGCTGCTGCGCGCCGCGGAACTGCGCCGCGAGGCCGCTGCGCGCCGTGCCGAGGCCGAGGCGCAGGCCCAGGGCTGACGCGGGCATACTAGCCGGCCTCCTCCATCGGGAACCGACATGCTGGAAACAGTGGAACACGAGACCGGCGCTGCGCCGGCCTGGACCGTCCTGTGGCTGCATGGCCTGGGCGCCGACGGCAACGATTTCGCGCCGCTGGTGCCGGAACTGCTGCGGCCGCACTGGCCCGCCATGCGTTTCGTGTTCCCGCACGCGCCGGTGCGGGCGGTGACGATCAACAACGGCGTGCGCATGCGCGCCTGGTACGACATCGTCAGCATGGATTTCTCCAATCGCGCCGACAGCGCCGGCGTCGCCGAATCGGTGGCCCAGGTCGAGGAACTGATCGCGCGCGAGGACGCGCGCGGCGTGCCGGCCGAGCGCCTGCTGCTGGCCGGCTTTTCCCAGGGCGGCGCGATCACCCTGGCCACCGGCCTGCGCCGCGAACGGCCGCTGGCCGGCCTGATCGGCCTGTCCACCTATCTGCCCGAACTGGAGAGCGTCGCCCGCTGGCACGCGCCGGCCGCCCTGCGGCAACCGCTGTTCATGGCCCATGGCCAGGGCGACCCGGTGATCCCGCAGACGTACGCCGAGCGCACCGCGCAGACCCTGCAGGCGCTGGGCATGCCGGTGCAGTGGCGGCGCTACCCGATGGCGCACCAGGTCTGCGCCGAGGAAATCGCCGACCTGGGCGACTGGATGGATGCCTGCCTCGCCGGCACCTGAGTCTGGTGGCCGCCCGGCGGCCTGGTGCGGTACCCGTGGCGGGCGCCCGGAACCGGGGCTAGTATCGGCCGCAGCGCACGCCAGCCGAGCGAGGGAGACCTGGGTGAAGGTGCTGATCGCCGACGACGAACCCCTGGCGCGCGAACGCCTGCGCACGCTGCTGGCCGCGCATGCCGGCGTGGAAGTGGTGGCCGAAGCCGACAACGGCATGGACGCGCTGCACGCCTGCGCCGCCGCGCAGCCGGACCTGGTGCTGCTGGACATCGCCATGCCCGGCCTCGACGGGCTGGAGGCCGCGCGCCACCTGGCCACGTTCGAGCCGCGCCCGGCGGTGGTGTTCTGCACCGCCTACGACGCGCACGCGCTGTCCGCCTTCGAGGCGGCGGCGATCGACTACCTGATGAAACCGGTGCGCGCCGAGCGCCTGGCCGCGGCCCTGCAGCGCGCCCGCACCTTCATGGCCGGCCGCGTCAACGGCGATGCCGCCGCGCCGGCGCCGCAGCGGCGCACCCACCTGTGCGCGCGCCTGCGCGGCAGCCTGCGGCTGATCCCGGTCGACGACATCCACTACCTGCAGGCCGAGGAAAAGTACGTGGTCGTGCACCACGCCCGCGGCGAGGACCTGATCGAGGAATCGCTGCGCGCGCTGGAGGAAGAGTTTGCCGAGCGCTTCGTGCGCATCCACCGCAACTGCCTGGTCGCGCGCCACGAACTGGTGGAGCTGCGCCGGCTCGGCGAGGGCCAGGTGCACGCGGTGCTGCGCCATGGCAAGCAGCCGCTGGAGGTCAGCCGGCGCTGCGTGGCGCAACTGCGCAAGGAGATCCACCAGCGCTGACGCCGGCCGGATCGCGCGGCGGCAGCGGCAGGCAGCGGCAGGCAGCGGCTTTCCGCGATAATGCGCGCATGAAGATCCTGCGCATCGCTACCCGCAAGAGTCCGCTCGCCCTGTGGCAGAGCGAGCATGTCGCCGCCTGCCTGCGCCGCGCGCACCCGCACCTGGACGTGGTGCTGGTGCCGATGAGCACCCGCGGCGACGAAGTCCTGGACCGCTCGCTGGCGGCGATCGGCGGCAAGGGCCTGTTCCTGAAGGAACTGGAGCTGGCGATGCTGCGCGGCGAGGCCGATTGCGCGGTGCATTCGCTCAAGGACGTGCCGATGGAGCTGGACCGGCCGTTCGTGCTGCCGGCGATCCTGCCGCGCGCCGATCCGGCCGATGCGCTGATCTCCAACCTCTACGCCTCGCTGGACGCGCTGCCGCTCGGCGCGCGCGTCGGCACCTCCTCGCTGCGGCGGCAGGCGCAACTGCGCGCGCGGCGCCCGGACCTGGAACTGCTGGACCTGCGCGGCAACGTCAACACGCGCCTGGCCAAGCTCGACAACGGCGGCTACGACGGCATCGTGCTGGCCTGCGCCGGCCTGCAGCGGCTGGGCCTGGAGGCGCGCATCACCCAGCGCCTGCAGGCGCCGGACTGGCTGCCGGCCCCGGCGCAGGGCGCGATCGCGGTGGAATGCCGCGAGGACGCCAGCGCGGCGCTGGCGCTGTTCGCCGCGCTCGACGACGCGCCGACCCGCCGCTGCGTGGAGGCGGAGCGGGCGATGAACCGCGCCCTGCACGGCAGCTGCCACGTGCCGGTGGCCGCCTTCGCGCAATGGCGCGGCGACGACCTGCTGCTGCAGGGCCTGGTCGGCGGCGTCGCCGACGGGCGCCTGGTGCGCGCGGAGCTGCAGCGCAGCGCCCAGGACCCGGACGCCCTGGGCCAGGCCGTGGCCGAGGCCCTGCTGGGCGCCGGCGCGCGCGAATTGCTGGATGTCGATCTGCCGGTCTGAGGGCGTCCGCCACCCCGCTCCTACGCGCGCTGCAAGCCAGCGAGCACGGTCTGCAGGGTGTTGATTCCCCAGTGCTCGACATAGCGGCCGTCCTCGACCCGCACGATGTCGATCACGTCGATGCTGACCATCTTCCCGGTCGGCTCCACCCCGAACAGCGTCCCTGTGTGCCTGCCTGACACGGTCTTGCGGGTGGTCACCTTGTCGCCCTCGGCGACCTGGTCGTGAATCGTCACCGTCAATCCGGCCAATGCGGGCCGGAGAATGTCATGGAAGGTGCTCCACATGCTCTCGCTTCCTGCAGGAGCGCCGGGCGGGGCGGATCGATTGACGAACCCCGGCGCCATCAGCGCCTCGAATGCGGCGCGATCACCGCCTTCGATCACATCCTTGTTGAAGCGGCGTACCACCGTCTTTGGATCGGATACGGTCATCACAGCCTCCGTTTCGGCCACAGCCATACAGCGCTACTGGGCATCTTAAAGGGCGCGGGGGCAGCGCTGCGTCCCGATTGGACATCCTGCAAAAGACACGGCCGGGGAACTCCACCCTTCGGCCAGGGGTGCTCACAGTGGGCCTTCCTGCAGGGGAGGGCTGGCAGATCGCACAACGGGACCGTCACGCCTTCGGCATGGAGCCGTGTCTTGGGGGGATTGGCACTCGACCGGCACCGATGATGCCGTGCCCGACGCAAAGCGTCAGTGCGCGAAGCGGTGTTGTGCGGTAACGGCGGCGAAACCGCGCGGCGACCGGCACCGCCATGTCGCCGAACCCGGAATCCCTGCCTCTACCAATCCCCACTCCCGACTCCCCAATCCCCGCTCACTTGAACTTGTAGACCAGGTTCATGGTGGTCAAGGTATCGGTCTTCTTCTTGTCGTCGCTGACGTCGCTGTTGTAGCGCGCCTGCCAGCCGGCCTTCAGCGCCAGCCGCTCGTTCATGCTCACCGAGATGCCCAGGTCGTTCTGCGCGAAGGTGTTGTACGCGCCGGATTCGACCAGCAGGGTGTTGCCCAGTTCGGTGTTGCTGGTCAGGCCGTACTTGAAGTCGACCAGGCCGCGGCCGATCAGGCCGGTCTCGGTGCGGTCCTCGACCACGTCGTGGGCGCGGCGCACGCCGGGACCGATCTGCACGTCGATGCTGCGGCGGTCGCCGTCCATGATCCGGGTGCCGTAGCCGATGCCGATCGTGGCCAGGCGGTCGTAGGTGGCGAAGTCGTCGCGCTCGTAGCGCAGCGAGGCGGTGAGCTGGCGGTGTTCGCCGAGCTGCAGCGCGCTGCCGGCGCTGCCGGTGTAGCGGTTGGAGGTGGTCTGGCGCTTGCGCGTGGTGGTGCCGTCCGGATTGGTGTCGGTGTACTCGGCGCTGGCGTGCAGGGCGAGCAGGTCCAGGCTGTGGATCCAGTCGCCGTCCACGTACTGGCCCTTGAGCCGGCCATTGAGGCTTTCGTTGGTGCTGTTGCCGTGCGAGGAGGCGAAGCCGAGTTCGCCCGATCCGCTCCACGGCGAACTGGCCGGGTCCGTGGCTGCCGACGAGGTGGCGACGTCGGCGGCCCAGGCCGGGGACGTGCTCAGCAGCAACGAGGCGATGGCGGATACGAGGGTGGCGCGGCGGGACATGGCTTCTCTCCGGGGGTGAGGACGCAGCCTTCGGCTAACGAAATGGAAACGATTTCATCATACCGGATCCACATGACACCCTGGCCGGCCCCGGGCGCCGGCTTCATCGACGGTTCGGGCGCGCTGCCGGCCGCCGCGCCGGGCAGGCGTTTTCCGCCCGCGACTCAGACATAATCGAGGCCATGGACCGCTACGAACGCATCAACGCACTGCACCGCCTGCTCAAGTCCGCGCGCTACCCGGTGACGGTGGCGCGGCTGCAGGACGAACTGGGCTGCTCCCGCGCCACCGTCTACCGCGATCTGGCCTTCCTGCGCGATGCGCTGATGGCGCCGGTGGAGGGCGACGGCGAGGCCGGCTTCCGCTACGAATCCGGCGAGAGCGACCGTTTCGAGCTGCCGGGGCTGTGGCTGAGTTCGGAGGAACTGCATGCGCTGCTGGCCTCGCAGCAGCTGCTGGCGCGTACCGGCGGCGGGGTGCTGTCCTCGGTGCTGGCGCCGCTGCAGCAGCGCATCGAGAGCCTGCTCGCGGCCCAGGCCGGGGCGACCCATTGGCCGGTGGAACGGGTGCGGGTGATTCCGCATCGCGGCCGCAAGCTCGACGAAGCCAGTTTCCGGACCGTCGCCTCGGCGGTGCTGGAGCGCAAGCGCCTGTCCTTCGACTACCGCGCCCGCTCCACCGACGAATCGACCAAGCGCACGGTGTCGCCGCAGCGCATCACCCACTACCGCGACAACTGGTACCTGGACGCCTGGGACCATGGCCGCGACGCGGTGCGCAGCTTCGCCGTGGACCGCATCAACCATGCGCGCCTGCTCGACCAGCCGGCGCAGGACGTGGCCGACGCCGAGCTGGATTCGCAGCTGGCGGCCAGCTACGGCATCTTCTCCGGTGCGCCCAAGGGCTGGGCCACCATCGTGTTCAGCCCCAAGGCGGCGCGCTGGGTCGCCGACGAGCACTGGCATTCCAAGCAGCAGGGCCGGTTCCTGGCCGACGGCCGCTACGAACTGAAGGTGCCCTACAGCGTCTCGCGCGAACTGCTGATGGACGTGCTGCACTACGGTTCGGATGCCGAGATCGTGGAGCCGCGTTCGCTGCGCGAACAGGCCAAGGCGCTGCTGTCGCTGGCGCTGAGCAACTACAGCGACGATTGAGACGCTGATGCGCGCGGCGCGATTTCGGTAGGAGCGGCTTCAGCCGCGACCGTAGCATTCAGACGCTGCCGCTGCACCCTGGAGGTGGACGCCTAGGCCGCGTCCAGCGGCGCGCCGCCACCCAGGATCACGCCGATGTTGCGTTCGATCCAGTCCACCAGCGCGTGCACGTGCGCCGCGGCTTCCTCGCCGAGCGGGGTCAGGTCGTATTCCACGTGCGGCGGCACCACCGGGTAGGCGGTGCGCTGCACCAGGCCGTCCGCCTCCAGCGCCTGCAGGGTCTGCGACAGCATCTTTTCGCTGACCCCTTCCAGGCTGCGGCGCAGGTCGCCGAAGCGGTGGGTGCCCTTGCGCAGGGCGACCAGCACGAGCACGCCCCAACGGCTGGTGACATGGCTGAGTACGGCGCGGGACGGGCAGTTCTGCGCGAATACCTGGCCGCGCAACGGGGCGGCGTCCGCACAGCCGCGCGGCGCTTCGTCGAGAGGTTCGGAAAGGACGCTGGACACGCGATGCACCTGTTGTGGAGGAGGGCGCCCCCGATCATACGGGCCGCGCTGGGCACTTCGCTGAGCGGCGGGTGATCGTGGCGTCGCTCCCAGCCACGCCGGCGCGCGATGGCGTGGCGGCGGCGAGCGTTGGCAGGCGCGCGGCGCTGTGGCCCGAACGGTGTATGGACGGCACCGGGTGCGCCTGCGCGGCGCGGGCCGGGTCGTTCGTCGCGACCGGCCTGGCCCAGGGCGCTGCCTAGGGCTTGTTCGGCACTTCGAAGCCGAGCTTGCCGACCTGGTCGCGGTGCTGCGCCACGCGCTTGAGCTTGTCGATGTTGACGCCGTACTGGTGGTCCAGCTTGTCGACCAGCTCGCGGTATTGCTTGTGGCTCATGTTCGGCGAGCGTGCGAATACCCAGGCCAGGTCGCGGCCGGGGTAGTCGATCAGCGCCCAGGAATAGTCCGGGGCCACTTCCAGGATGCGGTACTTGGTGGGCACCATCCTGAAGAACCAGGTGGTCCAGCGGCGGTTGCCGGTGCCTTCCTTGACCGTGGCGCGGGAGTTGAGCTCCTTGACCGGCTCGTCGAAGCCGTTGCGATACTCGTAGCGCACCGCGATCTTGCCGTCGTCCTTGAGGGTGTACTCGTCGCTGCTGGCGACGTGGCCGCGCTCGGCGAAATACGGGATGTGGGCGATCACGTACCAGCGGCCCATGAAGCGCTGCAGGTCGATCGGCGGCTGCGCCGGCTCCTGTTCCGGATCCGGCGCCTTGGCGCGGGCCGTCGGCAAGGGGACGGCCATGCCCAGCAGCAGCACGGAAGCGAACAGGGAAAGCAGGCGCATAGGAGGTTCCGGGGCGAAGGGCGAACGCCGGTGAAGTATGCGCGTGCGCCATGTCAATGATGCGTCGCAGCCCCTGAGATGTCGCGGCGGCACCCTGCGCGCCTCGACCTCCAGGAACTGCCGCCATGCCGATCGTCTCGTCGTCCCCGCGCTCCCACGTCCCGCACCCGGGCCTGCGTCGCCTGCTGCGCCAGGCGATCCTGGCCGGGCTGGCCCTGGTCCTGGTGTGGCCGGCCGCGCGCGGCCACAGCGAATGGCTGGGCTGGCGGCCGCTGTGGCTGCTGGGCATGCCGCTGAGCGCCTGGTGGGCCCTGCATCGCTTCCCGCTGCCGCCGCTGCGCCGGCTGTGGGGGCAGTGGCGGGCCCGGCCGCGGGCGCAGGCGCGGCGGCGCCGGCCGGCGCTGCGGACCGCGCGCCCAGCCTGACCTTCGGCAGGGGAGGGCGGCGAGGCCGCATGCTACGGTGCGGCGCTGTCCTTCCCGGATCCGAACCATGTCCTCACTCGCACACGCCTGCCTGATCGCCGGCCTGCTCGCCGCCGGCACCGCCGCGGCCAAGGAAACCGCGATGCCCCAAGACCCCTATGCCTGGCTCGAAGACGTCACCGGTGCCAAGGCGCTGGACTGGGTCAAGGCGCAGAACGCCAAGACCGAGGCGCGCCTGGCCGACACCCCCGCCTTCAAGGCCCGCGAGGCCGGCATCCGCGAGGTGCTGGATTCCGACGCCAAGATCCCGGCCGTGCAGAAGATCGGCCCGTACTACTACAACCTGTGGAAGGACCGCGCGCACGAGCGCGGCCTGTGGCGCCGCACCACCCTGGACGAGTACCGCAAGCCCGAGCCGAAGTGGGAGACGGTGCTGGACCTGGATGCGCTGAACAAGGCCGAGGGCGAGAACTGGGTGTGGCACGGCGCCAACTGCCTGCGCCCGGAGTACCGTCGCTGCCTGATCGCGCTGTCGCGCGGCGGCGCCGATGCCGACGTCACCCGCGAGTTCGACCTGAGCAGCAAGCAGTGGATCAAGGACGGCTTCTTCCGTCCCGAGGCCAAGGGCGGGCTGAGCTGGATCGATGCCGACACCGTCTACCTGTACACCGACTTCGGCCCCGGCTCGCTGACCAGCTCCGGCTACCCGCGCGTCGTCAAGCAGTGGAAGCGCGGCACCCCGATGAGCAGCGCCACGCTGGTCTACGAGGGCAAGCCGGACGACATGTACATCGCGGCGATGCACGACGACACGCCCGGCTACGAGCGCGATTTCGTCAGCCGCACGCTGGCCTTCTACAACGACGAGATGTACCTGCGCGGCGCCGACGGCCGGCTGACCAAGATCGACGTGCCCAACTCCGCCAACAAGGGCGTGCACCGCCAGTGGCTGACCCTGGAGCTGCGCGATCCGTGGACGGTGGGCGGCACGACCTACCCGGCCGGTGCGCTGCTGGTGACCAAGTTCGACGACTTCATGGCCGGCAAGCGCAACTTCCAGGTGCTGTTCACGCCGACCGAGACCGCGTCGCTGGCGTCCTTCGCCTGGACCAAGTCGCGGCTGGTGCTGAACGTGCTCGACGACGTCAAGAGCCGGTTGTGGGTGCTGACCCCGGGCGAGGGCGAGTGGGCGCGCACGGCGTTCCCGGTCGGCGACCTGGCCTTCGGTAGCACCAGCGTCGATGCGGTCGACGCCGATGAGAACGACCAGGTGTGGCTGACCTCCACCGACTTCCTGACCCCGACCACGCTGATGCTGGCCGACGTGCAGCGCGGGCCGCAGAGCATCGAGACGCTGAAGGCGATGCCGAGCTTCTTCGACGCGTCCAAGGACGAGATCGAGCAGCACTTCGCCGTGTCCAAGGACGGCACCAAGGTCCCGTACTTCCTGGTCCGGCCCAAGCAGCTCAAGGCCGACGGCAGCGCGCCGACCCTGCTGTACGCCTACGGCGGTTTCGAGATCTCGATGACCCCGTTCTACTCCGGCAGCCTGGGCCGCGCCTGGCTCGACCAGGGCGGCGTGTACGCGCTGGCGAACATCCGCGGCGGCGGCGAGTACGGCCCGCGCTGGCACCAGGCGGCGCTGAAGCAGAACCGGCACAAGGCCTACGAGGACATGGCGGCGGTGGCGCAGGATCTGGTCGCGCGCAAGATCACCTCGGCCAAGCACCTGGGCGTGCAGGGCGGCAGCAACGGCGGGCTGATGGCCGGCAACATGCTGATGCAGTACCCGCAGTTGTTCGGCGCGGTGGTGGTGCAGGTGCCGCTGCTGGACATGAAGCGCTATAGCCACCTGCTGGCCGGCGCCTCGTGGATGGCCGAGTACGGCAACCCGGACACCGACGACTGGAAGTTCATCCAGACCTTCTCGCCGTACCACCTGTTCGACCCGAAGAAGACCTATCCGCCGGTGATCTTCCTGACCTCCACGCGCGACGATCGCGTGCATCCGGGGCATGCGCGGAAGATGGCGGCGAAGATGATCGACGCCGGCAAGAACGTGACCTACTACGAGAACATCGAAGGCGGCCATGGCGGCGCGGCCAACAACGCGCAGGCGGCGCACATGCAGGCGCTGGCGTACAGCTTCCTGTGGGAGCAGCTGTCCAAGTGAGTGGTGCGGTCCGCGTTCCGGTCGGGGCGCGGACCATCTCCGGCCTGGCGCGTGCGGGCCAGTGAACGCGCGAGCCCGCGCGCACCGCGTCGCGTCACGATCGCGTCGATGCCGTGCCTGCTCTCTGCTCGATTTCAGGTCGCCGCCGCAGCGGGTGCTCAGGCGCCGCCGGCCAAAGGCTTGACCAAGGTCAGCGAACGCACCTCATAGCCCAGTTCTTCGTACACGTGCAGCGCGTGCGTGTTGAAGGCCCAGACGTTCAGGCGCATTTCGACACCGCCACGCAGTGCCACCCAGTCGTGCGCACGCTGCATCAGCGCCGGGCCGATGCCCTGGCCCCGATGGCGGCGGGTGATGCCGATGCTGCCCACCCGGCCGAAGCGCATCGGCTGCAGCAGCGAGTGCGATTCCGTCACCATGCCGACCGTGACGAAGCCGACGACAACGCCCTGTGTTTCGGCGACGAAGGTGGTGGCATCGTCCCGGCCAATGCTGCTATTCCAGTGCACCGCATCGCGGTCCGCATCGCCGGCGCCGGCGAAGATGTGGGGAAACGCCTCGTGGTGCAGCGCATTGACTTCTTCGCCGAGTGCGCAGATCGCACGCAGATCCGATTCCATGGCTTCGCGGTAGATGAGCATGCCAGGCTCCAGTCGCTGTCCCGTGCCGCTGGCCGCCTCAGCGCGCCCAGCGCGTCAGTCCACGCGCAATCCGCTCCACCGCCTGTTCCAGCCGCGGCAGGCTCTGGGTGTAGGCGATGCGCACGTGCTGGCGGGCGCGGTGACGACCGAAATCCACGCCCGGGGTGAACGCGACGTGCTCGGTTTCCAGGAAGTGCGCGCAGAACGCCTGCGCATCGTCGGTGAAATCGGAGACGTCGGCATACAGGTAGAACGCGCCCTCCGGTTCGACGTCGATGCGGAAGCCAAGCGCGCGCAGCGCCGGCAGCAGGTAGTCGCGGCGCTGCGCGAACTCGGCGCGGCGCGCTTCCAGGATCTGCAGCGTTTCCGGCAGGAAGCAGGCCAGCGCGGCGTGCTGGGCGATGCTGGGCGCGCTGATGTACAGGTTCTGCGCCAGCTTCTCCAGCGACGGCACCGCCGCGCGCGGCGCCACCAGCCAGCCCAGGCGCCAGCCGGTCATGCCGAAATACTTGGAGAAGCTGTTGAGCACATAGGCGTCGTCGTCGACCTCCAGCACGCTGGGCGCGTCGATGCCGTAGCTCAGGCCATGGTAGATCTCGTCCACCACCAGGTGCCCGCCGCGGGCGCGCAGCGTCTGCGACAGCGCGGCCAGTTCGGCGCGCGACAGCACGGTGCCGGTGGGATTGGCCGGCGAGGCCACCAGCGCGCCGACGCTGTCCGCGTTCCAGTGCCGCTGCAGCAGCTCCGGGGTCAGCTGGTAGCGGCTGTCCGGGCCGACCGGCACCAGTTGCGCGGCGCCTTCGACCAGGCGCAGGAAATGGCGGTTGCACGGGTAACCGGGGTCGGCCATCAGCCAGGTGCGGCCGGGATCGACCAGCAGCGCGCTGGCCAGCAGCAGCGCGCCGGAGCCGCCGGGCGTGATCAGGATGCGTGCCGGGTCCAGATCGACGTCGTGGCGCTGCCGGTAGAAGTCCGCCAGCGCCTGGCGCAGGGCCGGGAGGCCGCGCGCGGCGGTGTAGCGGGTATGGCCGGCGCCCAGCGCGGCCTGGCCGGCGGCGACGATCGGTGCGGCGGTGGTGAAGTCCGGTTCGCCGATCTCCAGGTGGATCACGTCGTGGCCGGCCTGCTCCAGTTCGTTGGCGCGGGCCAGCAGGGCCATCACGTGGAAGGGTTCGATCTCGCGGCTGCGCTGGCTGTAGCCGGGCGCGGCGGACGAGGCACTGAGGGTGTCGCCGGGAAGGGAAGCCATGTCGCCGATGATAGAGGAGGGTGCTGTCGCGCGTGTTAGCGGTGTCGAGAGGACTGCGAAGCGCGGTGCCGTGCCAGGCGCCGCGTGTGCTGCACCCAGGCGGAACACTCGTGCAGCGCGGTGCATGCGCCGGTCGGCGTGTCAGGCGTCGCGCTCCCCGCGAACAAGCGGTCGTGGCACGCCCCATGCGCCATGGCGCATGGGGCGGCATGCCGCAGCGCCATCGCGGCGCCGCGGGTCGCCGAGCCACGGAATTCCACGCCGTCCCGAACGCGCGGCCTCGATACGCTTGCCACGGCGCGGCGTTGCAGGGAGACTCGGCCGGCACTGCGCGGCGCCCGCCCGCTGCCGCCGCCCGGCCGGGGCGGCGCGTCCCGTTGCGTTACCGCCGCCGGAGCCCCATTAGATGCCTCACCGCCCCTTGCTAGCGAGCCTTGTCCTGCTCATGACCGCCTCCTTCGCTTCCTCCGCCTCCGCCGCCGCGGCCACTCCGCCGCATCCGGCCAAGCAGCCGCACGCGGTCAAGGCGCCGTTCGGTGCCGTTCGCCAGGACGCCTACTACTGGCTGCGCGACGACACGCGCAAGAACCCGCAGATGCTGGCCTATCTCAATGCCGAGAACGCCTACGCGGACCAGGTGCTGAAGCCGCTCAAGCCGCTGGAAGACCGGCTGTACGAAGAGATCGTCGGTCGCATCAAGCAGGACGACAGCAGCGTGCCGTATCGCGAGCGCGGCTACTGGTATTACACCCGCTACGAGAGCGGCAAGGACTACCCGATCCAGGCGCGCCGCAAGGGCAGCATGGAGGCGCCGGAAGAGATCCTGCTCGACGTCAACACCATGGCCGCCGGCAAGGGCTACTTCAGCGTCGGCGACGCGGCGGTCAGCCAGGACAACCGCATTCTGGCCTGGACCGAGGACGACGTCGGCCGCCGCCAGTACGTGGTGCGCTTCAAGAACCTGGACACCGGCGAGGTCTACGCCGATCGCATTCCCGGCGTGTCGCCGGACGTGGTCTGGGCCGACGACAACAAGACCCTGTTCTACGTCGAGAACGACCCGGAGACGCTGCTGACGGTGCGGGTCAAGAAGCACGTGCTGGGCACGCCGGCGGCGCAGGACGTGCTGGTGTACGAGGAAAAGGACGACAGCTTCTACATGGGCGTGGGCCGCACCCGCGACGACAAGTACATCGTCATCGGCGTGGAGAGCACCGTGTCCTCCGAGCAGCGCTACGCGCCGGCCGCCGATCCGCAGCGCTTCACCGTGCTGGCGCCGCGCGAGCGCGACGTCGAGTACCACGCCGACCACTTCGACGGCCGCTGGGTGATCCGCACCAACTGGAAGGCCAAGAACTACGCGCTGATGACCGCGCCCGACGGCGCCACGGCGCGCAGCCAGTGGCAGAGCTGGTTGCCCTACGACGAGAAGGTGTTCATCGACGGCTTCGAGCTGTTCGACGGCTTCACCGCCATCGCCGAGCGCTCCGACGGCCTGGAGCGGATCCGTCTGCACTTCGCCGACGGCAAGGAGGAGTACGTCAAGGCCGACGAGCCGGCGTATTCGATGGGCCTGTCGATCAACGCCGAGCCGGACACGCCGTGGCTGCGCTACAGCTACACCTCGCTGACCACCCCGGCCACCACCTACGAACTCAACACCCGCACCGGCGAGCGCAAGCTGCTCAAGCAGCAGCCGGTGATCGGCTACGACGCCAGCAAGTACCAGACCGAGCGGGTCTGGGTGACCGCGCGCGACGGGGTCAAGGTGCCGGTGTCGCTGGTCTACAAGAAGGGCTTCAAGAAGGACGGCAGCGCCGCGCTGTACCAGTACGCCTACGGTAGCTACGGCATGTCCACCGATCCGGCGTTCAACCTGCCGGTGGTGAGCCTGCTCGACCGCGGCGTGGTCTACGCCATCGCGCATATCCGCGGCGGCCAGGAGATGGGCCGCGACTGGTACGACCAGGGCAAGCTGCTGCACAAGAAGAACACCTTCACCGATTTCATCGACGTCACCCGTGGGCTGGTGCAGCAGGGCTACGCCGCCCCGGACCGCGTCGCTGCGGCCGGCGGCAGCGCCGGCGGCCTGTTGATGGGCGCGGTGGCCAACATGGCGCCCAAGGATTACCGCGTGCTGGTGGCGCAGGTACCGTTCGTGGACGTGGTCACCACCATGCTCGACCCGAGCATCCCGCTGACCACCAACGAGTACGACGAGTGGGGCAATCCCGAGCAGAAGGCGTACTACGACTACATGCTCAGCTATTCGCCCTACGACAACGTCACCCGCCAGGCCTATCCGGCGATGTACGTCGGCACCGGCCTGTGGGATTCGCAGGTGCAGTACTGGGAGCCGGCCAAGTGGGTGGCCAAGTTGCGCGAGAACGACACCGGCAGCCAGCCGATCGTGTTCCGCGTCAACATGGAAGCCGGCCACGGCGGCAAGTCCGGCCGCTTCCGTCGCTACCGCGAAATGGCCGAGTCCTATGCCTTCATGCTGGACCAGCTGGGCGTGGAGCAGCCGGCCAAGTGAGCGTGGCGCGCGTCGGCTGGCCTGCGGGGCAGCCGATGTGCCGATCCTTTGGGCGCGGTGCCGGGTCAGCCTGCGCTGAGGTCTGAAGGGGACGCTGGCGTCGTTCGTCGCCATGACGGAGCTCCAAGGAGCGGCCCGGCGCACTCGGAAGAGCGGTATCGGGTGCCCAATCGCCTTCCTCTTGTGCGGTCTGGCGAGAAGCGCCGTCGCCTCGTAGGAGCGGCTTCAGCCGCGACAGGCATTCCCGGTAACGCAGGTCGCGGCTGAAGCCGCTCCTACGAAGGGCGGATCGCTTGTGTCTCGCGCGAGGGCCGGCCGTGGTGCTGATGGTCTGGTCACTCCCTGTGGGAGGGACTTCAGTCCCGACTGCAGTGAGACCAGATGCACCAGTGGCTTCGTGTGTCGCGGCTGAAGCCGCTCCTACGGTGGACGGTGGGCGGAATGCTTGATCACCGCCAGAGCAGGCAGCAGCGCTGGTGGCTTGGTCACTCCCTGTGGGAGGGACTTCAGTCCCGACTGCAATGAGTCGGATACGCCAATGGCTGCGCTCGTTGCGGCTCAAGCGGCTCCCACGGCCGCTGCCGCACGGCACCGCGATCGCCTCGGCAGGCGGTCGACGCCTGCCCGCGCCGGCGCGGGCTTATCATGGCGCGATGCGCGCGCACTCCCGTTTCCGCTGGGCCTGGTGGCTGCTGGCCTATGCCAGCCTGGCGACCGGTATCGTCGGCATCTTCGTGCCGGGGCTGCCGACCACGGTGTTCGTGCTGATCGCCGCCTATGCCGCTGCGCGCGGTTCGCCGCGGCTGCGCCGGCGCCTGCTGCGCGATCCGCGCTTCGGCCGCAGCATCCGCGACTGGGAACGGCATGGCGCGGTCAGCCGCCGCGGCAAGTGGATGGCGACGCTGACCATGGCCGCGTGCGCGCTGGTGCTGCTGCTGTTCGTGCACCGGCTGTGGGTGCAGGCGCTGGCGATCGGCTGCATGAGCGTGGTGGCGCTGTGGCTCTGGTGGCGGCCGGAACCGCCGCGCGAATGAGCGCGGCGCGGCCTGCGACCGCGGCACGGCCGGTTCATGCCGGTGTGGCTATACTCGGCGCATGAGCACATCGTCCTTTTCTTCGATCCGTCTCGTCCTCCCCGCCGCTGCGCTGCTGGCCCTGGTCGGCTGCGGCAACAAGGGGCCGCTGGTGATGCCGCAGAAGCCGGTGCCGGTGGAAGCCGCGCCCGCCACGCCCGCGCCCGACGCGACGCCGCCGGCGACCACCGATCCCGCCGGGCAGGCGCAGCCGGTGGACGGCCAGCGCCCGCCGGCCAACGACACCACCATGCCCACCAATGGGAATGAGTGAGGCCCGCCGCGACGCGCGCGTGCGTTTCAGCAAGATGCAGGGCGCGGGCAACGATTTCGTGGTGCTCGACCTGCGCGACGGCACCCCGCCGCCGGACGCCGCACTGGCGATGCGTCTGGCCGACCGCCACTTCGGCGTCGGCTGCGACCAGATCCTGACCATCGAACCCCCGCACGCCGCCGACGCGGTGGCCAGCTACCGCATCTGGAACACCGACGGCAGTGCCGCCGGGCAGTGCGGCAACGGCGCGCGCTGTATCGCCGCCTGGCTGGTGCGCGACGGCAGCGCGCCGGCCGCGGACGATTTCGTCATCGAAAGCCCTGCCGGCAGCCACCACATCACCCGCGGCGCCGACGGCGCGTTCGCGGTGGCGATGGGCGTGCCGCGCTTCGTGCCGGAGGACGTGCCGCTGGTCGGCTTCCCGCGCGCGCGCGACGAGTACGTGTTGCCGCTGCAGGGCGGCAGCGTGCGCTTCGGCGCGGTGTCGATGGGCAACCCGCACGCGGTGCTGGAAGTGGGCCTGGTCGATGCGGCGCCGGTGGACCGCCTGGGCCCATTGCTGCAGCAGCACGCCTCGTTCCCGGATTCGGTGAACGTCGGCTTCGTGCAGGTGATCGACCGCGGCCACCTGCGCCTGCGCGTGTACGAGCGCGGCGTCGGCGAGACCCTGGCCTGCGGCAGCGGCGCCTGCGCGGCGGCCGCGGTGATGATGCAGCGCGGCCGGGTGGAGCGCGACGTGCGCGTCAGCCTGCCCGGCGGCGAGCTGCGCGTGCAGTGGCCGGACGACACCGCGCCGGTGGTGATGTCCGGGCCGGCGACGTTCGTCTTCGATGGAGAGTGGATCCGATGAGCGACAGCCAGGACAAGCTCGGTGCGCACGAGGTGGCCACGTGGCTGCGGCGCCATCCCGGCTTCCTCAAGCAGTTTCCCGATCTGGCGCTGACCCTGGTGGTGCCGCGCGACGACGGCCCCACCGCGTCGCTGGCCAGCTACCAGTTGGAAGTGCTGCGCGACAAGAACCGCGAACTGTCGCGGCGGCTGGCCGACCTGGCCGCCAACGCGCAGGTCAACGAACGGCTGGCGGTCCGTACCCACCAGTTGACCCTGGCGCTGATGCGCCAGCGCAGCGCCGCCGACAGCGTGCGCGCGATGGCGGCCTCGCTGCAGGAAGATTTCCAGGGCGACCTGGTCAGCATCGTGTTGCTGCAGCCCTTGCCGGGCCTGGAGCAGGCGCCGTGGCTGCAGGTGTTGGCGGCGGACGATTCACGGCTGGCGCCGTTCCGCGATTGCCTGAAGGACGGCGAGCCGATCTGTGGCCGCCTGCAACCGGAAAAGCAGGCCCTGCTGTACGGCGAGCGCGTGGACGAAGTGCAATCCACCGCGCTGCTGCCGCTGCCCGGCCTGGGCCTGATCGCGGTCGGCAGCCGCGACCCGAACCGGTTCTATCCCGGCATGGGCACCTTGTTCCTGCGCATGATGGGCGAGGCGCTGGCGGTGGCGTTGCAGCGATGAGCACGGCCGGGACTCGGGGCACGGGACCCGGGGCCCGGGACAGCGCCGCAACCGGCGCTGCCGCGCACGCGAGCGCGGCGTCGACGGCGGGCGCCGCGGCGTCTTCCGAATCCCCCGCGCCGACGCCCGAGTCCCGCTTCCTCGCCTATCTGCAGGTCGAGCGGCGCATGTCCGCGCATACCCTGGACGCATACCGGCGCGACCTGGCCGCGCTGTCGGCGTGGGCCGCGGACAACCTGCTTGGCGAGCCGGCCGCGCTCGACGCCGCGCAGTTGCGCCAGTTCATCGCCGCCGAGCACCGCCGCGGGTTGTCGCCCAAGAGCCTGCAACGGCGTCTGTCGGCGTGCCGCAGTTTCTACGCGTGGCTGCTCAAGCACGGCCACATCGCCAGCAGCCCGGCCGCGGCATTGCGCGCGCCGAAGGCGCCGCGCAAGCTGCCGCAGGTGCTCGACGCGGACGAGGCGGTGCGCCTGGTCGAAGTGCCGACCGATGCGCCGCTGGGCCTGCGCGACCGCGCGCTGCTGGAGCTGTTCTATTCCTCGGGCCTGCGCCTGAGCGAGCTGTGTGCGCTGCGCTGGCGCGATCTGGATTTCGTCGTCGGCATGGTCAGCGTGCTGGGCAAGGGCAACAAGCAGCGGCTGGTGCCGGTCGGTTCGCATGCGCGAAAAGCCTTGCTGGAATGGCGCGAGGAAAGCCGGGGCGAGGCCGCCGCGCCGGTGTTTCCGGGGCGCGGCGGAGCGCCGATCGGCGCACGCGCGGTGCAGATCCGGATCAAGCAACTGGCCGGGCGCCAGGGCCTGTTCAAGCACGTGCACCCGCACATGCTGCGGCACAGCTTCGCCAGCCACATCCTGGAATCCTCCGGCGACCTGCGCGGCGTGCAGGAACTGCTCGGCCATGCCGACATCGCCACCACGCAGATCTACACCCACCTGGATTTCCAGCACCTAGCCAAGGTCTACGACGCGGCGCACCCGCGGGCCAAGCGCAAGTCCTGAGCGTCGCATCCCGGACGCGCGGTTGCTAGCGCACCCGCGCTTGTTCTGGATCAAGGCGAGTCGGCAAAGGCAGGACGACACTGTCCTCCCACGTCGCGAGGGCTCACCGATGGCCACCCCCTTTCCGCTGGCGCCGCGCCACCCCGAACAGCTGTGCTGGGGTTGCGAGCGCGATTGCGCCGCGCACGATCCGGCCTGCGGCAACGGCGCCGGACGCGCCCTGCACCCGATCGAGACCGAGGGCTGGGATTGGCAGCTCGCTTGGGGCATCGGCGCCGATCCGGCGCGGCCGGCGCACGCCCGGCCCGGCGACGACCGGTCTGCGACCGACGACGCTTGAACCGCGCGTCGCCAGCCCCCACACCTGAGTCATCGCTCCGGAGGCCGCATGGATCCCAGTCAGAACCCCAATGTTTTCCACGCCACCACGATCCTGTCGGTGCGCCGCGATGGCCGCGTCGCCGTGGCCGGCGACGGCCAGGTGACCCTGGGCCACACCGTGATGAAGGGCAATGCGCGCAAGGTGCGCCGGCTCGGCCGCGAGGGCCAGGTGCTGGCCGGGTTCGCCGGCGCCGCCGCCGATGCGTTCACCCTGTTCGAACTGTTCGAGGCCAAGCTGGAGAAGCACGGCCAGCTGACTCGCGCCGCAGTGGAACTGGCCAAGGATTGGCGCACCGAACGCCGCCTCGGCAAGCTCGAGGCGCTGCTGGCGGTAGCCGACAAGGAGACCTCGCTGATCATCAGCGGCACCGGCGATGTGATCGAACCGGAGGACGGCATCATCGCCATCGGCTCCGGTGGCTCGTACGCCCTGTCGGCGGCGCGTGCGTTGCTCGGCCACACCACGCTGGACGCGCGCACCATCGCCGTCGAAGCGCTGAACATCGCCGGCGACATCTGCATCTATACCAATCGCAACGTGGTGGTCGAAGAGCTGTGATTCGGGATTGGGGATTGGGGAATCGCAACTGCGGTTCTCGTCTCCGTCACCGATGACGCCTGCTTTCCGATTCCCGATTCTCCATTCCCGATTCCCTCTTCGATTTCCCGACCATGACCGATACCCATAGCACCATGACCCCGCGCGAGATCGTGCAGGAGCTGGACCGCCACATCGTCGGCCAGCACGAGGCCAAGCGCGCGGTGGCGATCGCGCTGCGCAACCGCTGGCGGCGCATGCAGTTGCCCGACGCGCTGCGCAACGAAGTGATGCCGAAGAACATCCTGATGATCGGCCCCACCGGCGTCGGCAAGACCGAGATCGCGCGGCGCCTGGCGACGCTGGCCAATGCGCCCTTCGTCAAGGTCGAGGCGACCCGCTTCACCGAGGTCGGCTATGTCGGCAAGGACGTGGAGCAGATCGTGCGCGACCTGGCCGACACCGCGGTCAAGCTGTACCGCGAGCAGGCCAAGACCCGCGTGCGCACCCAGGCCGAGGAGCGTGCCGAGGACCGCATCCTCGATGCGCTGCTGCCGCGGCGCAGCGCCGGCATCGGCTTCGATCCGGAGGCCGCGCGCAACGAGCCGTCGGCGCAGGAAAGCGACACCCGCAGCAAGTTCCGGCGCATGCTGCGCGCCGGCGAGCTGGACGAGCGCGAGATCGAGCTGGACGTGGCGGTCAACGTCAGCATGGACATCATGACCCCGCCGGGCATGGAGGAAATGGGCCAGCAGCTGCGGCAGATGTTCTCCAACCTGGGCGGCGGCAAGTCGCAGTCGCGCAAGCTGACCATCAAGGCGGCGCGGCCGCTGCTGATCGAGGAAGAGGCTGGCAAGCTGGTCAACGAGGACGACGTGCGCGCCGCGGCGATCGAGGCCTGCGAGCAGCACGGCATCGTGTTCATCGACGAGATCGACAAGGTGGCCAAGCGCAGCGAGGCTGGCGCCACCGGCGGCGACGTCTCCCGCGAGGGCGTGCAGCGCGATCTGCTGCCGCTGGTGGAAGGCTCCAACGTCAGCACCAAGTACGGCACGGTCAAGACCGACCACATCCTGTTCATCGCCTCCGGCGCGTTCCACCTGGCCAAGCCCAGCGACCTGATCCCGGAACTGCAGGGCCGCTTCCCGATCCGGGTGGAACTGTCGGCGCTGTCGAAGGACGACTTCATCCGCATCCTCACCGAGCCGAAGGCGGCGCTGACCAAGCAGTACGAAGCACTGTTGCTGACCGAGGGCGTAAGCCTGCGCTTCACCGACGACGCCATCGCGCGCCTGGCGGAGATCGCGTTCCTGGTCAACGAGCGCCAGGAGAACATCGGTGCGCGGCGCCTGCACACCGTGCTCGAGCGCCTGCTCGACACGCTGAGCTACGAAGCCCCGGACCGCGACGGGCAGAGCGTGACCGTCGACGCGGCCTACGTCGATGCGCACCTGGGCGAACTGGTGCAGGATCCGGACCTGAGCCGGTACATCCTGTAAGGTCCGGCGCGATCCACAGCGGCAGGTGCGTTGCCCGCGCCTGCCGCTGTGCACCGATCCCGATAGCCATGCCGACGTCAAGCGCGTCGTAGGAGCGGCTTCAGCCGCGACTGGGCCTTCCCGGTAACGCCCCGTCGCGGCTGAAGCCGCTCCTACAACAGGCGGCTCCGCCGCAAAAACCGCACAGCGCGTGCGTCGCCCGCACGCACCCGGCGCGAACTCAATACAGCGGCGTACCCGCCTTGTACGCGGCCACGAACGACTGCCAGTCCAGTTGCACCTGCGCCGCGTAGTCGAACGCGAACTGGCGCAGTTCCGATGTCAGGCCGCTCTTGCTGGTGACCGCCTGATCGATCTGCTTGTCGATGCTGTAGGGCACCACGTTCGGGTCGTAGTCCTGGTCGGCCAGTGCGTGCGCCGAGGCCAGGGCCTGGCCCAGGTAGGTCGCGGCGGTGGCGAGCTTGCCGGCGCTGTCCAGCGCGGTCGGGTCCAGGTCCTGCTGGAACGGCGACTTCTCGTGCACGTAGAACGGGGTGCCGTTGACGCTGGCGTAGCCGACCAGCACGTCGGCGTCGATGGTCTGCGCCTTGGCGGTGCGCGCGACCCGCGCGCCCTCGTTGTTGTCGTAGCTGGAGGCCGGCATCTGCGACGGCGCCGCTACCGCCACCACGCTGGCCGCTTCCTGCTTCCATTCCAGGATCACGTCGTCGCTGGTCGATGCGCTCGGGCCTTCGATCAGCACATACAGGCGCAGGCGGCCGAGGCTGCCGGTGCCCGAGCCCAGCTTCTGGTGCACGTCCTTGATGGTGTAGTAGCTGGACGGATGGCGCTTGGACGCGGCGATCGAGCCGAGGTAGCCGTTCATCGCCGCGGCCACCGCCGAGGCGGTGTTGGCGTCCACCGCGACCAGGTTGTCCAGGTCCTGGAACTGACGCTTGCCGCTGTTGACCACGGTGTACTTGGACAGCAGGCTGCTGCGACTCTTGCCGTCGGCGCTGTCGATGATCTTGGCCACCGCACCGCTGGTGTTGCGCTTGCTCAGCTGGAAGCTCGCTTCGGCGTCGCTGCCGCGGAAATCGGCGATCTTGTCCAGGTAGGCGCCGACCATGGTGTCGATGGCGTCGCCGATGTCGCTGTCGGACAGACCGTTGTCGCGGCCGGCCAGGACCATGCTCGCGGCCAGCCGGCGCAGGTCCCACACGTACTGGCCGAGGTGACCCTCGTCGAAGTCGGCGACCTTGAACACCGCCTTGCCGCTGCTGTCGCGCGCCGCATCGAAGTTGCCGAGGTGGGTGTCGCCGCCGAGCCAGGTGTAGCCGGTCTGCGGCGAGGTCCACAGCGAGCCCGGCAGGGTCTTCATGTCCTGGTAGAAGATGTGGTCGGTGCCGCGGTAGAAGGCGTAGGCGCTGGTGGCCATGGTCGCCATCTTGGTGTCCAGCTCGGTCTGCTGTGCGGCGTAGGGATGGTTGTAGTCGTGGATCTGCTGCACCACCCAGGCGTCGCGCTTGCTCGCCGCCGTCGCGCATCCGGCGCATGCGGCAAGGGTCAGACCGATCAGCAGCAGCGGCGGCAGGCGGGTGGACATCGCAGGTCTCCAGGCGCGGACGAAGGAAGCCGCAGTCGAGCACGCCGGCATTGCACGCAGATGAACCATCCCGGCCCGTCGCTAGAAGTAGCGCAGCCAGGCCAGGTCGCGGCGGCGCGCCTTCAGCCGCGCGAACGCGGCGGTGGGCCAGTACAGGGCCAGGCCCAGCAAGGCGGCGATCGCCCACAGCGCGGCCACGCTGTCCACGCCGAACAGATCGCCCTGGTTGGTGCCCCACAGCGCCACCGCGGCCAGGTAGGCGAGCTTCAGCACGTACAGGTGCAGCAGGTAGAAGAACATCGGCGCTGCGCCGATCGCCGCCAGCGGCGCCAGGGCGCGGGCCACGGTGGGGTGTTCGTACAGGCGCAGCAACAGCAGGCCCACGCCCAGGGTCAGCAGCAGGAACTGCAGCGACGGGGGGTACTTGGTGACGTTGAAGAAGCTCATCGCGGTATGCGCGAGGTCGTCCTGCACCTGCCAGGGCGCATCGCCGTAGCCGTTGTGCCAGCGCAGCAGGTGGAACCCGGCCAGTGCGCCGAGTCCGCAGGCCAGCAGGCGCTGCTGGCGTTGCGCCGGGTCGGTGGCGGCGCCGTACCAGGGGCCGGCGGCGTAGCCGAGCGCGATCACCCCGATCCACGGCAGCACCGGATACGAGGTACGCAGGCGCAGGTCGCCCAGCTCCAGCCAGCGCCGGTCGTGCAGCACGGCCCAGACGGCGGCCAGCGGGCCGTCGCCCTGGATCTGCACCTCGTCCAGCAGGTGGTGACCGGCGACCAGCGCCGCGCCCAGCAGCGCCAGCGCCGGTCGCGGCAGCCACAGCAGCGCGGCCAGCGCGAGCATGCTCAGGCCGATCGCCCAGATCACCTGCAGGTACAGCGCCTGCGGCGGAAAGGCGCCGCTCCAGGCCAGGTTGACCAGGGTCAGCTCCAGCACGATCAGGAACAGGCCGCGCTTGAGCAGGAAGCTGGCGGCCGCCGCGCGGCCGTCGGCCTGCCGCGCCGCGTACAGCCAGGCCGACAGGCCGGTGAGGAACACGAAGACCGGCGCGCACAGGTGCGCCAGGGTGCGCGCGACGAACAGCGCCGGCGCCGTGCCCTCCACCTCCATCGGATCGCCGACCGGGTGATGCAGGTAGAAGGTCTCGCGCACGTGGTCCAGCAGCATCAGCAGCATCACCGTGCCGCGCAGCAGATCGATCGAGGCCAGCCGCGCGGCGGGCGTTGCGGGGACGGCGAGGGAGGCAGGCGAGGCGAGGGCGGCGGACGGCATGCAGTGCGATCGGTGTCGATATTGAAACAATATAACACTCGGTGCGCGCGCCCTCCCGGCGCCGCGGGTGGCAGGTGGGCGCTCAGGCCAGCGCCGTGCAGGCTTGCCGACGCGGTGCCGGCAAGTACGGGGCGGTGCGGGCCGCGCGCCCACCGGGCAACGTCGAAGCGCGGCCGCGGTTCGCCTGTGGGCGCGGCGGTGTGCCTGCTGCTCGCCGCGCCGACGCCCGCGGCACGCCGCTCAGTCCTCGCCGATATCCTCGTTCCACACGTCCGGGTGGGCGGCGATGAAGCCGCCGAGCAGGTCGATGCACTCCTGGCTGTGCAGGTCGATGACCTCCACGCCGCTCTCGCGCAGCCAGTCGATGCCGCCTTGGAAGGTCACCGATTCGCCGACCACCACCGTGCCGATGTTGAACTGCCGCACCAAGCCGCTGCAGTACCAGCACGGCGCCAGGGTGGTGACCATGATGGTGTCCTTGTAGCGGCGCTGGCGTCCGGCCTTGCGGAAGGCGTCGGTCTCGCCGTGTACGGACGGGTCGCCCTCCTGCACGCGGCGGTTGTGGCCGCAGCCGAGCAGGCGGCCGTCGCGGTGGTACAGGGCGGCGCCGATCGGGATGCCGCCCTCGGCCAGGCCCTGGCGGGCTTCGGCGATGGCGGTGTCGAGCAGGGCGCGGTAGTCGGGCGTGGTCAGCATGGAATGGCCTGGGGGAACGGGAGTCTGCCGGCAGTCTGGCCCAGGCGGCCGGCGGCTGTCATCCCGTGCGGCGCTTCACCGGCACGCAGCGGCCGGCAGTGCGATAATCCCGGCATGAGCGAATCTCCCTACAAGACCGGTACCACCCATTTCGGCTTCCGCGACGTCGCCGCCAAGGACAAGCAGAAGCTGGTCGGCGAGGTCTTCACCTCGGTCGCCGGCAACTACGACCTGATGAACGACCTGATGAGCATGGGCATCCATCGGGTCTGGAAGCGCTATTTCGTCGCCACCGCGCAGGTCAAGCCGGGCGACCGCGTGCTCGACCTGGCCGGCGGCACCGGCGACATCGCCGCGCTGCTGAAGGACCGGGTCGGCGCCGACGGCGAGATCGTGCTGGGCGACATCAACGCCGGCATGCTCTCGGTGGGCCGCGACCGCCTCACCAACCGCGGCCTGGTCGCGGGCCTGGACTACGTGCAGTGCAATGCCGAGGCGCTGCCGTTCCCGGACCAGAGCTTCGACCTGGTGACCATCGCCTTCGGCCTGCGCAACGTCACCGACAAGGACGCGGCGCTGCGCGAGATGTACCGCGTGCTCAAGGTCGGCGGCCAGGCGCGGGTGCTGGAGTTCTCCGAAGTCACCGCCGACTGGTTCAAGCCGCTGTACGACTTCCATTCGTTCAAGGTGCTGCCGCGCCTGGGCAAGCTGTTCGCCAAGGACGCCGACAGCTACCAGTACCTGGCCGAGAGCATCCGCAAGCATCCGCCGCAGGACGCGCTGAAGGGCATGATGGAAGAGGCCGGCTTCGCCCGCAGCCACTACAAGAACCTCACCGGCGGCATCGTGGCGATCCACTCGGGCTATAAGGTCTAAAAGCCGGGATTGGGGAATCGGGATTCGAGAATCGCAAGAGCGGGCGATCGGTTGCTGACCGATCGCGGGGCCTATGCCGTCCTTGTGGGAGGGACTTCAGTCCCGGCGCGCGGTCCGGCGGCGCCGGCGCAAGTCTCCGCCACAGAAAGCCGGGATTGGGGATTCGGGAATCGCAAGAGCGGGCGATCGGTTGCTGACCGATCGCGGTGCTGTGCCGTCCTTGTGGGAGGGACTTCAGTCCCGACGCGCGGTCCGGCGGCGCTGGCGCAAGCCTCCGCCACAGAAAGCCGGGATTGGGGAATCGGGATTCGGGAATCGCAAGAGCGGGCGATCGGTTGCTGACCGATCGCGGGGCCTATGCCGTCCTTGTGGGAGGGACTTCAGTCCCGACGCGCGGTCCGGTGGTGCCGGCGCAAGCCTCCGCCACAGAAAGCCGGGATTGGGGAATCGGGATTCGGGAATCGCAAGAGCGGGCGATCGGTTGCTGACCGATCGCGGGGCATGTGCCGTCCTTGTGGGAGGGACTTCAGTCCCGGCGCGCGGTCCGGCGGCGCCGGCGCAAGTCTCCGCCACAGAAAGCCGGGATTGGGGATTCGGGAATCGCAAGAGCGGGCGATCGGTTGCTGACCGATCGCGGTGCTGTGCCGTCCTTGTGGGAGGGACTTCAGTCCCGACGCGCGGTCCGGCGGCGCCGGCGCAAGCATCCGCCGCAGGGCGCGAAGGCAAGGATGGAAGCAGCCGGCTTCGCCCGCAGCCACTACAAGAACCTTGCCGGCGGCATCGTGGCGATCCACTCGGCGACAAGATCTGAGTGGAGGCGGGATTGGGGACTGAAGATTCGGGATGCGTAAGCGCGCCGGCTGTTCGCTGCTGCCAATCCCCAATCTCCCATTCCCAATCCCCGCTTGGATCGGAGATTCGGGATTCGTCGGCACGCGCCGTACTGCCGTTGCGAATCCCCACTCCCGAATCCCCACTCCCGGCCTTCCGGTAAACTGCGGGTTTTCCTCGAACCGGTTACTGCCATGCGTTCCCCGTTCCTGTTGTTGTCCCTGGCCGCGATGGTCGCGTCCGGGTGTTCCCGTGAAGCGCCTGCGCCCGATGCAGCCGCATCTGCCGCCAAGCCGGCGCCCGCCGCGGCCAAGCCGGCCGACCGCAGCCACGACGAGACGTCCTACGCCGAGCCGTCCAAGGTCGTGATCAAGGACCTGGCGCTGGATCTGAAGCTGGATTTCGACAGCAAGCAGATCGGCGGCACCGCCACCTACACGCTGGACTGGAAGGACAAGAGCGCCAAGCAACTGGTGCTGGACACCCGCGACCTGACCATCGAGAAGGTGCAGGCCGACGACGGCAAGGGCCAGATGACGCCGCTGCAGTACGCGCTCGCGCCGGCCGACAAGATCTACGGCAGCAAGCTGACCATCGAGGCGCCGACCCAGCCGCAGAAGATCAGCATCGCCTACCACACCGCGCCGACCGCCTCGGGCCTGCAGTGGCTGGAGCCGTCGATGACCGAGGGCAAGCAGCTGCCCTTCATGTTCAGCCAGTCGCAGGCCATCCACGCGCGTTCGTGGGTGCCGCTGCAGGACACGCCGAGCGTGCGTTTCACCTACAGCGCGCACGTGGTCTCGCGTCCGGACGTGATGGTGCTGATGAGCGCCGACAACGATCCCAAGGCGGTGCGCAACGGCGACTACCGCTTCAAGATGCCGCAGCCGATCCCGTCCTACCTATTGGCGATCGCCGCCGGCGACCTGGTGTTCAAGCCGATCTCGGCGCGCTCGGGCGTGTGGGCCGAGCCGGCGATGGTCGACAAGGCGGCCAAGGAGTTCGAGGACACCGAGAAGATGATCGTGGCCGCCGAGACGCTGTACGGTCCGTACCGTTGGGGCCGCTACGACATGCTGGTGCTGCCGCCGTCGTTCCCGTTCGGCGGCATGGAGAATCCGCGCCTGACCTTCGCCACGCCGACGGTGATCGTCGGCGACAAGTCGCTGGTGTCGCTGATCGCGCACGAGCTGGCGCATAGCTGGTCCGGCAACCTGGTGACCAACGCCAGTTGGAAGGACATCTGGCTCAACGAAGGCTTCACCACCTACGTGCAGGCGCGCATCACCGAGGCGCTGTATGGCCCGGAAGCGGCGGAGATGGAGCGCGAGATCGACCAGACCGACCTGCTGGCCGAGCTGAAGGGCATGAGCCCGGCCGACCAGGCGCTGGCGCTGCCGGCGCTGACCGAGCGCGATCCGGACGAGGCCTTGAGCCAGGTCGCCTACGTCAAGGGCGCGTGGTTCCTGCAGTTCCTGGAGCAGCGCTTCGGCCGCGACACCTTCGATCCGTTCCTGCGCGGCTGGTTCGACGACCACGCCTTCCAGAGCGCCAACACCGACCAGTTCGTCGCGTACCTGAAGACCCACCTGCTGGCCAAGAAGCCGAATGCGGTGACCGCGCAGGAACTGCATGCGTGGCTGGACGAACCGGGCATCCCGGCGTTCGCGCAGAAGGCGCGCTCGCGCAACTTCGCCATGGTCGACACCGCGCGCATCGCCTGGACCGGCAGCGGCACGCTGCCCGGCAAGCAGGTGACCGATGCGTGGAGCACCCAGGAGTGGACGCGCTTCCTCAGCGGCCTGGGCGAGAAGCTGACCCCGGCGCAGCTCAAGCAGCTCGACGACGCCTATCACTTCACCGGCACCGCCAACGGCGAGATCGCCATGCGCTGGTATCCGCTGGCGATCCGCAGCGGCTATGTGGACGCGCGCCCGGCCGCCGGCGAGTTCATCGCCCGCGTCGGCCGCCGCAAGCTGATCCTGCCGATCTACGCCGAACTGGTGAAGACCCCGGACGGGCTGGCCTTCGCCGAGGACGTGTTCGCCAAGGCCAAGCCCGGCTACCACCCGATCACCACGGTGTCGGTGCAGGAGATGCTGGACAAGGCCAAGGCGGGCAACGCCGCGCACTGACGCGCGGCGCCCGCGGCAGACCGCGCACACGGCGCCGGGAGCGATCCCGGCGCCGTGTGCGTTTGTGCGGCTGGCAGGTTGCGATGATCGCGCCGTGCTGGGGCCGAGGCGATCGTGGCGACGGATTGGGCGCGCGTGCTGCGCCATGTCACCGTGCGCCGCGTCGCATGCGCTTCCTTCGGGAGGCGCGCGCATGTCCACCACGACGTTAACGAATTCCACACGCGCCGCCGCTGCTGAGCAGTGACCCGCTGCCACGCATTCGCGATATCCTCGGCAGTCCCGATGGTTCCCGGTCCATGCGTGCATGACATCGTCCGCCACCGCCGCCCCGGTCTCCGCTGCAAGCGCCATCGCCCCGGCAGGCGACGGCCGGCGCCGATGCAAGCGGACCCACCTGCGTTCGTCGAGGCGGTGAGATGAGCGACGCCCGCGTCCTGTCCGGTTCCCTGCTGGCCGCGTTGCCCGATGCGCGTGGCGGCGAAGTCTTCACCGAGTTGCTCCGGCGCTCCGGTTGCCGTGTGGAGCGCATCGTCTCGCACGGGCAGACCACGCCGCCGGACGCGCCCTACCAGCAGGCACACGACGAATGGGTAGTGCTGCTGCGCGGTAGCGCGCGGGTGGCGCTATGCGAGCGCGAGGTGACGCTGGCGCCGGGCGACCATCTGTTCATCCCGGCCGACACGCCGCATTGGGTTACCTTCACCGATCCCGAGCAGCCGACCGTGTGGCTGGCCCTCCATCTCGGCGAAGCCGACGTGGTGGTGTGAGCGCATGACCTGGATCCGCCTCCCGGTGTCGCCGTGCTGGTGCTGACCATGGCCTGGCTGCTGCTGGCCGGGGTGCTGCTGGTGCTGCGCGATCCGTTCCTGCTGGTGCGTTTGGAGTGCCTGCGCCAGCGGCGCGGCAGCGGACTGCAGCGCCGCCAGGCGCAGGTCGCCGGGCATACCTGGACCTATCTGGTGCGCGCCGCGGCCGATCCCGCCGCGCCGACCCTGCTGCTGGTGCACGGCTTCACCGGCAGCAAGGAGAACTGGCTGCCGCTGGCGCGCGCGCTGGGCACGCGCTATCACCTGGTGATCCCGGACCTGCCTGGCTGGGCCGAGAGTCAGCGCATCGCCGGGCAGGACTACGGCTTCGTCGCGCAGGCCGAGCGCGTGGCCGCCTTCGCCGCACAATGCGCGCGCCGTGCGGGCAGCGACTGCGTGCTGCTCGGGCATTCGATGGGCGGCGGCATCGCCGCGCTGGCCGCGGCGCGCCATCCGGCGGTATTCGACCGGGTCGGCCTGTTCAACGCCGCCGGCGTACGCTTCGCCGACAACGCCTTCGGCCAGGCGGTGCTGGATGGGCACAATCCGTTCGCGGTGCACGATGCCGCATCGTTGCAGCGCTACATCGACACCGTGTTCCTGCTCGACCGCGCCAAGCCGCGCATCCCGCGCTGGGCGGTGCCGGCGGTGGTGGCCTGGCGCCGCCGCGAGGCCGCGTTCGAACAGCAGGTGCTGGCGCGCATCGGCCGCGGCGAGGAGGCGTTCCTGCCGTTCGAGGAGGCTGCGCACATCCGCCAGCCGGCGCTGCTGCTCAATTGCGTGCAGGACGCGGTGATCGACGCCAGCGCGCTGGCGCTGTACGCGCAACGCCTGCCGCAGGCGATCCAGGTGCTGCTGGACGGCAGCGGCCACATGTCCATCGTCGAGAAGCCCGCCGAGGTCGCGCAGGCCATCGACACCCTGATCCAACGAGGAACCCCACGATGAAACGCATCCTGCTTGGCGCGCTGTGCGCCGTCGCCCTGGCCGCTTGCGGCGATCACGAGGCCGAGCGCAAGGCGCAGGCCGCCGCCGAAGCGCAGGCCAAGGCGCAGGCCGCCGACGACCTGGCCAAGCAGTACGACGCCGCGGTGAAGTCGGGCAACTGGGATTTGGCGCGGATCCACGGCGCGGCGCTGCTGCAGCAGTATCCCGGGTCGGACGCGGCCGAACGCATCCAGCCCGGTTACGCCGAGGTCAAGGCCAAGGGCGAGGCGGCGCGCGAACTGCGGCGCATGCAGGCGGCCTGGCAGTACTCGCAGGTGCCGGCGGGCAAGGGCCTGCAGCGTTCGGCGATGCTGTACAGCCGCGACAAGGTCGACGTGGACGGCAGCGGCCCGAAGCCGGTGCAACTGGTGTTCCGCGACCATCCGGAATGGAAGCGCAGCGCCTACCTGGTGCTGCAGTCCGGCGATTTCCGCTGCGCCGGCGGCTGCAAGGTGGAACTGAAGGCCGACGACGCGCCGCCACGCGCGGCCGCGGCCTGGCGGCCCAAGACCGACGAGGCCATCGCCATGTTCATCAGCGACGACAAGGCGCTGTGGAAGCTGGCGCGCAAGACCACGGTGCTGCAGATCACCTTCCCGGTGAAGGCCGGCGGCACCCGCACCGCGGTGTTCGAGACCGGCGGCCTGGACGGCGCGCAGATGCCGGGTTGGGATTGAGCGCGATGCACGCTGCGATACCGCCATCGGCCGAGGCCCTGCGCCAGGTGCGCCACTGGGTGTTCGACATGGACGGCACCCTGACCCGCGCCGTGCACGATTTCGCGCTGATCCGCCGCGAACTGCAGATCCCGCCGCAGGCCGACATCCTGCAGCACCTGGCGGCGCTGCCGGAGGCGCAGCGCGCCAGCAAGCACGCCTGGCTGCTGGAGCACGAACGCGTGCTGGCCCAGGAGGCCACCGCGGCCAACGGCGCGCCGGCGCTGCTGCGCACCCTGCACGCCGCCGATTGCCGGCTGGCGGTGCTCACCCGCAATGCGCGCGAGCTGGCGCAGTTGACCCTGGAAGAGATCGAGGTCGACGACCTGTTCGAGGAGGTGACCATCCTCGGCCGCGACGAAGCCCCGCCCAAGCCGCATCCCGGCGGCCTGCTGCAGCTGGCCGAACACTGGGGCGTGCCGCCGCAGGCGCTGGCGATGGTCGGCGACCACGCCTACGACTTGCAGTGCGGGCGCCATGCCGGCGCCACCACCGTGCTGCTGCATCCGGACAATCCCTGGCCGGCGCTGGCCGACCTGCACTTCGCCGATTGCGCCGCGCTGCTGGCGTGGTGGCAGGACCACGCCGGGCCGCAGCCGCACTGACCGTTGCTCCGCGGCGGCTGCGCGCCGCCGCGCATCCACCCGATTCTCCCGTCCCACGCAGCGACGGCGGGCGTGCCGCGTGCGCGCTCCCGCCGCGCGTTGCGCCGTGCGCATCCGCGTGGGCCGGCGCCGCGTGCGCGCCGATGGCATAGGCGATGCCCCGCGCGCATGCCGGCACTGCGCCAATCGCGATGCAACGGCATGGCACAAAGTGTCACGTTCTCGAGACGTCTTCGATCGCGATGCGTGCAGTGCTGGGACGACCACCGATGGTGTGATCCGCCCGTCAAGGGATGTTGCATCGCAGCGGCGCGATGGCATGGACGTTGCTCGTAGACACCCACGCTTCAGGTTCCGTGGCACACGCACCACCAGGTGCAGCTGTCGCGGCTCTTCAACGAGGGGAGTAGAACGATGCACAGTCATTCACGTCGTACCCGGGCTTGTACATTGCTCGCACTGGCCACTGCGTTGGCGCTGGCGGGTTGCAAGAAGCAGGAAGAGGCCGCGGCGCCGGCCGCGCCGGCCGCCGCGCAGCAACCGCCGGCCGCCGCGCCGGCCGCGGTCGCCGATACCGACAGCGAGTTCGCCAGCAATGCCGCCAACCCCGACAACTGGGGCGGCGTCGGCCGCGATTTCGGCCTGACCCGGCACAGCCCGCTGGCCGAGATCAACCGCGACAACGTCAAGAACCTGAAGATGTCGTGGGAGATGAAGACCGACGCCACCCGCGGCCACGAAGGCCAGCCGCTGGTGGTGGGCAGCACCATGTACATGGTCAGCGCCTACCCGAACAACGTGTTCGCGATCGACCTGTCGCAGGAAGACAACGGCAAGGTGCTGTGGAAGTACACCCCGCAGCAGGACGAGCGCGCGGTGGCGGTGGCCTGCTGCGACACAGTCAACCGCGGCGCCTCCTACGCCGACGGCAAGGTGGTGTTCGGCAGCCTCAGCGGCGACGTGATCGCGCTCGATGCCAAGACCGGCAAGGAAGTGTGGAAGCAGAAGCTCGCCTATCCGGAGAAGGGCGAGACCATCACCATGGCCCCGATCATCGCCGACGGCAAGGTCGTGGCCGGCATCAGCGGCAACGAGTTCGGCGTGCGCGGCCGCGTCGCCGCGTATGCGCTGGCCGACGGCAAGCAGGCCTGGTCCTGCGAAGCCACCGGCACCGACAAGGACATCTGCCTGGGCCCGGACTTCAACAAGGCCAATCCGCAGCACGGCCAGCTCGGCGACCTTGGCCAGAAGACCTATCCCGACGAAGGCTGGAAGCGCGGCGGCGGCGCGGCGTGGGGCTGGTACAGCTACGACCCGAAACTCAAGCTGGTCTATTACGGCACCGGCAATCCCGGCCTGTGGAGCCCGTCGTACCGCTGCGGCAAGACCACGCAGAAGGAGTGCGACACCGGCGAGTACGACAACAAGTGGTCGATGACCCTGTTCGCGCGCAAGATCGACACCGGCGAAGCGGTGTGGGGCTACCAGAAGACGCCGTTCGACCAGTGGGACTACGACGGCATCAACGAGCCGATCCTGGTCGACCTGACCATCGACGGCAAGCAGGTGCCCTCGGTGGTGCAGTTCGATCGCAACGGCTTCGCCTATGTGCTCGACCGCCGCGATGGCACGCTGCTGCGCGCCAACAAGTTCGTGCCGGCCAACTGGGCCGAGCGCATCGACATGAAGACCGGGCGCCCGGTCAAGGTCGCGGCGCATTCGCCGCTGGAGCGCGGCCGCAAGGTCGAGGCGTTCCCCTCGGCGATGGGCGGCAAGGACCAGCAGCCGTGCTCGGTGGATCCGGCCAACGCGGCGGTGTTCTTCTGCGGCACCAACAACTGGCACATGGAGCTGGACCCGCAGGAGCGCGGCAACACCATGATGGGCCTGCCGTACGTGTTCGCCAACGTGCTGATGAAGCCGAACGAGCCCGGCGCGCTGGGCATCGTCAAGGCATTCGACGTGGTCGAGGGCAAGTCCAAGTGGGAGATCAAGGAGAAGTTCCCGGTGTGGAGCGGCACCCTGGTCACCGATGGCGGGCTGGTGTTCTACGGCACGCTGGACGGCTGGTTCCGCGCCGTGGACAAGGACACCGGCAAGAAGCTCTGGGAGACCAAGTTGCCCTCGGGCATCATCGGCAACCCGATCGCCTACAAGGCCAACGGCCACCAGTACGTGGCGGTGTTCTCGGGCATCGGCGGCTGGATCGGCCTGCCGGTCGCCGCCGGCCTGGATCCGGGCGATCCGTACGGCGCGCTGGGGGCCGCCGGCCTGGCCTTCAGCAACGGCTTCGACAAGATCCCATTGGGCGGCATGGTGCACACCTTCCGCATCGACGGCGCCGGCAAGACCGTTACCCCCACCACGACCGCCACCGCGGCCGCTGGCGGCGGCAGCGCGGCGGTCGCCGCCAAGACGGTGCGATGAGCCGGCGGCGCCGCGTCCAGGAGGCGAGCGGGGGCCGCATGGCGCCCGCTGCGTGGCGCCTGCCTGCGGGCGCGCGCGCCGTGTTGCTGTGGTGCAGCCTCGGACTCGTCGCCGCAGGCTGCACGCGCGAGCCGTCGTCCGCGACGGCTCGCGCTCCTGCGGCCCCGCCCGCTGCCGCGGCGCCGGCTTCCGCCGCGCCCGCCGCCACGCTGCCGGCCGATGCGCCGGTACTGCGGGTCTGCGCCGATCCCGGCAACATGCCGTTGTCCGATCGCGCAGGCGAGGGCTTCCAGAACAAGATCGCCCAGGTGGTGGCCGCGGAGATGGGCCGGCGCCTGGAGTACGAGTGGCGCAGCTATTACCAGCGCGGCCTGGCGCGCAGCACGATCAACGCCGGGCGTTGCGACGTGCTGATGGACATGAACAGCGATTTCGAGATGGGCCTGCCCACGCGCCCGCTGTATCGCTCCACCTATGTGCTGGTCACCCGCAAGGGCCTGGAGCTGCGGCCGGCTTCGCTCGACGATCCGGCGTTGAAAAAACTCAAGGTCGGCGTGTTCCAGAGTTCGCCGGCGCGGCAGGCGCTGTTCGACCATGGCGTGCAGGGCGAGGTGCAGTACCTGTTCTACGACTCGGCCAGCGCGCCGCAGGAGCATCCCGGCAAGCTCGCCGAGCAGGTCGCCGCCGGCAAGCTCGATGCCGCCGAGTCCTGGGGGCCGGTGGCCGGCTACTACGCCGCGCGCGGCGGCCTCGGCGTGGTGCCGTTGAACGTCATCGACAACGAGGTGCTGGAGTACTCGATGGCATGGGCGGTGTCGCGCAAGAACGCCGCACTGCGCGATGCGCTGAACGCGGCGATGCAGCGCAGCGCCGGCAAGATCGGCGCGATCCTGCGCGACTACCACGTGCCGCTGGTGGCCTGCGCCGATTGCATCGTCGCCGGCGACCTGCGCTCGCACGGCCCCTATCCGGCGCCCGCCGATCAGGACGACACGCCGAGCGCGCAGGCCTCCTCGGACATGCTGGCGCAATTGCAGCTGCGCATCGCCGGTGGCGCCGATCCCAACGAGGAACTGGCGCATGCACTCGACGCCGGCGATGGCGTGCGCGTGGCCTGGCTGCTGCGTCACGGCGCCAGCGCCGACCAGCCCAACCGGCTCGGCGAGCCGCCGCTGCAGCAGGCGATCCGCAACCAGGCGCCGCTGCTGGTCGGCGAACTGCTGGCCGCCGGTGCCCAGGTCGAACGCCGCGACAGCAATGGCTGGACGCCGCTGATGAAGGCGGCATGGTCCAACGACGGCAGGAGCGTCGCGCAGTTGCTGGCGCATCGCGCCAAGGTCGAGGCCGTGTCCACCGACGGCTGGACGCCGCTGGACCTGGCGATCTCCTACGCCGATGCCGACGTGGTGCAGGCGTTGCTCGACGCCGGCGCCAGCGTGCGCCGCGCCAATCCGGCCGGCTTTACGCCGGTGATGTTCGCGGTGGCGCGCAACGATCCGACGATCCTCGACCTGCTGCTCGAGCGCGGCGCCGAGGCCGACCGTGCGAACCGCGCCGGCGTCACCCCGTTGATGCTCGCCGCCGCGGCCGGGCGCGAGGACAGCGCCCGGCGCCTGCTCGCCGCCGGTGCCAGCGCCGATGCGCGCGACGCCGACGGCAAGACCCCGGCAGCGCTGGCCCAGCAACGCGGCAATGCCGAACTCGCCCACTTGCTGACGGAGGCTCAGCACCGCCGCACGCAATGACCGCTTCCTGTCGTCCCGCACACGCCGCTCGCGCGGCCTGTTCTTCCCATCGAGTACTCCGCAAAGGTGTTGTCCCCATGCGTCCTGCCTCCATCCGTCGTCGCACCACCTCCCTGCTGTTCCCCGTGTTCCTGTTCGCTTCGCTCCTGTTGTTGGCCGCCTGCGGCAAGCAGGAGGCGCCACCAGCCCCGGCGGCCACCCCCGCACCGGCCGCCCCTGCCGCGGCGCCCGCGTCTGCACCTGCCTCCGCCCCGACGGCGGCCGCGCCCGCCGCACCCGCTGCCGCCGCACCGGCACCGGCTGCGGCGGTGACGCCGATTCCGAAGGGACCGCCGGTCAAGGTCACTCCGGAACTGGTCGCCGAGGGCAAGGCGATCTTCAACTCCGCCGGCTGCACCGCCTGCCACGGCGGCACCGGTGGCGGCGGCATGTGCCCGCCGCTGACCAACGACATCTGGGTGTACGGCAACGACGACGACACCTTGCGCGCGCTGATCACCGAAGGCACCGCCGGGATGGCCGCGCACGGCAAGACCCGGATCGGCCACGAGAAGGTGGTGGGGCAGATGCCGCCGTTCGGGCCGGTGCTCAAGCCGGGCGATACCGAGAAGCTGCTGGCCTTCATCCACTCCATCAACAAGACCGCGGGCGCCACGCAATGAGGAACGGGTTGCGCTTGTCCGCCGTCGTCGCGCTGTCGCTGTTCGCCGCGGCCTGCCAGCGCACGCCTGCGCCGGCGGCCGGCACCGATGCCGCGGCGGCCGCACCGGCGCCTGCGGCCAGCCCGGCGGCGCTGGCCTACGTCCCGAACCAGCGCAGCGGCACCATTTCGGTGATCGACACCGGCAGCGCCCGCGTGGTGCGCACGCTGTCGGCGCAGGGCCAGCTCGGCAAGCGCCTGCAGCAGGTGGTGCCGGGGCCGGCAGGGCATCTGTACGTCATCGACGCGCAGGGCCACCGCCTGCTGGAGCTGGATACCGTGCAGGACCGCGTGCTGCGCAGCGTCGACATCGGCGAGAACGCCGAAGGCGTCGCGGTGGCGCCGGATGGTCACCAGCTCGCGGTGTGCGTGGAAGGGCAGAACCAGGTGATGCTGATCGACCCGGCCAGCTTCGCGATCGGCGCGCACATCGCCACCCGCGGGCAGGCGCCGGAACACTGCGTCTACACCCCGGACGGTGCGTTGTTGCTGACCAGCAACGAAGGCTCCAACGACCTGGACGTGATCGACGTGCAGGCCGGTACGTCCACCGGCGTCATCGCCACCAGCGGGCATCCACGCGGCATGGCGTTCGCGCCCGACGGCAAGACGGTCTACGTGGCGCAGGAGTCGGCCAACGTGGTCGACGTGATCGATCTGGCGGCGCGCAAGCGCGTGGCCAGCATTCCGGCCGGGCAGCGCACCGCCGGCATCGCCATCGCCCGCGACGGCAGCCGCGTGTACGCGTCCAACGGCGCCGGCACGGTCAGCGTGATCGATCCGGCCGCGCGCCGCACCTTGGCCGAGATTCCGGTCGGGCAGCGGCCGTGGAACCCGGCGCTGAGCACGGACGGCAAGACGCTGTACGTGGCCAACGGCCGGTCCAACAGTGTCAGCGTCATCGACACGGCAGCGATGAAGGAGATCAAGCAGATCGCGGTGGGCGAGATGCCATGGGGTGTGGTCGTGGCGCAATGACGTGAGGCCAGCGGCGCCGGTGGGTGCCGCGACGGGAGGCGGGGAGAGCCGGAATGAAGACGCGAGCCGCGGTCGCCTGGGCGGCGAACCAGCCGCTGGCCATCGAGGAGGTGGATCTGCAGCCGCCCAAGGCCGGCGAGGTGCTGGTGCGGATGGTCGCCAGCGGCATCTGCCACAGCGACGAGATCGCCTTGTCCGGCGCCGATGCCGAGGCGGCATTCCCGGTGATCCTGGGCCAGGAAGGCGCCGGCGTGGTCGAAGAGGTCGGCATCGGCGTGACCAGCGTGCGCCCCGGCGATCACGTGATCCCGCTTTACATGCCCGAGTGCGGCGTGTGCAAGTACTGCCGTTCCAACCGCACCAACCTGTGCCAGGCGATCCGCAGCAGCCAGGACCGTGGGCTGATGCCCGACGGCAGCAGCCGCTTCTCGCTGCACGGGCGCCCGCTGCTGCACTACATGGGCACCAGCACCTTCGCCGAATACACGGTGCTGCCGGAGATCGCGGTGGCCAGGATCCATCCGTCCGCGCCGCTGGACAAGGCCTGCCTGCTCGGCTGCACGGTCACCACCGGCATCGGCGCGGTGCTCAACACCGCGCGGGTGCGGCCGGGCGAGAATGTGGCGGTGTTCGGGCTGGGCGGGATCGGCCTGTCGGTGGTGCAGGGCGCGGTGATGGCGCGCGCCGAACGCATCATCGTGGTCGACATCAACCGCGACAAGTTCCCGCTGGCGCGCGCGCTGGGCGCCACCGACTGCCTGGACCCGAAGGATTTCGGCGCGCCGGTGCAGCAGGTCATCGTCGATCTCACCGATGGCGGTGCCGACCACAGCTTCGCCTGCGTCGGCGACGTGCGTGCGATGCGCGCGGCGTTGGAGTGCTGCCACAAGGGCTGGGGCGAAAGCATCATCCTCGGCGTGGCGCCGAGCGCGCAGGAGATCAGCACGCGGCCGCTGCAACTGGTCACCGGGCGCGCCTGGCGCGGCAGCGCGTTCGGCGGGGTCAAGGGGCGCAGCGAATTGCCGGCCTATGCCGAGCGCTACCTGGCCGGCGAGATCCGCATCGACGAACTCATCAGCGAAACCCTGCCGCTGGACCACATCAATCGCGGCTTCGAGACGCTGCGCGCGGGTCGTGGCATCAAATCGATCGTTCTCTACTGAGCCTCAAGGAACCGGCATGACTCTGACTCCAGGATGCAGCACCCCGCCGGCGAGCCTGCTTGCGCTGGCCGTCGCCACCGCCATCGGCCTGCTCGCCGTACCGGCGCGCGCGCAGACCACGGTCAACGCCGACGATGCGCAGATCACCGCGCTGGACCGGGTCGAGGTCACCGCCACGCCGATTCCCGGCACACTGATCGATGCCGACCTGCTGCCGTACACCGTGCAGACCGCCAATGCCGACGACATCGCGCGCAGCCAGGCCGGCAACCTCACCGACTTCCTGCTGCGCGAGATGAACGGCGTGGACACCAACGAGGTGCAGGGCAGTCCGTTCCAGACCGATCTGACCTTCCGCGGCTTCCGCGCCTCGGCGCTGCCCGGCGCCTCGCAGGGCGTGTCGGTGTACCTGGACGGCGTGCGCATGAACGAGCCGTTCGCCGACATCGTCAGCTGGGACATGATGCCGGAGGCGGCGATCCGCAGCGTCGCGCTGATGCCGGGCTCCAACCCGTTGTTCGGTCCCAACACATTGGGCGGCGCGCTGGCCTTCACCACCCAGTCCGGCCTGACCGCGCCGGGCCTGCGCGCCGACCTGTCGGTGGGCAGCGGCGCGCGCAAGCGCCTGGATGCGTCCTACGGTTACGCCGGCCCTGACGGCCTGCATGCCTTCGTCGCGGCCACCGGCTTCGACGAGAACGGCTGGCGCGACGCCTCCGCCGGCCGTCTGGGCACCGTGTTTGGCAAGTTCGGGCGGCAGGGCGAGCGCACCGATTGGGACGTGTCGCTGCTGCACGGGCGCAGCCGCCTGGTCGGCAACGGCCTGCTGCCGAGCTTTCGCTATACCGACGCGGGTACCGAGCCCGGTCTGTACGAGGCCGACCGTGCCGCGGTCTACACCTCGCCGGACCTGACCCGCAACCGCAACACCTTGCTGACCGGTCAGTTCGACCACCGCTTCGACGAACGCACCGCGCTCCATGTGCTGGCGTACTACCGGCAGGGGCGCCGCGACACCGTCAATGGCGACATCAACGACGACTACGAGGACTTCGTCGACGACTGCGCCGACGGCTACGCTGCCGATGGCACGCCGCTGGAGGCGGGTTGCACGGTCGCGCGCGCCGATGCCGACGCGCTGCACAGCGGCGTGCTCAACACCACGCAGATGCGCCAGCATGCCGAGGGCGTGGCGCTGAATCTCAGCCGCCAGGCCGGCGCGCATGCGCTGAGCATCGGCGCCACCTACGACCGCAACCGCGTGCGCTACCGGCAGTACGCGCAGGACGCGTTCGTGCAGGATGACCGCTCGGTGGTCGCCGATCCGGACGAGGGCCGGGCGTTCTTCTCCGGGGTCGACGGCCACAGCAGCACCCTGGGCCTGTTCGCCGCCGATAACTGGGAGTTGAGCGAGGCCACCCATGTCAGCGGCGCGCTGCGCTGGAACCGCGTCGCCGTCGCCAACACCCTGTCCACCGGCGACGACGGCGTGTTGCCGCGCGAGCGCTTCGTGTTCGCCAAGGCCAATCCGTCGCTGGGCATCACCCAGCGCCTGGGCGGCGGCGTCACCGCGTTCGCCTCGGCCTCGCAGAACAGCCGCGCGCCGACCGCGATCGAACTCGGCTGCGCCGACCCGGAGCAGCCGTGCCGGTTGCCGACCGGGCTGCAGGCCGATCCGCGGCTGGAGCAGATCGTCTCGCGCACCTACGAACTCGGCCTGCGCTGGAACCCGTCGCCGGCGCAGGCGCTGAACGCCTCGTTGTACCGCGCCGACAACCGCGACGACATCCTGTTCCTGCGCGCGCCCAATACCCAGCAAGGCTATTTCGACAACGTCGGCCGCACCCGCTACCAGGGCGCCGACCTCAGCTACCGCGGCAGCCACGGCGCGCTGCGCTGGTTCGCCGGCTACAGCTACCTGGATGCCACCTACCGCAGCGTCGGCGAACTGCTCTCGGGCGAACGCAGCGTGGCGCTGCGCCCGGGCACGCGCATCGCCGGGCTGCCGCGCAACACGCTGAAGCTGGGCGTGGAATGGCAGGCGCTGGCGCAGCTGGTGCTGGGCGCGGACCTGCGCGCGGTGTCGCGGCGCGTGGCCAGCGGCAACGAGGACGGCCTGGTGGAGGATCCGGAGGACGGCGAGGCGCCCGCGCGCCACGACCTGTCCACCGGCGGCTACGCCTTGCTCGACCTGCACGGCACCTGGGAACTTGCCGACGGGCTGTCGCTGTACCTGCGGATCAACAACGTGTTCGACCGCCGCTACGAGACCTATGCGGCGATCGCCGAGGACCTGTTCCCGGGCGGTGCCCTGGCGCGTCCGCAGGACGCTGCGGTGGAGGACGGCCCCTCGCGTTTCGTCGCGCCTGGCGCGCCGCGGCAGTACCAGGTCGGCCTGCGCTGGCGTTTCTAGCGGGCGCGGTGTGTGGCGGGGCGCTGCGTGGTGCTCATCGGCTTCCCACCATCCGCCGTGTCCACCGGCCGGGAGCTGGTCGGCTCCGGCGGCGGTCGCGGCTGAAGCCGCTCCTATCGGGTCGCGCTTCGTCTCCGGCGCAGCGCTTCTGTAGGAGCGGCTTCAGCCGCGACCTAGCAGCCGTGGAACATTCGGCTTCGGCAGCAGTCGGGACTGGCGTCCCTCCCACAGGGTGTGACGCCCAATCGGCTTGCCTGCCGTTGTCGTAGGAGCGGCTTCAGCCGCGACCGCGAGGCCGAAAAGCTTCTGGCTTCGACACAGCCGGGACTCAAGCTTCCGCCGCAGGTTGTGCGGTCTCACCGACGCGCCGGCTGTTGTGGGAGCGACTTCCGTCGCGACATCGAACTCAGGCATCTTCCAGCCGCCTCAGCGGTCGGGATGCGAATACCGGCGGCACTCACGCCGCTACCGAATGGCAAGTCGCGACAGGCGAGCCTGCATTCGCGACGAGCAGCAAGACCCGCAAGGGCGCGACACCGCCGCGGCTCACACCGTCGCCAACCCATGCTTGCGCAGCTTGCGATACAGGGTATTGCGGCTGATGCCCAGCGCATCGGCGGTGCGGCTGACGTTCCAGCGGTGGCGCTCGAGTTGCTGTTGCAGCACGCTGCGCTCGGCGCTGTCCAGGGCGACGCGGCCGGGTACGCCGTCGGCGGCGTGCGCATCGTCGCCGAGCAGGCACGGCCCGCTGTCGGCGTCGACGATCTCCTGCGGCAGGTTGGGGATGCGGATGACACCGTCGGCGCACAGCACGGCGGCGGTGCGCAGCACGTTGCGCAGCTGCCGCAGGTTGCCGGGCCAGGCATAGCTGAGCAGCTTGTGCAGGGCGTCCTCGCTGATGCGCACCGGTTGCTCGCCGCTCTCCTCGCGCAACAGGGTGCGGATCAGTTCGGCCTTGTCGCTACGCTCGCGCAGCGGCGGCAGGTGTAGCACCACGCCGTTGAGCCGGTAGTACAAATCCTCGCGGAAGCCGCCGGTGCCGACCATCTGCGCCAGGTCGCGGTGGCTGGCGCTGATCACGTGCAATTCCAGCGGCATCGCGCGGTCGCTGCCCAGCGGCGTCACGCTCTGTTCCTCCAGCACGCGCAGCAGGCGCGTCTGCAAGGGCAGTGGCATGTCGCCGATCTCGTCCAGGAACAAGGTGCCACCGCTGGCCTGCAGCAGCTTGCCGTGGCGTCCTTCGCGCGCGGCATCGGTGAAGGCGCCGCGCGCGTAGCCGAACAGTTCGCTCTCGATCAGCGCTTCGGGAATCGCCGCGCAGTTCACCGCCACGAACGGCCGGTCGGCCCAGGGCGAGCTGCGGTGCACCGCCTTGGCGAATTCTTCCTTGCCGGTGCCGGTGGCGCCGCACAGCAGGATCGACACGCGGTGCTTGGCCAGCTTCAGCGCATTGTCCAGGTTGTGCAGCACGCGCGGATCGGAGCCGACATGGTCGTTGGCCCGTGCAGCCTGGCCATCCTCGCCGGCGGCGCGCGTTCGGCCGGCAGCGATGCGCGCGCGCGGCGGCTGCGCCAGGGCGAAGAAGCGGCGGCCGTGGCAGGCGCAGCGGATCGACCACAGGGTGCTGGCATCGTTGCGCGCGCGCTGCTCCAGCGTATCGAAATCCAGCTGCATCACCTGGGCGATGTCGCGCCCGACCAGTGCGGTGCGATCCGGCTTGCCCAGCTGTTCCAGCGTCGCCTCGTTGACCGCGAGCACGCGGCCATCGCCGCCGACCGCGATCAGCGCCTCGTGCAGCAGCCCGGCGAACTCCGGGCGGCTGTGGAAGCGCAGGATCCACGCATGCCGGTACTGCTCCAGGAAGTAGGCGCGGGCGATCTGCGCCGCCGACATGCGCACCAGCGCGCCGGTATGGCATTGCACCAGCTTGGTGTCGCGCGCGTCGGGCGTGGAGGCATCCAGCACCGCCAGCAGGTGGCCTTGCGGATCCAGGATCGGCGCGCCGCTGCACGATAGCGGCAGGTGCCGTTCCAGGTAATGCTCGCCCCGGTGCACGCTCAGCGCGCTGCACTCCACCGCGCAGGTGCCGATGCCGTTGGTGCCCTGGTAGCGTTCGGCCCAGCTGGCGCCGCAAAACAGCCCGGTCTCGCGGAACGCCCGCAGCAGCGCCGGATCCTGCACGCTGTGCAGCACGGTGGCCTCGGTATCGGCGAACACCACCGCGTAGCTGCCGCCGGCGATCTGCTCGTAGAGATTCTCCATCTCCACCTTGGCGATGCGCAGCAGCGCCTCCAGCCGCTGCTGGCGCTCGCGCAGCTGGCCGTTGTCGTGGACCATCGGTGAGGGATGGGTGTCCGGGTCCAGGCCGTAGTCGTCGAGGCAGCGCCGCCAGGAGCGCGCCAGGGCAGGCGGCAACGGATCGATCTGGCGGAACCGGCGCATCCGCGCCAGCAAGGCGGACTCGGCCTCGGCGGCCGATGGCGCCGAGGCCGCGGCCTGCGGGAGGTTGGCTACAGTCAACTCCGACACGTGGCGCCCCTCGATCCGACCCCGGATCAGGCCGCCAGTGACGCACAATCGGATGCCGGGCTCAAACCGCAGTGCAGCAAAAGCGGGGATTTGGGAGTCGGGATTGGGGAATGGCAAGAGCGGCTTGGCTGGTGTGGATACCGTTCGCGCTGCGGCCAAAATGAAAAAACCGCGCGATCGCGCGGTTCTTCGTGGCTTCAAGGCGCCGGCTTCCTGCTTTTGCGACTCCCCAATCCCGACTCCCGGCTTTTCAGCAGCCGAATGGCTGATCATCCCAGCCTTACAACGCGTAGCCGAATTGCTGCTTGAACTGGTCGTTGAACTCGTCGAAGTCGAAGCGCTGGTTCTGGGTGCCGGGGTGCTCGACCTTCAGGGCGCCCATCAGGTTGCCCATGCGGCCGATGGTCAGCCAGTCGCAGCCGCGCTGGATGCCGAAGATCAGGCCGGCGCGGAAGGCGTCGCCGCAGCCGGTGGGGTCGACCACGCGGCGCTCGTGCGCCGGCGGGATGTCGTAGGTCTTCTCGGGGGTGTGCACCAGCGCGCCCTTCGGGCCCTGGGTGGTGATGTAGGCCTGCACGCGCGAGACGATGTCCTTCTCGTCCCAGCCGGTGCGCTCCTGCAGCAGGTTGGACTCGTAGTCGTTGACCACCACGTAGTCGGCCTGCTCGATGAACTGGCGCAGCTCCGGGCCGTTGAACAGCGGCATGGCCTGGCCGGGGTCGAAGATGAACGGCACGCCGCCGGCGCTGAACTCCTCGGCGTTCTGGATCATGCCCTCGCGCCCGTCCGGGCCGACCAGGCCCAGGGTCACGCCCGGCACGTCCTTCACGTGGTTCTCGTAGCTGCGCATCATCGCCCCTGGGTGGAAGGCGGTGATCTGGTTGTTGTCGTGGTCGGTGGTGATGAACGCCTGCGGGGTGAACAGTTCCTCGATCACCTTGACCCGCGACAGGTCGATGCCCAGCGCCTGGAAATGCTCGCGGTACGGGCCGAAGTCCTGGCCCACGGTGCCCATCGGGATCGGGTGGCCGCCCAGCAGGTGCAGGTTGTAGGCGATGTTGCCGGCGCAGCCGCCGAATTCGCGGCGCATCCGCGGCACCAGGAACGACACGTTCAGGATGTGCACCTTGTCCGGCAGGATGTGGTTCTTGAACTGGTCCGGGAACACCATGATGGTGTCGTAAGCGAGAGAACCACAGATCAGTGCAGACATCGGGCAGGCCTTGGCGGAGGGATGAGCCCGCATTCAGGCGGGCGAGGGGCGGGGTCGCCGCGGCGCAAAGGGTAACGGCTGCGGCCCGGCAGGGCCAGAACCACGATCCGTGGCGGTCCCGGCAATGCCGCGCAACGCTCGGTTTTAGCGAGAATTTTCCTTGCCCGCACCCAGGCGGATTGCTAGGCTAGCGGACTTCGTTTTCTGCCCATTTTTTCGCCATTCTGGCGACGGCGCGCGCCCCAGGACCCAATCCCCCGATGTTCAAGAAACTCCGCGGCATGTTCTCCAACGACCTGTCCATCGATCTGGGCACGGCCAACACCCTCATCTACGTGCGTGGCCAGGGCATCGTGCTGAACGAACCGTCGGTGGTGGCGGTGCGCCAGGACCGGGCGATCGGCGGCACCCGCTCGGTGGCCGCGGTGGGCGCGGAGGCCAAGCAGATGCTCGGCCGCACGCCGGGCCACATCACCACCATCCGCCCGATGAAGGACGGCGTCATCGCCGACTTCACCTACACCGAGGCGATGCTGAAGCATTTCATCAAGAAGGTGCACAAGTCGCGCTTCCTGCGCCCCAGCCCGCGCGTGCTGGTGTGCGTGCCGGCCGGCTCCACCCAGGTGGAGCGCCGCGCGATCAAGGAATCGGCCGAGGAGGCCGGCGCCCGCGACGTGTACCTGATCGAGGAACCGATGGCCGCGGCGATCGGCGCCGGCATGCCGGTGACCGAGGCGCGCGGCTCGATGGTCATCGACATCGGCGGCGGCACCACCGAGGTGGCGGTCATTTCGCTGAACGGCATCGTCTATTCGCAGTCGGTGCGCATCGGCGGCGACCGCTTCGACGAGTCGATCACCAACTACGTGCGCCGCAACCACGGCATGCTGATCGGCGAGGCCACGGCCGAGCGGATCAAGCTGGAGATCGGCTGCGCCTACCCGCAGGCGGTGGTGCAGGAGATGGAGATCTCCGGCCGCAACCTCGCCGAGGGCGTGCCGAAGATGATCAAGATCAACTCCAACGAAGTGCTGGAAGCGCTGCACGAGCCGCTGTCGGGCATCGTCTCGGCGGTCAAGCTGGCGCTGGAGCAGACCCCGCCGGAACTGTGCGCCGACGTCGCCGAGCGCGGCATCGTGCTGACCGGCGGCGGCGCGCTGCTGCGCGACCTGGACCGGCTGATCTCCGAGGAAACCGGCCTGCACGTGCAGGTCGCCGACGATCCGCTGACCTGCGTGGCCCGCGGCGGCGGCCGTGCGCTGGAGCTGGTGGACATGCACGGCAACGAGTTCTTCGCACCGGAGTGAATGTGAGGCCGGGAATGGGCAGTGGGGAATGGGGAATAGAATGGCCCCTCCGACGCTGCCCTGCCGGCGCCGTCTCCACTCGCCTGCCTGCGCCCCGGCCCGATCGCGCCGGGAGCGCGCCATTGCGTTCCGATTCTCCACTCCCGATTCCCCATTCCCGGCTCTAACCGTGCCTCCTTACGCCGGTCCTCCCGTCACCGCCCGCCCCGGCGAATCCGCCAGCACGCCGCGCCTGCTGGTCTACCTGGCGCTGGCGCTGGTGCTGATCGTGCTCGACGCGCAGGCCGACTGGCTGGCCCGCCTGCGCAGCCAGGCCACGGTGCTGGTGCAGCCGATCTGGGCGCTGGCCGGCCTGCCCGGGCGGCTGGGCACCCAGGTGCAGGAGAACGCGGCCAGTCACGCGCAGTTGGTCAAGGAAAACCGCGCGTTGCGCAACGAGCTGCTGATCGCCAAGGCGCGCCTGACCCGGCTGCAGACCGCGGCGCTGGACAACGCGCAGCTGCGCGAACTGCTGGGCGTGGCCGAGCGCCGCGGCCTGGACGTGCAGCTGGCGCCGATCCTGGACATCGACCTGGACCCGACCCGGCAGCGGCTGGTGCTCGACGCCGGCAGTCGTGACGGCGTGCACGTCGGCCAGGCGGTGATCGACGCCGGCGGCCTGATGGGCCAGGTGATCGCGGTGACCCCGCTGCACTCCACCGTGCTGCTGTTGACCGACCCCGACCACGCGGTGCCGGTGACGGTGGCGCGCAACGGCGTGCGCCTGATCGTCTACGGCCGCGGCGGCAGCCTGGAGCTGCGCGACATCCCGCTCAGCGCCGGGGTCGAGGTGGGCGACGAGATCGTCACCTCCGGCCTGGGCGGCCGCTTCCCGGCCGGCTTCCCGGTCGGCACCATCTCCGCCCTGCGCCCGGACGACACCCACGCCTTCCTGGTCGGCGAACTGAAGCCGGCGGCGAAGCTGGACCGGGGGCGGGATGTGTTGTTGCTGCGGCCTTCGGCCGCGGCAACGGGATTGGGGATTCGGGAGTCGGGATTGGTGAAAAGCGGCGCTACTGGCGTCGGCGACGGACATGGAATGCCGGCGGCGACCACGCAGCCGGTGTCCCCCTCTCAGCAGGCGACGCCTTCGCAGGGCACCGGCGACCAGCCGCGTGCACGGCCCGCGGCCGCGTCCGCAGCCCCCAAGCCGCCAGCGCCTTCCCCAATCCCCAATCCCCAATCCCCAATCCCGGCGTCTCCGCAGGAGACGCAACAATGAGCCGCCTGCGCAGCAAGGGCTGGGTGCTCCCGGTCAGCGTGATCGTGGCGCTGTTGCTGGGGTTGATGCCGTTGCCGCTGGTGGTGCAGCCGCTGCGGCCGTACTGGCTGGCGCTGGTGGTGGCGTACTGGGTGATCGAGACGCCGGACAAGGTCGGGCTGGGCTTCGCCTTCGCGGTCGGGGTGCTGGCCGATCTGCTGTACGGCGGGGTGCTGGGCGAGCAGGCGCTGCGGCTGGTGATCCTGAGCTTCATCCTGCAGCGCTTCCGCGCGCGCATCCGCTTCTTCCCGATGTCGCAGCAGGCGCTGGCGATCGGCGGCCTGCTGGTCAACGACCGCATCGTCGCCGCGGCGGTGCACCTGGCGGTCGGCGAGCCGACGCTGCCGTGGAACTACTGGTGGGCGCCGCTGCTGGGCATGGCGCTGTGGCCGCCGCTGTTCGTGCTGCTGGACGCGCTGCGGCTGGGCCGGCGGAGCAAGTAGCATGGCCCTGCATCCGCGCCGCGCGCAGAAGAACCCGCACGCCGAGGCCGAGCAGTTCCGGCGGCGCGCGGCGCTGGGCTTTCTTGGCGTGCTGGTGGCGTTGCTGGGCCTGGGCGGCTGGTACTTCAAGCTGCAGGTGCTGGACCACGACGTCTACGCCACCCGCTCCGATGCCAACCGCATCAAGCCGCGGCCGGTGGTGCCCGGGCGCGGCATGATCTACGACCGCAACGGCCGCCTGCTGGCCGAGAACGTCCCCGCGTTCCGGCTCGACGTGACCCCGGACAAGGTCGCCGACATGGACGCGCTGCTGGCCGAGCTGGGCAAGGTCATCGCGCTGTCGCCGGAAGACATCGAGCGCTTCCAGGCCGCGCGCAAGGCCAGCCGCAGCTTCCGCCCGATCACCCTGAAGCTGCGCGTCAGCGAGGAGGAGCGGGCGCGCTTCGCGGTGGACCGCTGGCGCTTCCCGGGCGTGGAGCTGGAGCCCTACCTGACCCGGCACTACCCCTACGGCGACCTGTTCGCGCACGTCATCGGCTATGTCGGCCGCATCGACGAGAAGGACCTGGAGGCGCTGGGCGAGGGCAACGCCGCGCTGACCCACATCGGCAAGTCCGGGCTGGAGCGCTATTACGAGGAGGAACTGCGCGGCAAGGTCGGCTACGAGCAGGTCGAGACCAACGTGCAGGGCCGCGCGATCCGCACCGTCGGCCGGGTACCGGCGCAGTCCGGCGCCGACCTGCGCCTGTCCATCGACGCCGACCTGCAGCGCGCCATGGTCGCCGCGTTCGGCGACTACCAGGGCTCGGCCATCGCCATCGATCCGCGCACCGGCGAGATCCTGGCCATGGTCAGCCTGCCGTCCTACGACCCCAACCTGTTCGTCAACGGCATCTCCCACGCCGATTTCCAGGCGCTCAACAGCGACCCGTCGCGGCCGCAGTTCAACCGCCTGGTGCTGGGTGGCGTGGCGCCTGGCTCCACCATCAAGCCGTTCATGGGCCTGGCCGGCCTGGACAGCGGCACCCGCCGCCCGGAGGACAAGATCCTCTCCACCGGCATGTTCTACCTGCCCGGGGTCAGTCGCGGCTGGGGCGACTCGCACCGCGGCGGCCATGGCTGGACCGACCTGCGCAAGTCCATCGCGCAATCGGTGAACACCTACTACTACAAGCTGGCCATCGACATGGGCATCACCAAGGTCGACCAGTACATGACCCGCTACGGCTTCGGCGTGCCCACCGGCATCGACCTGGTCGGCGAGACCGGCGGCATCGTGCCGTCGCCGGCGTACAAGGCCAAGAGCCGCAAGGAGGCCTGGTACCCCGGCGACACGGTCAACATCGCCATCGGCCAGGGCGACTGGAAGGTGACGCCGCTGCAACTGGTGCGCGGGGTCGCCGGCATCGCCGATGGGCAGTTGCGCACGCCGCACCTGGTGATGGCCACGCGCCAGGCCTTCGACCAGCCGTGGGCGCCGGTGCAGCCGGGCACGAGCAAGCCGATCAGCGACAACCCCAGCAATCTGCAGGCGGTGCGCGAAGGCATGATGGACACCATGCGCCCGGGCGGCAGCGGCTATTCCATCACCGTCGGCGCGCCGTACCAGATGGCCGGCAAGACCGGCACCGCGCAGGTGGTCAGCCGCAAGGGCATCGCCGCGGTCGATCCGCGCAGCCTGCCGATGCACCTGCGCCACCGTTCGCTGTTCGAGGGCTTCGCGCCGGCCGAGCGGCCGACCATCGCCCTGGCGATCGCGGTGGAGGGCGGCGGCTACGGCGCCAGCACCGCCGCGCCGATCGCGCGCAAGATCTTCGATGCCTGGTTGCTCGGCCGGCTGCCGCCCGGGGTCGAGCCGCTGGACAGCCTGCGCGGCGCCACCGCGTTCGGCAGCCACCTGTACTACGCCGAGGATCCGGGCTCGCGCGCCGCCGCCGATGCGGTGGCGCTGGCCGCCGGCGAACGCCCTGTGCTGATCGGCCAGGCCGAGGTGGATGCCGCGGCGGTGCCGCTGCCGTCCGCGCCGCCACCGATCCCCGACGAGATTCCGGACGAGCGATGAAGGATTTCCTGCGCTGGCTGGTCGAGATCGGCGGCCGCTTCACCCGGACCCTGGACTGGCCGCTGTGCCTGGCGCTGGGCGCGCTGATGGCGATGGGGCTGGCGGTGCTCAAGAGCGCCGGCGGCATGCACCTGGTGATGGCGCAGGGCGCGCGTTTCGCGATCGGCGCGGCGGCGATGTGGAGCCTGTCGCGGGTGTCGGCGCTGCGCCTGCGCGCCTGGACCCCGCTGATCTACGCGCTGTCGATGCTGCCGCTGCTGGCGGTGTTCGTGCTCGGCACCGGCAAGTACGGGCGGCAGTGGCTGGACCTGAAGGTGTTCTACCTGCAGCCGGCCGAGTTGCTGAAGATCAGCATGCCGATGATGGTCGCCTGGTACCTGCACCGCATGCCGCTGCCGCCGCGCATCCCCACGGTGCTGGTCAGCGCGGTCATCATCGGCATTCCCACCGCCTTGATCATGCTGCAGCCGGACTTCGGCACCGGCGTGCTGATCGCCGCCAGCGGCGGCTTCGTGCTGCTGCTGGCCGGCCTGCCGTGGTGGTGGGTGGGCATCGCCGTCGGCGGCGTCGCCGCCGCCGCGCCGGTGGCCTGGCTGTGGCTGCTGCGGCCCTACCAGAAGGACCGCATCATGATGTTCCTCAATCCGGAGAACGATGCGCTCGGCGCCGGCTGGAACATCATCCAGTCCAAGATCGCGATCGGCTCCGGCGGCCTGCACGGCAAGGGCTGGGGCCTGGGCTCGCAGTCGCACCTGAACTTCATTCCCGAGCAGACCACCGACTTCGCCTTCTCCGTGCTCAGCGAGGAGTTCGGCTGGATCGGCGTGGCCACGGTGCTGACCCTGTACCTGATCGTCATCGGGCGCTGCCTGTGGATCGCCTCGCAGGCACGCGACACCTTCTCGCGGCTGCTGGCCGGCGCCACCGGCCTGGCCTTCTTCGTCTACGTGCTGGTCAACGGCGGCATGATCTCCGGGCTGCTGCCGGTGGTCGGCGTGCCGATGCCGCTGATGAGCTACGGCGGCACCTCGGCGGTGTCGCTGCTGGCCGGGCTGGGCCTGGTGATGGCGGTGAAGGCGCATCGTCCGGTGCACGGATACTGAGCCAGCGGTACGGCGGCCGGCGCGCGCTGGCTTAACCGCGCCCGCGAGACAGGTTGCCGCATGATTGCGGCGCGTGTCGCGCTTGCGCACAATGCGCGCCGATGCCACGTGACGCGCGCCGCTCCCCCCGGCCCACACGCGTGCAGGAACTTCCGGGCAGGCAGGTGCGACCCCGCGCATCCATCCCAGCCCACATCGCCGAGGCACCCCACGCAGCGCATCCGCCGATCCGGGCCCTGGCCCGTCCGTCCGCGTCGTCCGCCGCTCCCTCGCCGTTCCCGTGGTTGTCCCGATGCTCGGCGCTGGCCGAGATGGATGCGTGTCGATGAAATTCCTGCGCGTGTTGCTGTTGACGAGCGTGGTGCTGGGCCTGAGCGGCTACGCGCTGCTGCGCTATTACTTTCCGCCGGGGGCGCTGCACGCCCGCGGCTACGGCCGCGCCACCCTGGTGCATCCGCAGGGCGCGCCGCAGGGCCTGGTGATCCTGCTGGCCAGCGGCAGCCCGGCGCAGCGGCAGGACGCTGCGCAGCGCATCGCCGCCAGCGGCGCGCTGGTCGCGGTGGTCGACGGCCAGCGCTATCTCAAGCACCTGCGCCGTGGCGGCCACGGGTGCGACAAGGCCTGGCACGATGCCGAGCAGTTGAGCCGGCGGCTGCAGCGGCAGTTGCACGGCGACAACTACTACCTGCCGGTGCTGGCCGGCACCGGGACTGCCGCCACGCTGGCTGAGCGCATCGTCGGGGCCGCGCCCACCGCGACCCTGGGCGGCGCCATCGGCGTGGCGCCGGCGCCGACAGAGGTCTGCGCCGGCACTGCCGCCGCCACCCCGGCGCAGGGCTTCGTCGACACCGTGGCGGCGCCGGCCGACGGCGGCGTGGAGGCTGCGCTGGCGGCACGGGTCGCCGCGCACCTGCATGCGCGCGGCCGCGGCGGCGCGCTGGACGACCTGCCGCTGACCGAACTGCCGTCGACCATCCCGGGCGCGCCGCTGGCCATCGTGCTGTCCGGCGACGGCGGCTGGCGCGACATCGACAAGGGCATGGCCGAGGCCTTGCAGCGCCGCGGCATCGCCGTGGTCGGCTGGGACAGCCTGCGCTACTTCTGGCGGGCCAAGCCGCCGGCGCGGGCCAGCGCCGACCTGAGCCGGGTCATCGCCTATTACCAGCAGCGCTGGCGGCCGCAGAAGATCCTGCTGGTCGGCTATTCCTTCGGCGCCACCACGCTGCCGTTCATGGTCAACCGGCTGCCGCCGGCGCAGCGCGAGCAGGTCGGCCTGGTCGCATTGCTGGGCCTGGAGCACAAGGCCGATTTCCAGATCCGCGTGCGCGGCTGGTTCAATCTCGGCGACGCCGACGACGCGCTGCCGGTGCTGCCGGAGCTGGCGCGCATCGCCCCGGCGCAATTGCTGTGCGTGTACGGCGACAAGGAAACCGATACGCTCTGCCCGCAACTGCGCGCGCGCGGCGCGGAGGTGGTGGTGTTGCACGGCGGTCACCATTTCGACCAACACCCGGCCGGGCTGGCGACGATCGTCGACGACCGTTGGCAGCAGCTGTCCGCCGGCGCGCAGCCCATCGCCGAATTGCGAACGCCGCCGCACCCCGCGCCGGCCGCGGCGTCGCCCTCGGCCACGCCGCAGCCAGCGCAGGGCGCACTCCGGCAATGACCTCACCCATGCGCGCGGCGCTGCTGCTCGGCGGCCTGCTCGCCGCCGCTGCGTTCGGCAGTAGCGCGGCGACCGGCGATTCCCGCCGTGTCGTCGAACCGCAGCTGCCGTCGCTGTGCACCACGCTCGACGCTACGTTGCAGGCGCAGCAACGCCGCTTCGCCGACGCGCAGGAACGCAACCCGCCGGACACCGCGCGCATCCAGGCCGCGCTCGACCGCTGCGCCGATGGCGCGCACGGCATGGTGCTGCTGCGCGCCGGCCGCGGCACGGCCTTCCTCAGCGGGCCGTTGACGATGCGCAGCAACACCACGCTGGCGATCGACAGCGGCGTGACCCTGTTCGCCTCGCGCCAGCCCGCCGACTACCAGGTGCCCGGCCGCAGCGCCTGCGGCCAGGCGGCGACGCGCAGCGGCAGCTGCCGCGCGCTGATCACCCTGCAGGGGCGCGCCCTGGGCGTGATGGGCGTGCGCGATGCCGCCGGCCATCAGGGCAGCATCGACGGCCGCGGCGACCTGCCGATGCTCGGCGGCAGCGACAGCTGGTGGCAGTTCGCGCGCAGCGCCAAGGCCGCCGGCCTGACCCAGAACGCCCCCGACCTGATCCGCGCCCAGGACGTCGCCGATCTGCAGCTCTACCACCTCAACCTGATCGACGCGCCGTACTTCCACCTGTTCGTGCACGGCGGCGACGGGGTCACCGTGTGGGGCGTGCGGGTCAGGGCGCCAGCCAACAGCCCCAATACCGACGGCCTGGATCTGGACAGCGTGCGCAACGCGACCCTGGCCGACAACGACGTGATGGCCGGCGACGATGGCGTCGCGATCAAGACCAGCGCGGCGCGCTCGGCCGACATCACCGTGCGCGACTCGCGCTTCTACGGCACCCACGGCATCTCCATCGGCAGCGAGGTGATGTACGGCGTCGGCAACGTGCTGGTGGACGGCAACAGCGTGGTCGGCCACGACGCCGACGGCATCGTCGCCACCGACAACAACGGCCTGCGCATCAAGACCGGCCTGGCCAAGGGCGGTCCGGTGCGCGACGTGCTCTACCGCAACACCTGCCTGTTCGGCGTGGCCAGGCCGCTGGTGATCACGCCGCTGTACGGCCACGACCGCGGCGGCAGCCGCAGCGGCAGCGTGCCCAGCTTCACCGGCATCGTGGTCGATGGCCTGCGCGCGCAGGACACGCCGGCGGGCAAGGGCAGCACGGTGCAGGGCTACAGCGCCGCGACGCCGCTGGACCTGGTGCTGGCGCACGTGGCCGCCGACGTCACCGCCCTGCATGCCAGCAACGCACGCATCGGCGTGGACCAGTCCGACCTGCACTTGAGCGAGGACAGCAGCGCGGCCTCGACCTATGCGACCACGCTCGCCGGGTCGGTCCCTGCCTGCAGCAGCGCGCCGGTGTTCCCGGCCCTGTAGCCCGCACGCGCAACGCCGGCGGCCACTCGGCGCGCGCCCGCGTGGCGGGAGCGGTTGGTGTCTGCGTCTTGCGGCTTTGATGGCGTGCGCCGCCACGCACTGCAATCGTTCGCACGTGATGCCAGCGTCCTGTCACACCGCAGCGTTCCGCCGCCCTGCTGCGCTCAGCGCGCGCGTTCTTTATGCGCGTGATGCGGCAGCGCGCTTGATCCGGATCAATGCCCGCGCGTCGGCCGGCGCGCACAGTGCACGCGTCCTCCAAGCGAGCCGCGATCATGGCGTTCACTGTTGCAGTCCTGAGGGAAGAACAGGCCGAGGAGCGCCGCGTGGCGATGGTGCCCGCGGTGCTGCCGAAGCTGGCCAGGCTGGGCGCACAGCTGCGCCTGCAGGCCGGTGCCGGCAGCGGTTCGCGATTGCCGGATGCTGCCTATGCCGGCGCCACCGTGCTCGACGATGCGCAAGAGGTGGTGGCCGGTGCGGACCTGCTGCTGGCCGTGCAGGCGCCATCGCTGCGCACGGTGGCGGCGCTGCGCCCGGGCAGCATGCTGATCGCGATGCTGTACCCGGCCAAGCTGCCCGGCCTGCTGGAGCTGCTGTGCGAACGCCGCATCACCGCCTTCGCGATGGAGACCGTGCCGCGCATCAGCCGCGCGCAGGCGCTGGATGTGCTGTCCAGCCAGGCCGCGTTGGCCGGCTATTACGCGCCGCTGCTCGGCGCCGTGCATCTGCCGCGCATCCTGCCGATGATGACCACCGCGGTCGGTTCGCTGCGCGCCGCGCGCGTGCTGGTGATGGGCCTGGGCGTGGCCGGCCTGCAGGCGCTGGCCACCGCGCACCGGCTTGGCGCGATCACCGAAGGCTACGACGTGCGTCCGGAGACCCGCGAGCAGGCGCAGTCGGTCGGCGCGCGCTTCGTCGACACCGGCATCGACGCGCGCGGCGAGGGCGGCTATGCGCGCGAACTCAGCGCCGAGGAGCGGGCCAAGGCCGCATCGGTGCTGACCCAGCACATCCAGCAGGCCGATCTGATCATCACCACCGCCAATGTGCCCGGGCGCACCGCGCCGATCCTGATCGACCGCGAGCAGATCGCCGGCATGAAGCCCGGCGCGGTGATCGTGGATCTCGCCGCCGACAGCGGCGGCAACTGCGAAGGCAGCGTGCCGGGGCAGACCGTGGACGTCGGACCGGTCACCCTCGTCGCCCCCCGCAACGTTCCTTCGGCGTTGGCCCAGCACGCCAGCGAGCTGTACGCCAAGAACCTGCTGGGGCTGCTCGACCTGCTGGTGCGCGACGGCGCACTGGCGCCGGACTTCGACGATGCGGTGGTCGCCGGCACCGCGCTCACCCATGACGGCCGCCTCTGCCACCCACCGGTGCCGGCCGCCGCGCCCGTTCCCACCAAGGAGTCCTGAGTCATGTCCCTCGATCTGTCGATGAGCTGGCTGATCGCGTTGTACGTGTTCATGCTGGCCGCGTTCACCGGCTACGAAGTGATCGGCAAGGTGCCGTCGATCCTGCACACGCCGCTGATGTCCGGTTCCAACTTCGTCCACGGCATCGTCGTGGTCGGTGCGATGCACGCGCTGTTCAATGCCGATACCGTCGCCGGCCAGGCGGTCGGTTTCGTCGGTGTGTTGCTGGGCGCCGGCAATGCCGCCGGCGGCTACGTGGTCACCGACCGCATGCTGGCGATGTTCAAGCCCAGCGCCGCGCCGGCCGCGAAGGAGTAGCGCCATGCTCTCGCTCCTGGTGGAACTGAGCGGATTCGCCGCGGCCTTGTTGTTCATCCTCGGCCTCAAGCGCATGTCCTCGCCGGTGACCGCGCTGCGCGGCATCGTCCTGGCGGGGATCGGCATGCTGGTGGCGGTGGCCGCCGCCTTCGGCTATCTCGCCGACCTGCAGCCCGCGGCGCGTCCGCATGCGCTGACCAACCTGGCCCTGGCGCTGCTGGCGTTGCTGCTGGGCGGTGCCTGGGCCTGGCGCAGCGGCCGCCGTGTCGCGGTGACCGCGATGCCGCAGATGGTGGCGCTGTACAACGGCATGGGCGGCGGCGCAGCCGCGGCGGTGGCCGGGGTCGCGCTGACCGCGCGGCAGCCGCAGCAGGGGGGCCTGCACCTGGCGGTGACCGTGCTCGGCGCGCTGATCGGCGCGATCTCGCTGTCCGGGTCGGTGATCGCCTGGGCCAAGCTCGATGGCCGCATCAACACCGCGTGGCGGTTCAAGGGGCAGAGCGCGTTCAATGCTGCGGTGTTCCTGGTCGCGCTGGTGCTCGGCACACTGGTGGTCACCGGTACGGGCGGCGCCTGGGCGGCGCCAGCGTTCTTCGTTGCCGCGCTGGGCTTCGGCGTGCTGATGACGCTGCCGATCGGCGGCGCCGACATGCCGGTGGTGATCTCGCTGTACAACGCCTTCACCGGCCTGGCGGTGGGCCTGGAAGGCTTCGCCCTGCAGAACCCGGCGCTGATGATCGCCGGTATGGTGGTCGGCTCGGCCGGCACCTTGCTGACCGTGCTGATGGCCAAGGCGATGAACCGCTCGCTGGGCAACGTGTTGTTCAGCAATTTCGGCGACGGCGCCGCGGTAGTGCAGGGCGACGTGCAGGGCCGCATGACCGCGGTCGAGCCGGGCGATGCGGCGACGTCGATGCGCTACGCCTCCAGCGTGATCATCGTGCCGGGTTACGGCCTGGCCGTGGCGCAGGCGCAAGGGCGGCTGTACGAACTGGTGAAGCTGCTGCAGGCCGCCGGCGTCGACGTGAAGTTCGCCATCCATCCGGTCGCCGGGCGCATGCCCGGGCACATGAACGTGCTGCTGGCCGAAGCCGGCGTGCCGTACGACCTGATCTACGACATGGAGGACATCAACGACAGCTTCGCCAGCACCGACGTGGCGCTGGTGATCGGCGCCAACGACGTGGTCAACCCGGCGGCGCGCACCGACAAGGCCTCGCCGATCTACGGCATGCCGATCCTCAACGCCGACCAGGCGCATCAGGTCTACGTGATCAAGCGCGGCCAGGGCAAGGGCTACGCCGGCGTGGAGAACCTGCTGTTCTACGGCGACAACTGCGACATGGTCTACGGCGACGCCGCCGCGGTGCTCAACCGCATGGTGCAGGCGGTGAAGGAACTGGCCGCCTGACCCAACCGCTTCCCGCGCCGGCACGAGGCGTCCGGCGCTTTCCGACCTTCCACGAGGACACCACCATGACCTATGCCACCCGCAATCCCTATACCGGCGAATTGCTCGCCACCTTCCCGGAGGCCACCGATGCGCAGGTGCTGGCCGCGATCGATGCCGCCGACGCCGCGTTCCAGCAATGGAAGCAGGCCCCGTTCGCCGAACGCGCCAGGGTGATGCATGTCGCGGCGCGGCTGCTGCGCGCCAACACCCGCGAGTACGCATGCCTGCTGACCCTGGAAATGGGCAAGCTGATCGGCGAGGCCGAAGCCGAGGTGCGGCTGTCGGCGGACATCTTCGAGTACTACGCGGTCAACGCCGAGCGCTTGCTGGCGCCGGAGCATCTGCCGGTGGCCGATCCGGCCGAGGGCAGGGCGATGGTGGTGCACGAGCCGCTGGGCGTGCTGCTGGCGATCGAACCGTGGAATTTCCCGTACTACCAGATCGCGCGGATCATCGCCCCGCAACTGTCGGCCGGCAACACCGTGTTGCTCAAGCACGCCTCCAACGTGCCGCAGTGCGCGGCCAAGTTCGAGGCGCTGATGGCCGAAGCCGGGTTGCCGGCCGGGGCCTTCGCCAATCTCTACGCCACCCGCGGCCAGGTGGAGACCATCCTCAACGATCCGCGCGTGCACGGCGTGGCGCTCACCGGGTCGGAAGGTGCCGGCGCCATCGTCGCGGCCCAGGCGGCCAAGGCGCTGAAGAAGTCGACCATGGAACTGGGCGGTGCCGACGCCTTCGTGGTGCTGGACGATGCGCCGCTGGAGAAGACGGTGAAGTGGGCGGTGTTCGGCCGCCACTGGAACGGCGGCCAGGTCTGCGTGTCGTCCAAGCGCATGATCGTGGTGCAAGAGGTGTACGCGGAATTCCTGCGCCGCTACACCGACGGCGTGGCGGCGCTGAAGGCCGGCGATCCGATGGATCCGGCCACCACCCTGGCGCCACTGTCGTCGCAAGGCGCCGCCGACGAGCTGAAGCGGCAGATCGCCGAGGCGGTCAGGCATGGCGCCACCGCGACCGAGGTCGGGCCGCCGGTGCCGGTGCATGGCGCGTTCGTGCAGCCAACCCTCCTCACCGACGTCGCCCCGGACAACCCAGCCTACCACCAGGAGTTCTTCGGCCCGGTGTCGATGCTGTTCCGCGCCCGGGACGAGGACGACGCGGTACGCATCGCCAACGATTCGCCGTTCGGCCTGGGCGGCTCGGTGTTCACCGGCGACGAGGCGCGCGGCGTGGCGGTGGCTAGGCGCATCTCCACCGGCATGGTGTTCGTCAACCATCCGACCATGGTCAAGGCCGACCTGCCGTTCGGCGGCGTGCGCCGTTCCGGCTACGGGCGCGAACTGATCGGGCTGGGCATCAAGGAATTCGTCAATCACAAGCTGATCGACGTGGTCGACATCGACGCGCCGTTCTGAGTGGGTCGCTACGCGTGGGCCAGGCCGTCGGGGGCAACCCGGCGGCTTTTTTGTGCCGTCGCCACGCCGGAGGCCGGGGTGCGCACCCGGTGCATGCCGTCAGGTCATGCTGCAGGCGCACTTGACCTGGGGCAAAGTTCTTTTGTTTCATGGCGTTATTGGTAGAAATTCATCTTGAATCTGGTAGTCTGCCGGCATGATCCGACGCTCGCTGATTTGCCTGCTCACGCTTGGCCTGGTCGCATGCGCGACCCAGCCCAAGGCGCCGCCTTCGCCGCCGCAGGCCAGCGCGCCGCCGCCGGCGCCACGCCCGGCACCGCCGGTCGAAGCCGCGCCCGAGGCGGTGCAGGCGCCGCCGGTGGACCTGACCCCGGTGCCGTTCGAGGTCGCCCGTGCCAACTTCGTCCGCGACACCGCGGCCAAGTACGGCATCGATCCGGCGCAGATCGAGGCGACCCTGGCGCAGGCGCAGTTCAAGGATGCGATCGTCGCGGCGATGTCGCGCCCGGCCGAGCGGGTCAAGCCGTGGAGCGAGTACCGGCCGATGTTCATCAGCCAGGCGCGCATCGACGGCGGCCGCGCGTTCCTGGCCACGCACCGCGACGAACTGCAGCGGGTGCAGGCGCGCACCGGCGTGCCGGCCGAGACCATCGTCGCGATCATCGGCGTGGAGACCAGCTACGGCAAGAACGCCGGTTCCTACCGCGTGCTGGACGCGCTGTACACGCTGGCGTTCCGCTATCCGCGCAGCGGCGATCCGGCCAAGCTCGAGCGCGAGGTGCGCCGCGAGCTGTTCTTCCGCGATGAGCTGGGCCAGCTGTTCGCGCTGGCGCGCGAGGAGAACCTGGACATCACCACGCTGATCGGCAGCTATGCCGGCGCGATGGGCCTGGGCCAGTTCATGCCCTCCAGCTACCGCCAGTTCGCGGTGGACGGCGATGGCGACGGCAAGCGCAACCTGTTCACCGACTACGACGACGCGTTCTCGTCCATCGCCAACTACTTCGTCAAGAAGGGCGGCTGGGTGCGCGACGGGCTGGTCGCGGTGCCGGCCACGCTGCGTTCCGGTGCCGAGGAATTCAATCCGACCGACTGGACGCCGACCTACACCCTGGCCGACCTGGCCGCGCGCGGCTACACGCCGAACGTGCCGGTGCCGGCTGGCGCCACCGCCACCCCGATCGCGCTCGACGGCAGCGCCGGCAAGCAGTACTGGCTGGGCTTCCAGAACTACTACGCGATCACCCGCTACAACAATTCCAAGATGTACGCGATGGCCGTGTACCAACTGTCCCAGGCCATCGCCGGCAAGGAGTTACCACCGGCATGAACCCGAACGCGCTGCTCCGGATCGCTCCCGTCGTCGCTGTGCTGGCGCTGGCCGCCTGCAGCAGCGCCCCGAAGAAGACCGCCGGCGGCGCCGGGCCAGGCATCCGGGTCGAGGGCAAGGGCCCGGCGCACGTCGCCACCGGCTGCCCCTCGACCTCGCCCTACGCGCCGGCCAAGGAAGACCCGTCCAAGCGCGGCAACTACACCGCCGGCGGCCTGTACGCGCCCGGCGTGCGCGACACCACCCCGGACTACGTGCCCAACGTTGCCTGCATCCCCGAGCCGCTGGTCACCGACGAGCCGCGGTCGGCGATCGGCAACCGCTCCCCGTACATGGTGCTGGGCCGCGAGTACGTGGTCATCGACGATCCGCACAGCTACGTCGAGCGCGGCACCGCCTCGTACTACGGCAGCAAGTTCCATGGCCGGCTGACCTCCAACCGCGAGGTCTACGACATGTACGCGTTCACCGCCGCGCACAAGACCCTGCCGCTGCCCAGCTTCGCCCTGGTCACCAACCTGGACAACGGCGAATCGGTGGTGGTGCGGGTCAACGACCGCGGCCCGTTCCACGACGACCGGCTGATCGACCTGAGCTACGCGGCCGCGGTCAAGCTTGGCATCACCGGCAAGGGCACCGGCCGCGTGGAAGTGCGCGGCCTGACCCCGGCCGACAACGGCGACCTGCTGGCGCGGCGCCGCACCGGCCGCGCGCCGGCGACGCTGCTGACCAGCGCGCGCAGCGATACCGTCACGCGCGATCCCGCCGCGGTGCGGCGCGCGGCGCAGATGGACGATTTGGTGAAGACCCTGCCGGCGAAGTCGGCCGGCGCCACGGTGGCCGCTGCCACGACCGTGCCGGCGCGCGCCGGCACGGCCGCGGTCACCGCGCCCACCGCGGCGGCGGCCACGGCCACGGCCGCGGCGCTGCCGGAAGGCGAGCGTTGGCGCTATCGCGTCCAGGACGCGCCGGGCCGGGTCGGCGATGCCGACCGCTTCGACGCCTGGATGAAGTCGCGCGGCGTGCGCGTGGCCACCGGCAAGCCGGGCACGCCCGCCCCCAGCGTGGCCGCGGCGAACACCCCGGTGCGCGGCTCCCGCGGCACCGCGACCGCCACGCCCACTGCCGCGCCTGCGGCCGTCGTGGCCGCGCCGAGCGTTGCGGTGGCGACGCCGGCAACGCCGCCCAGGACGGTTGCCACTGTCGCAACGCGTCCCGAGGCCGACAGCGCGCGCGGGCCGCTCGGCATCCTGCTGCAGGTGGCCAGCTTCGCCAGCCGCGAGAACGCCAACCGCGCGCTGTCGCAGCTGGCCTCGGCCGGCATCGTCGGCGCCAGCGTCAGCGATATCGTCTCCGGTGGCCGGACCCTGTGGCGGCTGCGGGTGGCCGCCGAGGACCATGGCCGCGCCGCGGAACTGGCCGCGCGCATCGCCGGCCTGGGCTTCGGCCGGCCGCAGATCGTCAAGGATTGAGGCGTCGCGGCCGCGGCTGCGAGCGTGCGGCCATGCCGATGGCTTAACGCCGGGTCGTGGCGGCAGCGTGTGTGCCTCTGCCCGGGCGCCGGCTCGGCCTACAATGTCGCGTTTTCCATCGGCCTTCGGGCCCGCCAGGAGTCGTTTTAGATGAAATTCCGCTTCGCCGTCGCTGCCGTGGCCACGTTCGCCGTCGGCCTGGTTTCCGCGCAGACGCCCGGTCCGGTTCCCGCGCCGCCGGCCGCCGCTGCCGCCGCTCCGGCCACCGTGGCGATCCCGCCCGCGCCGAAGCCGGCCGTCTCCAAGTCCTGGGTGCTGATGGATTACGCCACCGGCCAGGTGCTGGCCGGCGAGAACGAACACGAACGCGTGGCCCCGGCCAGCATCACCAAGGTGATGACCTCGTACGTGATCGCGGCCGAACTGAAGCTGGGCAAGATCACCCGCGACGACCAGGTCATGCTCAGCGAGCGCGCCTGGCGCGAGGGCGGCGCCGGCACCGATGGCAGCTACAGCGGCTTCCCGGTCAACAAGACCGCGCGCCTGGAAGACATGGAAAAGGGCATGGCGATCCAGTCCGGCAACGACGCCGCGATCGCGCTGGCCGAACATACCGCCGGCAGCGAGGAAGCCTTCGCGTCGCTGATGAACGAGTACGCGAAGAAGATCGGCATGACCGGTTCGCACTTCGTCAACGCCCACGGCCTGTCGGCCGAAGGCCACTACACCACCGCCTACGATCTGGCGCTGCTGGGCCGGGCGATGGTGCGCGACTATCCGGAAACCTACGCGTACAACAAGATCAAGGAATTCCGCGTCGGCGACATCACCCAGCCGAACCGCAACCTGCTGCTGTGGCGCGACCCCAGCGTGGACGGCATCAAGACCGGGCACACCTCCGAAGCCGGCTACTGCCTGCTCAGCTCGGCCAAGCGCGGCGACCAGCGCCTGATCGCGGTGGTGATGGGCGACAGCTCCGAGAAGCAGCGCGCCGAGGACAGCCTGGCGCTGCTGAACTGGGGCTTCCGCTTCTTCGAGACCCACAGCCTGTACGAGCCGGGCAAGCAGGTCGCGCAGCAGCGCGTGTGGAAGGGCACCGAGAAGCAGGTGCTGCTGGGCGTGGCGCAGCCGCTGCTGGTCAGCGTGCCGCGCGGCCGCTACAACGAACTGAAGCCGGCGATCGAAGTGCCCAAGACCCTGGAGGCGCCGATCAAGCAGGGCCAGCAGATCGGCATGGTCAAGGTGAGCCTGGACGGCAAGGTGGTGGCGCAGGCCCCGCTGGTGGCGCTGAAGGCGGTCGACGAGGCCGGCTTCTTCAAGCGCCTGTGGGACAGCTTCTGGATGTGGTGGGAATCGGAGTAAGTTTTGAAAAAAGCCGGCGGAAACGCCGGCTTTTTTCTTGGGAATGGAGAACGGGGAATGGGGAATGGCAAAAGCGGCGTCCCACGACCTGGCGGATTGGTTGGGAGATGGGAACCCTGCTTTTGCTATTCCCCATTCCCGATTCCCCACTCCCGGCCTCAAAGCCGATAGCTGATCGTAAAACTCCCGAACACCGGCGTCTGCCGTTGCAGGTCGAACTCGCGGGTGCGCCAGTAGCGGGCGAGCGCGAACTTCCATTTGCCGCGCATCACCGCCAGGCCGATGCCGGCGTCGCCGACGAAGGGGCGCTTCTTCACGCTGTGGCTGTCGCGGAAGGTGTTGCCGTCCAGGGTGATGTCGCGCAGCACCCAGCGGCCGTCGCTGGTCACGAACAGGTGCGCCGACCAGCCGCTGCCGACGCTGCTGGCCGGCGGGGCGACGTTTTCGCCGGCAGGGCGCAGCGGCGAACTGCCGAAATCGTCGGGCAGCTTCCAGCCCAGGCGCAGTTCCATGCCGGCATTGGCGTGGGTATCCAGCGTGCCGAGCGCGCCGCCCCAGTGGCTGATCGCGTCCCAGCCCCAGCCGTCGCGGCTGCCGTCGCCGGACCAGCGGCGCAGGCGCTCGTGCAGCACGCGGAACACCGGTTCGTCGTGCAACTGGTTGTCCCAGCCCTGGAACTTGGCGTCGCCCAGTAACTCATGCACCGCATCCTGCACCTGCTTGCCCTGCGTCGACGGGCCGATCAGGCCCAGGGTGAGTTGCGTGGTGCGCAGGCGCTCGTCGTTGCGCGCGTTGTAGCCGATGTTCATCAGCAACAGGCCGGCGTAGGGACGGTCGTCCTCGATCAGGTCGCGGCGGGTCTTGTCGGTGGGGGTGAACAGCGCCTGGCCGATCGCGAAGGTCATGTTGCGCTGGGTGAAGTCGCTGTTCGGCTGCAACCATGTCAGCGCGCGGTTCACCGCCCGCGCCAGCCGGGGCAGGCAGGGGTCCTCGGTGTAGTCGCGCAGATTCGGCGAGACCAGGATCAGGCCGAACCCGTTGGTATAGCCCTGGTCCTGGCCGGCGCCGCCGAACAGGTCGTTGTCGACGCGGAAGTTCACCGTGGGCGCGGTCGCTTCCAGGGTGTCGCGTGGGCATTGCGTGGTGGCGGCCGCGGGCGCGGCGATGAGGGCGAGGGCAACAGCCAGCGGAAGGAGCGGGCGCGATGACGACATGAATGCGTCTCTGTTCGGAAGAGGGAGGACGGCGCCGCCCGCCGGCCGCCGGTGGCGGGGGGTGAACAGCAGGGACCATGAACGCAGCCCGTGCGACAAGGATAGGTGTATGCGCGTCGGCGGACAAATTCGTCCGCTTGGGTTTGTCCGTCCCATTTGCCCGCTTGCCGTGTGAAGGCGGCAGTGGGACGTGGGAGCAAGAAGCCAATGCCCCTGCGCGCAGGGCGCGACAGCGCCTGGCCCGCCGGCGCGCCTCGGACGCGCCGGCGCCAAGGGCTGCTTCGCTGCCCACCGGCGCGGCCTTGGGTTTGCCCGGCGCCGGCCCGATAATGCGGGCATGGACATCACTTCCGACAACCCCGATCACGGTTTCCAGTTCCCCGGCGTGTTCGAACTCAGCGCCATGGGCACCGCCAACACCGGCCTGGAGGCCGAACTGCCGCGCCTGCTCGTCGCCGCCGGCGTGGAGGTGATGGAAGAGCGCATCAGCTGGAAGCATTCGTCCAACGGCAAGTACGTGTCGGTCCGCATCGCCTTCCGCGCGGTCGACCGCGCCCAGTACGACGCCGCGCACCAGGCGCTGCGCGAACACCCGGAAGTGAAGTGGACGCTGTAGCCGAGGACGCGCCACTGGCGCCGGCACCGACGCTGCCGCCGTGCCGGGTGCGCCAGCTCGGCCGCCAGCCCTACGAGCCGGTGTGGCGGGCGATGCAGCGCTTCACCGACGCGCGCGACGAGGCCACGCCCGACGAACTGTGGGTGGTCGAACACGACCCGGTGTTCACCCTCGGCCAGGCCGGCAAGCCGGAACACGTGCTGGCGCCCGGCGACATTCCGGTGCTGCAGGTCGATCGCGGCGGCCAGGTCACCTACCACGGCCCCGGCCAGTTGGTGGTGTACCCGCTGCTGGACCTGCGCCGGCTGCACATCGGCGTGCGCGACTACGTGTGCCGGATCGAGCAGGCGATCATCGACACCCTCGACGAATGGAACATCCTCGGCCAGCGCCGCGACGGCGCGCCGGGCGTCTATGTCGGCGGTGCCAAGGTCGCCGCGCTCGGCATCCGCGTGCGCCGCGGATGCACCTTCCACGGCCTGTCGTTCAACGTGGCGATGGACCTGGAGCCGTTCCACCGGATCAATCCCTGCGGCTACCAGGGCCTGCAGGTGACCGCGGTGCTAGACTTGGGCGGTCCCTCCGGCATGCAGGCGGTCACTCCGGTCCTGCTGGCCCAACTGGCGCGCCAGTTCGGGCTGACCCTGCAGCCGCTCGACGCCTTGCCCGACCTCTCGCTCACGCACGCGGCCTGACCGCCTGCCCGCCGACCACGCCATGACCCAGCCCAGCGCACGCTCCATTCCCTTGCAGGTCCTTTCCGGCGACAGCGCGTCCGCGCCGCTGCAGACCGGCGTCAAGCAGTTGGGCGGCGACAAGATCGCGCGCTCGCCGGTGCAGTTCGCCGACGCGCCGGTGCTGCGAAAACCGTCGTGGATCCGCGTACGCATTCCTTCCGGCAATGCGGTGCAGAACCTCAAGGCCAAGCTGCGCGAGAACCGCCTGGTCACCGTCTGCGAAGAGGCCAGTTGCCCGAACATCCACGAGTGCTTCGGTCACGGCACCGCCACCTTCATGATCCTGGGCGAGGTCTGCACCCGGCGCTGCTCGTTCTGCGATGTCGCCCACGGCCGGCCCAAGCCGCCGGATGCCGGCGAGCCGGCCAGCCTGGCGCAGACCGTGGCCGACATGGGCCTGAAGTACGTGGTGGTGACCAGCGTCGACCGCGACGACCTGCGCGACGGCGGCGCCCAGCATTTCGCCGACTGCATCGGCGCGATCCGCGTGGCCGCGCCGACCACCCGCATCGAGATCCTGACCCCGGACTTCCGCGGCAAGGGCCGCATGGACCGCGCGCTGGAGATCCTGGCGACCAACCCGCCGGATGTGTTCAACCACAACATCGAGACGGTGCCGGACCTGTATCCCAACGTGCGTCCGGGCGCCGACTACCAGTGGTCGCTGACCCTGCTGAAGAAGTTCAAGGCGCAGCACCCGGCCATCGCCACCAAGTCCGGCATCATGCTCGGCCTCGGCGAGACGCTGGAGCAAGTGCAGGCGACCCTGCGCGACCTGCGCGCGCACGACGTGGACATGGTCACCATCGGCCAGTACCTGCAGCCGACCGCCCATCACCATCCGGTGATGCGCTACTGGACCCCGGACGAGTACAAGGCGCTGGAGGAATACGGCAACGCGCTGGGCTTCAGCCACGTCGCCTCCGGCCCGATGGTGCGGTCCTCCTACCACGCCGATCGCCAGGCGGCCGGCGCTGGCGTCGCTGCCTGAGCCGCATCCGCGCGATCTCGCGCCGCGCGTCCTGTCGCGCCGGCGCTGCGCGTTCGTCGCCGCAGCACCGCCGTCTGCACGGCTCGCACCGGCAGCGTTCACACTTCTGCGCAGGCCGGCCGCTAGTCTGCTTCATGAACAGGTGACACGGCCTGCAACTTGCGTCACTGTCGTGTTGTCTCACGCGATGTGCTGCCCCCCTGACGGCCTGGTGCCGAGAGTCCCCAGATGAAATTCAAAGCTTCCGCCTTCCTGCTGGCGTTTGCGCTGACCGCACCGCTGGCGCTGTTCGCCCGGACCGATGCGCCCGCACTGCCGGCCGCTGCCACCGCCGACCAGGCCACCACCGCCAAGCTGGTGTACGGCCTGTTGTCCGACAGCCGCTACGCCTACCGGCCGCGCGCCCTCGACGAGGCCACCTCCAAGGAGGTCTTCAAGAAGTACCTGGAGACCCTCGACGGCAGCAAGCAGTTCTTCACCCAGGCCGACGTCGACAAGTTCGCCAGCTTCCAGAACAACCTCGGCGCCAACATCGCCTCCGGCCAGCTGGAACCGGCGTTCCAGATCTTCGCCGTGTACCGGCAGCGGGTGGACGAGCGCATCGCCTACGCGCGCAAGCTGCTCAAGCAGGACTTCAACTTCGACGGCGACGAGAAGTTCGAGTACGACCGCAAGAACGCGCCATGGGCCAAGGACGACCAGGAGCTGGATGCGCTGTGGCGCAAGTCGGTGATGAACGACTGGCTGCGGCTAAAGCTCGCCGGCAAGAAGCCGGAAGACATCCGCAAGACCCTGGACAAGCGCTACGCCAACCTCGACGACTCGGTGAAGGAACTGAAGAGCGAGGACGTGTTCCAGTTCTTCATGAACGCCTACACCAACACGGTCGATCCGCACACCGACTACTTCACCCCGCGCACCGCCGAGAACTTCAACCAGCAGATGTCGCTGTCGCTGGAAGGCATCGGCGCACAGCTGCAGAAGCAGGACGACCTGGTGGTGATCCGCGAGGTGATCCCGGGCGGTCCGGCGGCGCTGGACGGCACGCTCAAGCCGGGCGACCGCATCGTCGGTGTCGGCCAGGGCAAGAGCGGCCCGGTCGAGGACGTGATCGGCTGGCGCATCGACGACGTCGTCGCCAAGATCCGCGGCGACAAGGACACCCAGGTGCGCCTGGAGTACATCCCGGCCGAGGCCGGCGTGGACGGCAAGCACCGCCAGGTGCTGCTGACCCGGCAGAAGGTGCGCCTGGCTGAACAGGCCGCCAAGGGCGAGACCATCGAATTGCCGGCGAAGGACGGCGAGCCCGCGCGGCGCATCGGCGTGATCAAGCTGCCGGCGTTCTACCAGGACTTCGAAGGCCGCCGCCGCAACGCCAAGGACTATGCCTCGGCGACCCGCGACGTGGCCAAGCTGCTGGCCGGGTTCAAGACCGACAAGGTCGACGGCGTGGTGCTGGACCTGCGCAACAACGGCGGCGGTTCGCTGGATGAGGCGATCGAACTGACCGGCCTGTTCATCGAGCAGGGCCCGGTGGTGCAGGTGCGCGAATCCGGCGGCCGCGTCACCGTCAACAGCGACCAGAACCCGGCCGTGGCCTGGGACGGCCCGCTGGCGGTGCTGATCAACCGCGGTTCGGCCTCGGCGTCGGAGATCTTCGCCGGCGCCATCCAGGATTACGGCCGCGGCCTGATCATCGGCGAGACCAGCTTCGGTAAGGGAACGGTGCAAAACATCGTCGACCTGGACCGCTGGCCGGCCAACGAGACCGACCGCTTCGGCCAGGTCAAGCTGACCATCGCCCAGTTCTTCCGCGTCAGCGGCAGCAGCACCCAGCACAAGGGCGTGGTGCCGGACATCGCCTTCCCGGCCAGCGTCGATGCCACCGAGTTCGGCGAAAGCACCTACGACAACGCGCTGCCGTGGAGCCGCATCGCCGCGGTGCCGCACACCCAGTACGGCAATTTCGCGCCGCTGCTGCCCAAGCTGGAGGCGCTGCACACCACGCGCATCGCCAACGACAAGGAATTCCAGTGGTGGGAAGAGGACGTGCGCCAGTTCCGCACCGAGGCGGCGAAGAAGTATGTGGTGCTCAACGAGGCCGAGCGCCGCGCCGAGCGTGAGAAGCAGGACGCGCAGCGCAAGCAGCGCCAGGAGATCCGCAAGCAGCTCGGCCTGCCGCTGGATCCGCTCGCCGACGACAGCAGCGACGACGGCCTGACCGGCAACGAGCGCGACATCGTCAAGGATGCCGCACGCGAGAAGCTGGTCGACAAGCGCCCGGACCCGCTGCTGCGCGAATCGGCGTCGATCCTGAGCGATGCGGTCAACCTGCTGGAGAAGGACCGTCCGCTGTCGGTGCAAGTGCTGCCGCAGTCCACCGGCCCGGGGCGCTGGGCCGACTGAGTCCACGCTCCACCGTCGTGCGAACACGAACGCGCCATCGCTCAGCGGTGGCGCGTTTTTTGTTGCAGGTCCGGGTTGCAGGTCCCGACCTGCGCCATCGTCGTGTGCTGACCGATCGGTCCACGCACGGTGTCGGTGTCGGTGCGTGCGGAGGAACCGGCGGGCTGCGCGGGCCGGCAGGCCACGGCCTGGTGATCGGCACGCACCGCGAATGCGGCGTTCGGTCCGCCGCGTCCTTGCCGTGTTGTGTCGTAGGAGCGGCTTCCGCCGCGACAGGGCTTCTCGGGGATGCCGGGTCATCCTACGGCTGAGCGGTGCTGCGGCGAAATCACGTCTTCAGCCCAGCGCCTGCCACAGCTGATGCACGCCCAGCCCCAGCAGGGTCAGGAAGAACACACGGCGGAACGCGCTGGCGGAAATGCGCTCGCGCAGCCGAGCGCCCAGCCACATGCCGATCGCGGTGGGCAGTAGCGCCAGCAACGAGGGGCCCAGTGCCTGCGTGGGGAAGGCGCCGTGCGCGATCAGCGCCGCGGCCAGCGCCAGGGTCGCCGCAGCGAAGCAACTGCCCAGGGCGCGCATCAGCGTCTCCCGCGGCAGGTGCAATGCCACGAGGTAGGGCAGTACCGGCAACACGAACACGCCGGTGGCGCCGGTCAGCAGACCGGTCGCCAGGCCCACCGGCGGGGCTGCCCAGCGCGCCTGCGAGGGCGACAGGCGCCCCTGCCACTGGACCAGGCCGAGCACGGCGTACAGCGCCAGCAACGCGCCCAGCCCGGCGCGCGCCAGCCGCGGGTCGGCGCCGGCGAGGATGCCGGCGCTGCACCAGGTGCCGGCGACGATGCACGCCAGCAGCGGCCACAGCCGCCGCAGCAGCGCGCCCGTGCCCGCGCCCCATGCCTGTTGCAGGTTGGTCAGCAGCGACGGCAGCGCCAGCAGTGCCGCGGCCTCGGTCGGCGTCAGCCACAGCCCGAGCAGGCCCATCGCCACCGTCGGCAGGCCCATGCCGGCCACACCCTTGACGCCGCCGGCAAGCAGGAACACCGGGGCGATCGGCATCAGGTGCGGTGCAAGGGTGTCCATGGGGCCCAGCATCGGCGCGCCGCGGCGGCCGGACAATGCGCGAATGCTTCAGGCAGACTTCGGCAACGACGAAGGCGGGAGTGCCGATGCATCTGGATTTCATCGATCTGCGGCTGTTCCTGGCGGTGGCCGAGGCCGGCAGCATCACCGCCGGCGCTGACCGCGCGGCGCTGTCGCTGGCCGCCGCCAGTGCGCGCATCCGCGCGCTGGAGACGCAGCTCGGGGTTGCGTTGTTCGAGCGCGGCCCGCGCGGCGTCGGCCTCACCGCAGCCGGCACCGCGCTGCTGCGGCACGCGCGGCAATTGCTGGGCCAGGCCGAGGCGATGCGCAGCGAACTGGGCGAGTACGCCGGCGGCCACCCGACCAGCGTGCGCCTGCTGGCCAATACCGCGGCGTTGTCGGAATGGTTGCCGGAGGTGCTGGCCGCGTTCCTGGTGGCGCATCCGCGCATCGATCTGGCGCTGCGCGAGCAGGGCAGCGTCGCCGCGGCCGATGCGCTGCGCGAGCAACGCGCCGATCTGGCGGTGATCGCCGACCATGCCGATCTGCAGGGCCTGCACGCGCACCCGTTCCGGCAGGACCGGTTGGTGCTGGTGGCCGCGGCCACGCACCCGCTGGCGCAGGCGCCGCAACTACGGTTCTCGGAGCTGTGGCAGGCGCAGTTCCTCGGGCTCGCCGAGGACAGTGCCCTGCAGCAACACCTGCGCACGCAGGCGGCGCGCGCCGGCGGGCAGTTGCGCCTCCGCGCGCAGGTGCACGGCATCGAACCGTTGTGCCGGATGTTGGCGCGCGGTGCCGGCGTGGCGATCCTGCCGCAGGCGGCGCTGGAGCGGGTCAGCGTGCGCGCGCAACTGGTCGCGGTGCCGCTGCAGGAGCCGTGGGCGCTGCGCCAGTTGTCGATCGTGTGGCGGCCGACACCGGCGCCATCGCCGCCGGTGCAGCAGGTGTTGGACTGGCTGTGTGCGCATGCCGCGCCGGCGGCCTGAGGATCCGTCGGCTGGCGCACGACGGACGCTTCTGGCGATGCGCTTGCGCACTGGTGCAGCGAGGCATCGTCAACCGGCAGGCGCGGTCCTTGTTACGCTGTTCGGGATCGCTTGCGACGGCTGTTTCCCGGGCGGCGCGTGTCGCGGCTGACGCCGCTCCTGCGGCCGCACGGCCCTCTGTCAGCGCAGCTGCTTCCTGTGGGAGGGACTTCGGTCCCGACTGCTGATGGAGCCGGATGCTTTCCGGTGTGAGATCGCGACTGAAGCACTGCGCGGATCACGCGCTTCTGCTTTGGCTGTGCCGGAGGTCTTGCCCGTCTTGCAGCGCTCGAGTGGCCTTGGCCAGCCCGCCACGCCGAGCCCTTTCACGTCATGCGTCGCGGCTGAAGCCGCTCCTGCGAGCAGCGGCACTTCGTTAGCGCACCGTCTGCCTCGCCAGGCATGAGGTCGCCTGGTAGGAGCGGCTTCAGCCGCGACAGGCTTTACCGCTGGCGCCTCGTCGCGGCTGATGCCGAACAGATGGAATCGCTCCCGCACATCGGCCTGCGGTCCATGCCGCAGGCCCACGTGGGTCAGTTCGGCCAGGCGAACGTGGCGATCACCGGGAAGTGGTCCGACGGCCAGTGACCCTGCGGCCGCGCGTCGAGCGTGGCGTAGTGGGTGGCCTGCAGGCCGCGCGAGAAGATCCAGTCGATGCGCCGGTCCGGGTGGCCGGTGAAATCGTGGAAGGTCGCTTCCGGACCCTGCGGCTGCGCCACCTGCGTGCGCGCATCGGCCAGGCTGGCGGTGAGGGTGCGGTAGGTCGGCGAGTCCGGCACCGTGTTGAAGTCGCCGGTCAGCACCACCGGCACGTCCGCCGGCAGCGCCTTCAGGCGCGACACAATCAGCGCCGCGCCCTTGGCGCGCGCCGCTTCGTCCTCGTCGCGATAGGGCAGGTGGGTATCGAACAGGTAGAAGCGGCGGCCATCGCCGATGCGCTCGAACAGCCCCCAGTTGACCATGCGCGGCAGCGGATGGCCCCAGCTGATGCTGCCCATCACCTCCGGCGTGTCCGACAGCCAGAAGTGTCCCGACTTCACCAGCTTCAGCGTGCGGCTGTCGTAGAACACGCCCATGCGTTCGCCGTCGTCCTTGCCGTCGCGGCTGGGGCCGAACCAGCGGTACTCGGGCAATTGCGCGGCCAGGTAGTCGGCCTGGCGCTTGACCAGTTCCTGGGTGCCGAACACGTCGGGATGCTGCGTGCGGATCAGCGCGGCCATCGCACTGCGGCGCACGTCCCAGCGCTTGTCGCCGTCGGTGTCGACCGGCACGCGCACGTTGAAGCTCATGACCTTGAGCGGGGCCGGCGCGGCGGGCGGCGCCGGCTTATGTGCCTGCGCCGGCGCAATGCACACGCCCAGCACCAGCAGCAAAGGGAGCGCGAGCTTGCGCGCGGACGACAGCGACAGCGACATGGCAGGTCTCGACAGGAGCGGAACGCGCGATGGTGGCACGGCGGTGGTGTCGGTGACCACCGCGCGGCGCGCCTGTCGAGCGGCGATCAGTTGAACGCCGACAGCGCCTGGGTCAGCTGCCCGTTGTTGTTGACCGCACCCATCGTGTAGCCCTGCCAGCCCGGGTAGGCGTCGGGTTCCCAATAGAACACGCCCAGGCCGCGGCTGCCGAGCGCGCGCGTCCTGGTGAGCAGATCGGCCAGCATCGCGCGGGTGGTGGCGGCCTGCTGCCAGTCCATGCCGACCTCGCTGACGATCACGTCCGAGCCGTAACGCGCCACCATGTCCTGCATGTTGCTGGCGATCTGGGTGTTGGCGCTCTGCCAGGCATTGGGGGACGGGTAGTGCGACATGCCGACCACGTCCCACTTGCCGCCGGCCGACTTGAGGCCATCGAAGAACCAGCGGAAGGTCGCGTTGTCGTAGCCGTTGGCCAGGTGCACCACCACCTTGGCGTTGGGGTAGACCGACTTGCTGGCGTTGTAGCCGCTGTTGATGAGCTGCGCGAGGTTGCCGAAGTTGGGCGTCTTGCCGTCCGGCCACAGCATGCCGCTGTTGATCTCGTTGCCCACCTGCACCCAGCTCACGTCGATGCCGTTGGACTTGAGGTAGGACAGGATGCCGTTGGTGTGCGAATACACGTCCTTCACCAGGGTGGCGAAGTCGTGGTTGCTCCAGGCCGCCGGCTTGGTCTGCTTGCCGGGGTCGGCCCAACTGTCGCTGTAGTGGAAGTCGATCATGATGCGCATGCCCTGCGCCTTGGCGCGCTTGGCCATGTTCAGCGTGTCGGCGCCGTCGTTCCAGCCGCCCTGCGGATTGACCCACACGCGCAACCGGATCGCGTTGACCCCGGTGCCCTTGAGCAGCGAGAAGAAATCGGTGGTGGCACCGGAGGCGTTGCGGAACACGCGCCCGCTGCTCTCCTGCTGGTCGATCCAACTGACATCGGCGCCCTTGGCGAAGGTCTGCGCCATGGCCGGCGCACACAGACAGGCGAGCAACAACACCAGCAGCCAGGCGGACACGCGCTTGCTCGATCGGTTCATGCGATTCTCGCAGTGATGGGAGGAGGGAAGGAGGGGCGTCGCGCGGCCCCGAACGGCGGCCGGCAGGACGCGCCGGGCGGTCCCCTTGGCCGCGGCGCGCACGAGGCTAGCGCGATCGCTGTGGCGACGCGCGCTGCACTGCAGCGTCGCCGGCGCGGCGTCCACGCGCGCTGTCTGGATGGCCGATGAATCTGCGCGGTGCGTCACTTGACGCGATGCGGCATCGGCGTAGCATTTTGCCCACGCCAAGGGACAGACCCGCGGCGATCCACCCAACCGTGAGGGATGCTCATGGAGTTCGACTATCTGGTGTTCATCGGGCGCTTCGAGCCCTTCCACAACGGCCACGCCGCCGTTGCCCGCCACGCCCTGGCGCGTGGCCAGAAACTCATCTTTCTGATCGGCTCGGCCGAGACCCCCCGTACCATCCGCAATCCCTGGACCGTTGCCGAGCGCAGCGTGATGATCCAGGCGGCGCTCGAGGGTGCGGGCGAACGCCTGATCCTGCGCCCGCTGCGCGACCACCTGTACAACGAAAGCCAGTGGATCGCCGCGGTGCAGTCCACGGTGGCCGAGGCGGTGCGCAGCGACGGCGGCAGCGCCGAGGCGCGGATCGGCCTGATCGGCATGGACAAGGACGCCAGCAGCTATTACCTGCGCGAATTCCCGCAGTGGCCGCTGGTCGACGTGCAGCACACCGAAACGCTGTCGGCGACCGAACTGCGCCGTTACCTGTTCGAGGCCGGCAGCATCGATTTCCACGGCGCGCTGCTGATGCTGCGCGGCAATGTGCCGGCGCCGGTCTTCGACATGCTCGAGGCGTTCCGCAAGAACTCGCCGTCGTATGGGGAACTGCTGGCCGAATACCAGTTCATCGAGCAGTACCGCGCGGCCTGGAAGGAGGCGCCGTATCCGCCGACCTTCGTCACCGCCGACGCGGTGGTGGTGCACTCCGGGCACGTGCTGCTGGTGCGCCGCCGCGCGGCGCCGGGCAAGGGCCTGTGGGCGCTGCCGGGCGGCTTCGTCGGCCAGCACGAGAGCATCCTCGACGCCTGCCTGCGCGAACTGCGCGAGGAGACCCGGCTGAAGATCCCGGTGCCGGTGCTCAAGGGCTCGCTGAAGAACCGTCACGTGTTCGACCACCCCGAGCGCAGCCTGCGCGGGCGCACCATCACCCACGCCTTCCACTTCGAGTTCGTGTTCGGCGAACTGCCCGAGGTGCGCGGCGGCGACGACGCCGACAAGGCGCGCTGGGTGCCGGTCAGCGAGGTGCTGGGCATGGGCCCGAAACTGTTCGAAGACCACCTGCACCTGCTCGAATTCTTCCTGGGCCGCGGTTGACGCGGCCTCCCCGGCTGGCGGACAGACCGCCGGCTTTCCCCGACGCGAAGGAGCTTCCGTCATGCAATGCCTGAACAACCTGCTGCTCAACACCGATAGCTACAAGGCCAGCCACTGGCTGCAGTACCCGCCCGGTACCGACGCCACGTTCTTCTATGTGGAATCGCGCGGCGGCGTCTACGACCGCACCGTGTTCTTCGGCCTGCAGTCGATCCTCAAAGAGGCGCTGGGCCGCCCCGTCACCCATGCCGACATCGACGAGGCGCGCGACCTGTTCGCCGCGCACGGCGAGCCGTTCAACGAGGCCGGCTGGCGCGACATCGTCGACCGCCTCGGCGGCCAGTTGCCGATCCGCATCCGCGCCGTGCCCGAGGGCAGCGTGGTGCCGACCCACAACGCGCTGATGACCATCGAATCCACCGACGCGCAGGCCTACTGGGTGCCGTCGTACCTGGAGACGCTGCTGCTGCGCATCTGGTATCCGGTGACCGTGGCCACGGTGAGCTGGCACGCCAAGCAGACCCTGCGCCAGTTCCTGGAGCGCACCAGCGACGACCCGGACGGGCAGTTGCCGTTCAAGCTGCACGACTTCGGCGCGCGCGGCGTGTCCAGCCTGGAATCGGCGGCGATCGGCGGCGCGGCGCACCTGGTCAACTTCCTCGGCACCGACACCGTGTCCGGGCTGTTGCTGGCGCGCGCGCACTACCACGAGCCGATGGCCGGCTATTCCATCCCCGCCGCCGAGCACAGCACCATCACCAGCTGGGGCCGCGAACGCGAGGTCGACGCCTACCGCAATATGCTCAAGCAGTTCGGCAAGCCCGGCGGCGTGGTTGCGGTGGTGTCGGACAGCTACGACATCTTCCACGCGATCCGCGAGCACTGGGGCACCACGCTGCGCGAAGAGGTGATCGCCTCCGGCGCCACCGTGGTGATCCGCCCGGACTCCGGCGATCCGGTGGCGGTGGTGCACCAGTGCCTGGAACTGCTCGACGAGGCCTTCGGCCACACCGTCAACGGCAAGGGCTACAAGGTGCTCAACCACGTGCGGGTGATCCAGGGCGACGGGGTCAACCCGACCAGCATCCGCGCGATCCTGGAGCGCATCACCAGCGCCGGCTACGCCACCGACAACCTGGCCTTCGGCATGGGCGGTGCGTTGCTGCAGCGGCTCGACCGCGACACCCAGAAGTTCGCGTTGAAGTGCTCGGCCGCGCGCGTCGATGGCCGCTGGATCGATGTCTACAAGGATCCGGTCACCGACAAGGGCAAGCTCAGCAAGCGCGGCCGCATGCGCCTGCTGCGGCACCGCGAGTACGGCAGCTATCGCACCGAGCCGGTGGCGCCAGACGCGGTGTCGGCCGAGGCGGTCGCCGGCCCGGCCGGCTACGACGATGCGATGGTCACCGTGTGGGAGAACGGCCGCCTGCTGCACGACTGGACCTTCGCCGAGGTACGCGAGCGCGCGAACGCCGCGCGCCTGTAGGAGGCGGCCATGCACGCCTCCCTGCCGAGTGCGCCGCCGTTGAGCGGCGGCTCGCCGCTGTTCGCCGCCCTGCGCGCCAGCACCCCGCATCTGGAATGGCGGGTGCCGGCCGCGGCCGATGCCTCGCGCTGGCGCCAGCAGCGCATCGGCGCGCGCGACTACCGCGTCGCGCAGCCGGTGACCTTCACCCCTTACGCGTCGGTGCGGCCGTGTTCGGCGCGCTGCCGCTTCTGCTCGGAAACCCTGCGGCCGCAGAGCGGCGGCACCGCCGCGGCGAGCCTGCGGCCACCGCCGCACTACTTCGCGCAACTGCGCCAGGCGCTGACGCAGCTGCGCGGGCTGCCGCTGTCGCATTCGTTGTCGGGCCTGGAGATGACCGACGACGAAGCCTGGTTCGTGGAACTGCTGCAGACCCTGGGCGCGGCCGAGCGCGACGGCCTGCTGGTCGAACAGCGCGTGCTGTACAGCAACGGCGCCGGTTTTGCCCGCGGCCACGGCGATGCGCTGTTGCAGGCCTTGCAGCGCTTCGACCTGTCGTGGATCGAACTGTCGCGGCATCATCCGCAGCAGGCGCGCAACGACGCGATCATGCGTTTCCGCCCTGGCGAGGCGATCGCCGATGCGGACGTCTTCGTCGCCACCGCCCAGCGCATCGCCGAAGCGCTGCCGCTGCGCCTGGTGTGCATCCTGCAGCACGGCGGCATCGCCGATGCCGACGGCGTCGCCGCCTACCTGGACTGGGCGCGCGCCTGCGGGGCGCGCACGGTGATCTTCCGCGAGTTCTCCCGACTCGGCGACGGCTACCGCGACGGCGGCACCGCGCGCTATCTGGCGCAGGCCCGGGTCGCGGTGGAGCAGGTGCTCGGCGCCTGCATGGCGGCGCCGTGGTGGGGCGCGCTGCAGCCGCTGCAGATCACCGAGGGCTACTACTTCTGGAATGTGCGCCTGGCCAGCGCCGACGGCATGGAGGTGGTATTCGAGACCTCCGACTACGGCGCGATGCACGCGCGCCACGACAGCGGCGACATCTACAAGCTGGTGTTCTTCGCCGATGGGCGGCTGTGCGCCGGCTGGCAGCCGGACCGCGATCTGCTGTGGCGGGCGCCGCATGGATAGCCGTAGCTGGTGGACGCCGCAGCCGGATCCGCCGGACCATCGGCTGCCGGAGGACCTGCGCCAGCGCGATCCGCTGGGTGCGCGCGACTGCGGCTGGGTCGGGCAGATGCGTCCGTTCGTGCGCCACTTCAGCGCGCCCGGCGCGCGCGTGCTGGATCCGTTCTGCGGCTTCGGCAGCACCTTGCTCGCCGCCGAGCTGGAAGGCCGCCACGGCATCGGCCTGGAGATCGACGCGGCGCGCGCGGTGCTGGCGCGCGAACGGCTGCAGCGGCTCGGCCTGCAGGCCGAGGTACTGGACGGCGGCTTGCCGCAGTGCGCGCCGGCCGCAGCGGTGGACCTGTGCCTGACCAACGTGCCGTACTTCGGCTGCGCCTGGCCGACCGCGGCAGCGCCAAGCCAGCTTTACGCCAGCGCCGACTACGCCGCCTACCTGCATGGCCTGCGTGCGGTGTTCCATGGGGTGCGCCGCGTCCTGCGCGAAGACGGCTTCTGCATCGCGATGGTGGAGAACGTGCAGCTCGGCGAGGTCACCGTGCCGCAGGCCTGGGACCTGGCCCGGATCCTCGGCAGCCTGTTCGCGCCCCGTCCCGAGCGCGTGCTGTGCTACCCGCGCGAGATGGCGCATCCGCTGGCGCCCGGCGACACCCGCAACGACCGCAGTCACGAGTACGCGCTGATCTTCCAGCACCGGCGCCAGCCCATCGACCTGCCTGGCACGGCGCAGTTGCTGGCGGCCCTGCGTGCCGACGGCTTCGCCTTTGCGCTGTACGGCAGCTATCCGCACTGGCTGGAGGATCCGGCCGCGGCACCGCGCCTGCCCGGCGACGTCGACCTGCTGCTGCCGCGCGACCTGGACGGGCTGCTGCGGCTGCTCGCCTGGCTGCGCGCGCGTGGCTTCCTGCTGAGCCTGTGGGGCGAGCCGCTGGCGGCGCCGCCGACCCTGGAACTGCTCGATGCCCATCATTACCTGCGCGCCGAACGCCGCGCCCACGACGGCGGCCTGCTGCGCGTGGACCTGGCGCTGGAACCCGCCGCCTGAGCCGGCGCGGCCCACGCCGCGCACCTCGCTAACCGCGGGATGAGCGGCCGCACCGGCGTCAAGGCCGCGCCGACGCGCTTGCGGCTATTCTTTGCCGCGGTTCCCTCTCTCCGGTCAACGGCCTATGTCCGCTCCCTCCAAGGTTCTCGCCATTCCCGCGCTCGCGCTGATCGCGATCGGCCTGAGCGGCTGCTTCGCCCGCAAGCAGGACGGCCTGGTGAAAGAGACCTTCAATTCCGACAACACCTATTCGCGCAACTACCCGGTGCAGCCGGCGCAGGCCTGCGAATCGGCGCGCCGCGCGCTGCTGAGCCAGGGCTACGTGGTCTCCAAGGCCACCGCCGATGCGGTGGAAGGCACCAAGAACTTCCAGCCCAGCGACGAGTTGCACGAGCAGCTCGAGTTGCGGGTGTCCTGCGTGGCGCATGGGCAGGACGAATCCTGGGTGTTCGTCAGTGCGTTGCAGGACCGCTATGCGCTGAAGAAGAGCCCGACCTCGGCCAGCGTCGGCGTCGGCGTGCTTGGCTCGGTGTCGCTGCCGATCGGCAGCAGCGACGACTCGATGGTGCGCGTGGCCAGCAGCACGGTGCAGGACGGCGACTTCTACAAGCGCTTCTTCCAGTTGATGAGCGAGTACCTGCCCAAGAACAAGCCGGCACCGGAGCCGCCTGCGCATCCGCCCGCCGCGGCGGCCGTGACCGCGCCGGCACCGACGCCGGCAGCGCCCGCACCTGTCCCGGCAGCGTCCGCGGTGCCGCCGCCGCCGCCGCCCGCCACGGCGCCGGCACCCGCGCCCGCCACCGCGGCGCAGCCGCCTGCGACGACGGCGCCGCAGAGCGGCGAACCCGGCGGCGCCGACTGATTCAGGTGCCGCTGCGGAAGCTGAATCCGCGCGATTTCGCTTCACGAACCATTCGCGAAGTCGATGAGAAGGTGGCGCCCGTCGAGAGCGCGGTGCTTGTGCATCGGCTCCGCCACCCAGGAGCAATCAGCATGAACACTCTCAAGTCCGCCTTGTGTCTTTCCGTGCTCGCCATCGCCACGGCCGCCGCGCCGCTGGCCGAGGCGCAGCGCCACTACGGCCCCGAGGACAACGGCCGCCGCTTCAGCGACGGCACCCGCGTGCACTGCAAGAAGGTCGCGGTGCGCAAGAACAGCACCGATCCCGACCGCCTCGGCGGCACGCTGGCCGGTGCGGCGATCGGCGGCCTGCTCGGCAACCAGATCGGCAAGGGCGATGGCCGCAAGCTGGCCACGGTCGGCGGCGCGGTCGCCGGCGGCGCCACCGGCCGCTACATCCAGGGCCAGCGCCAGCAGGCCAACGGCAACCGCGTGGTCGAGACCGTCTGCAAGCGCTATTGAGTCGCACCCACGCATCGCGTCGACCGGCGCCTGACGCCGGCGCGGCGACCTGATGCAGCACGCCCCGGCGGAGGCCTCCGCCGGGGCGTTTTCGTTTCGGTACTGATTGTGGCGCTGGGCGACGCGGCGCCGCCGCAGGGGCTCAGTCGGCGAGCACGGCGCGCAGCGCTGCGTCCAGTTGCGGGTAGCGGAACACATAGCCCTCGCGCTGCGCGCGCGTCGGCAGCACGCGCTGGCTGCCCAGCAACAGGTCGGCCATCTCGCCGAAGGCCAGGCGCAATGCCGCCGCCGGCATCGGCAGCAGTGCCGGACGATGCAGGGTGGCGGCGAGTTGCTGCGCGAACGCGGCATTGGTCACCGGCGCCGGCGCGGTGGCGTCGTAGGCGCCTTCGTCGCCGTGCTGCAGCAGCCACAACAGCAGCCCGACCTGGTCGTCACGGTGGATCCAGCTCATCCACTGACGGCCATCGCCCATGCGCCCGCCCATCCCGAACCGGAACGGCAACAGCATCCGCGCCAGTGCGCCGCCGTCGCGGCCCAGCACCACACCGGTGCGGACCAGGCTGGTGCGCACGCCCAGGTCCTGTGCGCGCAGCGCCTCGGCTTCCCAGTCGCGGCACAGTTGTGCGGAAAAGTCGTCGCCGGGCGTGCTGGTTTCGTCCAATACCTCGTCGCCGCGATCGCCGTAGTAGCCGATCGCCGAGCCGGAGATCAGGCAGCCCGGGCGCCGCGCGGCGTCGAGCCCGCTCATCCAGTCGATCAGAGCGCGGGTGGTGCCGATGCGCGAGGTGCGGAAGCGGCGCTTGCGGGTGGCGCTCCAGCGTCCTTCGCCCAGCGGTTCGCCGGCGAGGTTGACCACCGCATCGGCCGGTCCGGCGCGCTGCAGGTCGTCCAGCGTCTGCACCGCCGGCAACAGACGCGCTGCGCGCGCCGGGTCGCGGGTGAGCACGCTGACCTTGTACCCGGCGTCGAGCAGGGCAGCGCACAGCGCGCGGCCGATGAATCCGGTGCCTCCGGTAACGAGCACGTGCATGCAGGGGGATCGCTTGCGCCAAGAGAGCCGCAGTGTAGGTGCGCCGGGCATGGCGGAAGAGTGAACGCCGCGCGGGCGGTGCGGGGGCGGATGACTTCGCGACGCCTGCACGGGCGCTGCGGCAGGCTGCACCGGCGCCGCCGCCGCTGCGGCCGACGGAGTTCCTGCCCGCGATGCCCGCTGCATGATTCGATCACTCAGGTTCGCTCGCGTTGCGCCTCGTCGCGGCGTCGGCCTGCTGTTGGCCGCACTGCTGGCCAGTGCCGCGGCCAACGCCGCGCCGGCGCCGGCCGACCAGGCCAGCGTGACCTGCCTGGCCGCGTTGCTGGAGCGGCTGGGCTGGCGCATCGGCAGCACCGCCGCCGCCCAGCCGCAGATCGCGGCCGGCGCGCCGTGCGAGCGCGGTTCGCTGGCCGAGGCGCAAGCACGCGGCGATCTGCAGGTGGCCTTGCCGGCGACCTGGAACGACGCGCAGCGGCGGCAGGCGCTGCGTGCCTTGCTGGACACGCCAGCCACGCAGTGCGGCTATTTCCTGCAACTGGGCGCGGCCACGACGCGCGCGATCACGCGGCTGCAGGACAATCCCGGCTATCGCTTCTCGGCGCTGCAACTGGGCTGGATCGGCTTTGGCCTGCGCGGCGCGCAGGCGCAGGGCTGGGAGCGCTTCCGCAGCTTCGGCCGCGGCTATCGGCCGGCAGGCAGCAATGCGCAGGCGATCGAGGCGTTCTACAGCGGCCATGTGCGTTCGGAATGCGGCGTCGGCCGGCAGGTCGCGCAATTGGCCACGCAGCGCGAACTGTATGGCGATGCCGCGTTCGATCGTGCGTTCAGCGCCGACGAGCTGTCGATCGGCACCTTCCTGGCCCTGCACGACACCGACAGCGTCCTGCTCGGCGCGCACGCCGGCGATTTCTTCGCCGACGGCAAGGCGGCCAAGACCGCGCAACGCGGCCGTGCCGCCTTCCTCGGTGCGCCGGGCTACATCGTGCACGTGTTCGAGCGCCGCTATCTGGACGACATCAACAACCAGGCGGAGAACTTCGTGGTCGCCGCGGTCAGCGCCGAGGCCGCCGCCGCGCTGCGCACGCACGGTGGCTTCGCGTACTACGACGGCCAGAACCGGCGCATCTGGGAACTGGCGCGGGCCCTGCGCGGCCCGGGGCGCGAACGCTTCGAGCGCCTGCTGTACGACCGCGATCCGGCGCTGCGCGCACGCCTGGATCCCGCGCAGCAGGCCATGCTCGCGCAACTGGATGCCCTGCTCGACGATCCGTTCTACCGCGGCTTTCAGGTCTACGTGCATCCCAAGGGCGTCAAGCCGATCGGCTACCACGTGGTGCGGCTGCTGGATCGCAACCCGCGCACGCCGTTCGCGGTCGAACTGACCCTGCACAACCTGCACACCACGCTGTACCGGCGCTGGCGCGACCTGCAGCTGCGCGATTGCGCGCAGGCGCCGGTGCCGGCCGCCGCCGCGGCGCCTTAGCTGCGCGTCACGTCGGCGCCGCCGCTTCGTGAGACCCTAACCCCCCTTTTTTCGAACCGGGAACGACGCATGGAACTGGGACTTGTAGGCTTGGGCCGGATGGGCGCCAACATGGCCGAGCGGCTGGTGCGCGGCGGGCATCGCGTGGTCGGCTTCGACCTGGGCGAGGCCGCGCGCAGCGCCGCGCAGCAGCGCGGGGTGGAAGCGGTCGACAGCATGGCCGCGCTGATCGCGGCGCTGCCGGCGCCGCGCGCGGTGTGGCTGATGGTGCCCGCCGGCAAGGTCGTCGACGACACCCTGGCGGCGTTGCTGCCGCTGCTGGGCAAGGGCGACGTGGTGATCGACGGCGGCAATTCCTACTACAAGGATTCGATGCGCCGCGCCGGCGAACTCGCCGCGCACGGCATCGCCTATGTCGACTGCGGCACCAGCGGCGGCGTGTGGGGGCTGCGCGAGGGCTACAGCCTGATGATCGGCGGCGACACCGCCGCGGTGCAGCGCCTGCACGACGTGTTCGCGACCCTGGCACCGGCGGCCGATGCCGGCTGGGGCCATGTCGGCCCGAGCGGCGCCGGCCACTTCACCAAGATGGTCCACAACGGCATCGAGTACGGGATGATGCAGGCCTACGCCGAGGGCTTCGCGCTGATGGGGCGCAAGCAGGAGTTCGCGCTGGATCTGCACCAGGTCGCCGAGGTCTGGCGCCAGGGCAGCGTGGTGCGTTCGTGGCTGCTGGACCTGTGCGCGGACGCGCTGGGCGCCAATCCGACCCTGGCCGGGATCGCGCCGTACGTCCAGGATTCCGGCGAAGGCCGCTGGACCGTGGCCGAGGCGATCGACCTGGACGTGCCGGCGCCGGTGATCACCCTCTCGCTGCTGGAACGGCTGCGCTCGCGCGACGACGATTCGTTCGCCGACAAGCTGCTGGCGGCGATGCGCAACCAGTTCGGCGGCCATGCGATCAAGCACGAGGGCGGCGACGCGCCCGCGCCGGGCGGCACGCGTCCCGCCTGACCCGCGACGCTCAGTCCAGCGTCACGCTGCAACCGGAGGCGGCGCTGCGCACGCCCGCCTCCAGCAGCCGCATCACCGCCAGCGCCTGCGCCGCATCCACCGGCGCAGGCCCGCGCCCGCCCAGCGCCTCGCGAAAGGCCGCATAGCAGTCGCGGTAATCGCCGCGGTGTGCCGGCAGGGTCTGTACCGAATGCGTGCCGTCGGCGCCGACCAGACGCAGTTGGCCGGGCAGGGGATCCTCGCCCCACTCCGGCGCGCCCGGCGCCACGCCCGCGCGCAACTGCGCTTCCTGCGTATCCATGCCGTGCTTGAGATAGCTGCCGCCGCTGCCGTGGATCGCGAAGCGCAGCCCGTTCGCGGCGACCAGCGAGCCGGCATGCAGCACCACCCGCAGCCGCGGATAGCGCAGGACCGCGTGTACGTAGTCCACGGCCTGTGCGCCGGGGCGCTGCAGTGCCAGGTCGGCCTGCACCGCCTGCGGCGGTCCGAACAGTTGCAGCGCCTGGTCGAGCAGGTGCGGCCCGAGGTCGAACCACAGCCCGGAGCCGGGCAGGGCGTGCTCGCGCCAGCGGTCGCCCACCTGCGGGCGATGGCGGTCGAAGTGCGAATGGAACTCGGCGATCTCGCCCAGCGTGCCGGCTTCCAGCAACGCGCGTACACCGAGGAAGTCGCCGTCCCAGCGCCGGTTCTGGAACACGCTGACGATGCGGCCGGCCCGCTGCGCCTGCTCGAGCACCTGCTGCGCTTCGGCCACGTCCACGGTGAACGGCTTGTCCACCAGCACGTGCTTGCCCTGCGCCAGCGCGGCCAGCGCCAGCGGCGCGTGGGTCTGATTGGGCGTGGCGATCACCACGGCGTCGATCTGCGGATCGGCGAAGGCCTGCGCCGCATCCGCAACCACATGCGCCTGCGGCCAGGCCGCGTTCACGGCGTCGGCCTGGCGCGAGACCACGGTGTGCAGGCGCAGGCCGGGCGTGTGGGCGATCAGCGGTGCATGGAAGGTACGGCCGACATAGCCGAAGCCGAGCAGGGCGAGATTGAAGTCGGACATGGGCGCGGGCGAGAGCGACGGGAATCCAGTATCGCGCGGCCCATGTCGGCGGATTGCGCATTCACGCTGCGGCGATTCGGCGGTCACGCCGCCTGTACGACGGCGTGGTGGAGACTGCGCGCACCTTCAGCGGAGGAAGACACGATGAAAACGATCAATGCACGCACCCTGCTTGGCGCCACCCTGGTGGCCGGTTTTGCGTTCGGCGCAGGCCAGGCGTTCGCGGCCGGCCAGTCCACCGGCGCCAAGGACCACGGCACCATGGGCCAGCAGGACACCATGCAGCACGACACGACCGCCCACGACGCCGGCCGCCACGACTCCAAGGAGCCGGTCACCGACACCTGGATCACCACCAAGGTGAAGGCCGATCTGCTGGCCACCAAGAACGTGTCGGGTACCGAGATCAAGGTCGATACCGTCAACGGCACGGTCAAGCTGTCCGGCGCGGTCGCGACCAAGGCGGAGAAGGACAAGGCCGTGGCCGTCGCCAAGAAGATCGACGGGGTCAAGAAGGTGGATGCGACCGACCTGAAGGTCAGCGCGGCTGCCAAGAAGTAAGTAGCGATCCGCGGCCGCGGGTGGGGAAGCGACGAGGCGCCCCACCCGCGACACCGGCCATGGCGCACCCTGCGGGGTGCGTTTTTTTTTTGGGTGGACCGCGGGAATTCGCGACGTGCATCGCATTTCGCATCGCTTTGACACCGGTTCGGACATCATCCCTTCATGTTCGTCAACGGATCACGCGCGATGTTGGACACCCAACCCCATCCGGCCGCGGGGCATGCGGCCGCAGCCGCCGAGGCGCTGGGCGCCGCGCTGTCCAGCCATGCGGCGCAGCCCTCGCCGCTGCTGCCCGCGGTGCGCCGGCTCGAGGCCCAGCTGAGCATGCTGTTGACCACCTTCCACGACGACGCCGGTTTCTGGCCCGCCTTCTCCGCACTGATGCAGGAGCTGGATCAGGGGCTGAGCCAGTCCGAGCGCCGTCGCCTGCGCAGCCATGCCGATTTCCTGCTGGTCCGCGCGGGCATGCCGGCCTGGGCGCTGGTCGGCACCCAGGCCGGTTCGGCCGCCTCTGCGGCGCGCCAACCCTGAGCGCCGCGCGTGCGTGGCGCTCCTGCCGGCGGCCGAGGGTCGCCGGCGTCGGCGTGCGCGCGAGCTGGGATAGAGTCCATGCCGTTGGTGCGATCGGGGTATCGCGCTTCCGCTGAATAATTCATCTGCTGCCGGGGAAGATGGGCGACAATGCGCGCCCGCGATGGCCGCAGCCGTTCCTCCTTCTGACGCACCCGCTATGCAGACCATCGCCAAACACGATGCTTGGGACCGCTGGCGCCTGCCGCTGCTGGCCCTGGCCGTTGTTCTGATCGTCATCCTGCCCTCGCTGCTGCTGCGGCAGATGAATGCCAGCACCCTGCGCGCCGCCGACTGGGTCGGCCACAGCCAGGAGGTGACCGCCACGCTGAACGCGATGGAGGCGGACATGCGCGACATGGAGTCGGCGGCGATGGCGATGTCGCATGGCGTGCAGTCGCCGATCCTGACCGCGCGCCTCAAGGACGCGCGCGCGTCGTTGCAGCCGTCCATCGCCCACCTGGCCGAGCTGACCCGCGACAACCCCGACCAGCAGATCCGCATCGGCCGTCTGCAGAGCACGCTGGAACGGCGCGGTCTGATCGCCGAGCGGATCGCGCAGACACGCGATCCGGAGCGGATCCGCGCGCTGATCCAGGACATGACCGCCGACAATCCGGTGCGCGGCCTGATTGCCGAACTGCAGCGCCGCGAGGACGAACTGTTGACCGAGCGCACCGCCGACGCCGAACAGCGTCGCATGGTCGCCTCGATGGTCAGCTGGGCCTCGCTGGTGGTGCAGTTGCTGCTGCTGGGCCTGGTGATCTGGCTGTTGCAGCGGCAGATCGGCCGGCGCCTGGATGCCGAGCGCCACATGCTGCGCGCCAACGGCCGCGCCGCGGCGGTACTGCAGACCGTGCGCGAGCCGATCGTGCTGCTCGACAACGGGCAGCGGATGCTGATGCACAACACCGCCTTCGCCGAACTGTACGGAATGGACCTGGCCGATCCGCCGAAGATGCTGGCCGATGTGGGCCACGGCGTCTGGCAGGACCCGATCATCGTCCAGCGGCTGGCCGACGTGCTGCTGCGCGGACGCGAATTGTGGGATTTCGAGCACGAACAACTCGGCGCGGACGGGGTACCAAGGACCATGCTGCTGAATGCGCGGCGCATGCCGCTGCCGGACAGCGAGGATGAAGTGGTCTTGATGACGGTCAGCGACATCACCCTGCAGAAGACGGCGCAACAGCGCATCCAGGAGCTGAACCGGCAACTGGAGGGCAAGGTCGAGCAGGTGTCGGAGGTCAATCGCGAGCTGGAGGCGTTCAGCTACTCGGTCTCGCACGATCTGCGTGCGCCGCTGCGCCATGTCGCCGGCTTCGCCGACAAGCTCGCCCGCCACCTGGGCGACGGCGCCGACGAGAAGAGCCGGCACTATCTCGAGGTGATCGGCACCTCGGCGCGGCGCATGGCCTCGCTGATCGACGACCTGCTGGTGTACTCGCGCCTGGGCCGCAGCGCGCTGCGCCTGCAGGCGGTGGACATGCAGTCGCTGGTGGCGGAGACGCGCTCGGTGCTCGACGCCAATTACCAGTCCGACCACGGCGGCAGCGGCCACCGCATCGAATGGAGCATCGCCCCGCTGCCGATCCTGGTCGCCGACGAGAACATGATGCGCCAGCTGTGGCTGAACCTGCTCGGCAATGCGGTCAAGTACAGCGCCAAGCGCGAGGTCGCGCAGATCGAGGTCGGCTACCAGGTGCAGCCGGACGGCAGCCATCACTTCAGCGTGCGCGATAATGGCGCCGGCTTCGACATGACCTACGCGGCCAAGCTGTTCGGCGTGTTCCAGCGCCTGCACAAGGCCAGCGAGTACTCCGGTACCGGCATCGGCCTGGCCAGCGTGCGCCGCGTGCTGGCCCGCCACGGCGGCCATATCTGGGCCGAGTCCGCCCCCGACCAGGGCGCCACCTTCCACTTCGTCTTGCCCCCGGCGCCCGAAACGCCCTCTACCGAGTTCATTGCATGACCGCCATCCGCACCATTCTGCTTGCCGAAGACAGCCCCGCCGATGCCGAGATGGCAGTGGATGCATTGCGCGACGCGCGTCTGGCCAATCCCATCGTGCACGTCGAGGACGGCGTCGAGGCGATGGACTACCTGCTGCGCCGCGGCGCCTACGCCGATCGCGAGGAAGGCCTGCCGGCGGTGCTGCTGCTGGACATCAAGATGCCGCGCCTGGATGGCCTGGAAGTGCTCAAGCTGGTGCGCAGCGACGAGTCGCTCAAGCGCCTGCCGGTGGTGATCCTGTCGTCCTCGCGCGAGGAAAGCGACCTGGCCCGCAGCTGGGACCTGGGCGTCAACGCCTACGTGGTCAAGCCGGTGGACGTGGACCAGTTCTTCACCGCGGTGAAGACGCTGGGAACCTTCTGGGCGCTGATCAACCAGGCGCCGGACAAAGAGTAAGCGCGCATGCCCACCACCGGCCCCAGGCTTGGCCCCATCCGGATCCTCATGGTCGAGGATTCGCCGGAGGATGCCGAGCTACTGTCCGACCAGTTGCTGGACGCCGGCCTGGAGGCGACGTTCCGCCGCGTGGAAAGCGAACCGACGTTGCGCGAAGCGCTTGGCGAGTTCGCCCCGGACATCGTGCTGTCGGACCTGAGCATGCCCGGTTTCTCCGGGCACGAGGCGCTGCGGGTGGTGCGCGAGGACGGCAACGCGGTGCCCTTCATCTTCGTCTCCGGCACCATCGGCGAGGAGACCGCGGTGGAGGCGCTGCGCGACGGCGCCAACGACTACATCATCAAGCACAACCCGACCCGCCTGCCGTCGGCGGTGGCGCGGGCGATCCGCGAGGCCCGCACCGAGCGCGAGCGGCAGCGGGTGGAGCGCGAGCTGATGCGCGCGCAGCGGCTGGAGAGCCTGGCCCTGCTCGCCGCCGGCCTCAGCCACGACCTGCGCAACATCCTGCAGCCGCTGCTGATCGTGCCGGAACTGATCGTCGGTCGCAGCGACGATCCGCAACTGCGCCATCTGGCCGACGTCATTGCCGAATGCGGCCGGCGCGGCCATGAGATGGCCGAGTCGATGCTCTCGTTCGTGCGCGGCTCGCGCACGCCCAGCGAGCGGGTACGCATCGCCGAACTGCTCCAGGCGGTGCAGATGCTGCTCAAGAGCAGCCTGCCGGAGCGGGTGACGCTGAAGGTGAACGTGGCCGATCCGGCGCTGTCGATCGAGGCCAACTACACCGAGCTGCAGCAATGCCTGCTCAACCTCGGCCTCAACGCGATCCAGGCGATGCCCGACGGCGGCCAGCTGAGCTTCTCGGCGAGCCCGGCGATCGGCGCCGACGGCAGCGAGCAGGTGCGCATCCTGGTCCGCGACACCGGCATGGGCATGGACGCGGAAATCCAGGCACGGCTGTTCAGCCCCTTCTTCACCACCAAGCCGGACGGCACCGGCCTGGGCCTGATCTCCTGCAAGCGCATCGTCGAAAGCTACGGCGGCCGGATCGGCGTGGACAGCACGCCGGGCGAGGGCACCTGCTTCGAACTGCTGATGCCGCTGCGCACGCCGGCGCCGTCGACCGAGCCGGAGCTGTCGCTGCCGATGGGCAAGGGCCAGCGCGTGCTGCTGGTCGACGGCGAAGCCACGCGGCTGTCGCTGCTGGGCAATGCGCTGTCCAGCCAGGGCTACCGCCCGCAGCTGGCGTCCGACGGCGCCGCGGCGCTGCGCGACGTCGAGGAGCACGGCCTGCCGGACCTGGTGATCGTCGACAGCGACATCATCCTGCTGTCGGCGGTGCGCCTGCTGCTGGCGCTGCAGGACCTGGGCTACCAGGGCCCGGCGATCGTCCTCGAGGACACCGGCACCCACCTGGAACGCGACCACTTTCCCGCCGACATCGCCGTGCACGTCCTGCGCAAGCCGCTGGAAATGCAGCGCGTGTTCCGCGCCGTGGCGCATGCCCTTGAGAGTGGCTGAGTCAGGGGCCGGGATTAGAGATTGGGGATTGGAGATTCGTTGTGAAGCGGGGATTCGGGAATCGGGATTAGGGATTCGTTGGAGGTAACAGCAACGGCCGTCTCCGCTTCGCGCGCGAAGCGTAGCGATGCTCTTAGCGCGCGGTGTCAGTTCCCAAAAACCCGCTTTTGCCAATCCCGAATCCCGAATCCCGAATCCCAGCCTTTCACTGCTGCGCCGACTGGTCTTCCGGGTCGCGGCGGGCGGGGGCGCGGCGGGGGGGCAGGGGCGGCAGGACGTCGCGGGTTTCGTTGTCGGGGTCGGCGGCCAGGGCCGGTTCCCAGGGGAAACGCGGCAGGGTGCGCACGGCGTTCTCCAGCTTGCGCGACCAGGTGTCGTGGATCTCGGCGTACAGCGGGGTGTCGGCTTCCAGGCGCATGCGCTCGGTCACGCGCAGGTCGTTGCGGCGGATCAGCGCCAGGTCGATCGGCATGCCCACCGACAGGTTGGAGCGGATGGTCGAGTCCAGCGACACCAGCGCGGTGCGCGCGGCGTCTTCCAGTTGCATCTCCGAGCGGATGATGCGGTCCAGGATCGGCTTGCCGTACTTGGATTCGCCGATCTGCAGGTACGGCGTCTCCGGCGAGGTGGCGATGGCGTTGCCGAGCGGGTAGATCATGTACAGCCCGGGCCGTTCGCCGGCGATCTGCCCGCCCAGGATCAGCGTCGACTGCACGTTGACGCCGCTGTGCTGGGATTGCTCGGAGAGCTTGATCTGGCTGGAGGCCAGCACCTCGCCGACGTACTCGGCGACCTCGAACAGGTGACGGAAGCTGCGCAGACTGCGCGGCGCCTCGGGATCGTCGGCGTCGCGCTGCAGGCGCGAGAGGGTCAGCTGCGTGGTCGCCAGGTTGCCGGCCGACATCAGTGCGAACACCGCCTGGCCCGGATACTCGAACACGTGCAGCTTGCGGTGCACGCGGACGTCGTCCAGCGAGGCGTTGGTGCGGGTGTCAGCGGCGAAGACCAGGCCTTCGTCCACTTCGATGCCGACGCAATATGTCATGGCGCTGCCGAAAAACCAGGTACGTTCCGATTCTATGCGGGGGGCTCGGGCTTGGCTACCGTTGACGCTCGCCGCCGCGGCATGCGCGAATAGCGCATGACCACCGTGCTTCTGAGCCTGGGCAGCAATCTGCGCCCGCATCACCACCTGGCCGCGGCGATCGCGGCGCTGCGCCGGCAGTTCGGCGCGATCGCCGTGTCGCCGACCTATCGCACCGCGGCGGTCGGTTTCGACGGGCCGGCGTTCCTGAACAACGCCGCGGCGCTGCAGACCGACTGGGAGCTGGCGCCGCTGGACGACTGGCTGCATGCGCTGGAGGACGCGCATGGCCGCGACCGCAGCGGCCCGCGTTTCAGCGACCGCACCCTGGACATCGACGTGGTGTTCTACGGCGACCGCATCGTCGAGGGACCCGGCAAGTTGCGCATCCCGCGCCCGGAACTGCGCCACGCCTTCGTCCTCAAGCCGCTGGCCGACATCGCCGCCGACTTCGTCGACCCGGTCAGCGGCCAATCCCTGGGCGCGCTATGGCAGGCGCATGCCGAGCATGGCAAGGCGTTCGAGGTGGTCGAGTTGGTTGAGTAGCCGGGATTGGGGAGTCGGGATTGGGGATTCGCAAAAGCGGATTGCAGCGGTCCGATAGCGCCCGCTTGAAACGTCGCTGCGCTTACCCGATGAGGTCTCGCTGTTGCTGCTGCCTGAAGCGAATCCCCAATCCCGACTCCCCAATCCCGGCCTCACATCAGCCCGCGCCCGCCGTCCACCCGCACGGTCTGCCCGGTGACGAAACTGGCATCGTCGAGCAGCCAGCGCACGGCCTCGGCGATTTCCTCGACCTGGCCGGTGCGCGCCAGCGGCGTGCGTGCCAGCAGGGCCTGCTGCGCGGCCGCGTCCTTGCCCGCGTCGGGCCACAGGATCGCGCCGGGAGCGATGGCGTTGACCCGCACCTGCGGTGCCAGTTCCAGCGCCAGCGAGCGGGTCAGCATCGCCAGGGCGGCCTTGGCCGCGCTGTACAGCGGATGCGCGCGCAGCGGTTGTTCGGCGTGCAGGTCGGTGAGGTTGACGATCGCGCCGCCATGCTGGCGCAGTTGCGTGGCTGCGGCCTGCGCCAGGAACAGCGGCGCGCGCGCGTTGACCGCGAACAGGTCGTCCCACTGCGCCGGCGTCGCCTCGTGCAACGGCGTGGGATAGAAGTTGGAGGCGTTGTTGACCAGCGCGTCGAGCCGGCCGAAACGCGCCACGCACTGCGCCACCAGGTCCGGTAACTGCGCGGTGTCGCGCAGATCGGCCTGCAGGGTCAGCGTGCTGCCGGCGCGCATAACCTCCAGTTCCTGCGCCAGCGCCTGCAGCTCGGCCTGCGAGGTATGCGCATGCAAGGCGACAGCGTAGCCGGCCGCGTGCAGGCGCCGGGCGATGCCGGCGCCGATGCGCCGCGCGCTGCCGGTGATCAGGGCGACTTTGGTCTGGGTCATGTACGGGTTCCGTGCTCGGCTATGCTGTGCATTGTCCACGCAATCCGGCGCCGCATGCCCACCGACCTTCCTTCGCCCGATGCCATCGCACTGGCCCATAGCGATCGCCTGGCCGCGCACATGCGCGCCGAGATCGCCGCCGCCGGCGGGGCGATTCCGTTCTCGCGCTTCATGGAGCTGGCGCTGTACGCGCCAGGTCTCGGTTACTACAGCGCCGGCAGCAGCAAGTTCGGCGAGGAGGGCGATTTCGTCACCGCGCCGGAGTTGGGGCCGTTGTTTGCCGCGACCGTGTCCAATGCGCTGGCGCCGGTCTTGCAGCAACTCGGGCCGCAGGCGCGCATGCTGGAAGTGGGCGGCGGCAGCGGCGCCTTCGCCGAGGTCATGCTCAAGCGCCTGCTGGCGCTGGATGCGCTGCCCGAGCGCTACGCGATCCTGGAGCCCAGCGCCGATCTGCGCGAACGCCAGCGCGAGCGCCTGGCGCGTGCGCTGATCCCGCCGGTGTTCGACCTGGTGGAGTGGCTGGACCGGCCGTTCGACGACGACTGGAACGGCGTGCTGTTCGCCAACGAGGTGATCGACGCCCTGCCGACGCCGCGCTTCGCGCTGCGCGACGGCGAGGTGTTCGAGGAGACCGTGACCCTGGACGGCGAGGGCCGCTTCCGCCGTGGCGAACAGCCGGCCGATCCGCTGCTGGCGGCGGCGGTGCGGCACATCGAGCGCTATCTGCAGGCGCCGTTCGCCGATGGCTACCGCTCCGAGCTGCTGCCGCAGTTGCCGTACTGGATCCAGGCGGTGGCCGGCGGCCTGCGCAGCGGCGCGATGCTGTTCGTGGACTACGGCTATCCGCGCCGCGAGTTCTATCTGCCCGAGCGCGACGACGGCACCTTGCGCGCGTTCTACCGGCATCGCACGCATGCCGATCCCTACCGCTGGCCGGGCCTGCAGGACCTGACCGCGTCGGTGGACTTCACTGCGCTGGCCGAGGCCGGCACCGGCGCCGGCTTCGACCTGGCCGGGTACTGCAATCAGGCCAGCTTCCTGCTCGGCAACGGTCTCGACGCGCTGCTGGCCGAGGCCGAGGCGCGCGGCGACGAGGCCGCGCGGCTGCGCCTGCGCCAGCAGGTGAAGCAGCTGACCCTGCCCAGCGAGATGGGCGAGCGTTTCCAGGTGATGGGTTTCGAGCGCGACGTCTCGCTGGCACCGGCGTTCCTGTCCGGCGACCTGACCTGGCGGCTGTGATGGCGGCAGTGCGCGCCTTCCGCTGGCCGTGGCTGTGGCTGGGGCTGTGGTGGCTGGGCATCGTGGTGCTGATCTACGTGTGCATGATGCCGCACCCGCCGGAGTTGTCGGACCTGCCCGACAGCGACAAGGCCGAGCACTTCATCGCCTACCTGCTGCTGTCGGCTGCGGCGGTGCAGATCTATGCCGGGCCGCGCGCCTGGCGCTGGGCCGCGCTGGGCCTGCTGGCGCTGGGCGTGGGCATCGAGTTCGCGCAAGGGGCGTGGACCACCACGCGCGCGGCCGATCCGCTGGATGCATTGGCCGATGCCTTGGGCGTGGCGGCGGGCATGGCCACCGCGGCCACGCCGTGGCGCGACCTGCTGTGGCGGCTGGAGCGCGGCAACCTGCGCCGTCGCTGAGCGACGTGGTGGCGCGGTCTACGGCGTCGGCCAAGTCGTGGAATTCCCGACCGCGCGCAAGGCGCGGCAGGCGCGCGGCGTCCTAGAGTGCCGGCGCCGGGCAGGCTGCCCGGTCGCCGCGCGGCGACTCCGCGCGCCTGTGCAGGAGAACACGCATGCAAGCACGCCACTCCACCCGTGCCGCGCGCGGCGCCGGCCTGTTCGCCGCGCTGTGCCTGGCGATCGGCGCGGCACCGGCCAGCGCCGCCTGGAACGATGTCTGCAGCGGCACCGCCACCTACACCAGCTCCGGCTATTCCGGGGGCGCGTTGTTGCTGGATCCCATCGACCCGACCGCGACGATCACTGCGCTGAACCCGAAGCAGCTTAATTACGGCGGAATCCAGGCGGCACTGGCCGGTGCCTACCTGCAGGTGCAGGGGCCACGCGGCACGGTCACCGTGTACGTCACCGACCTGTATCCGGATGGCGCCGACTGCGGGCTGGATCTGTCGCCCAATGCGTTCGCCGCGATCGGCGACACCAGTGCTGGGCGCATCCCGATCCGCTGGCAGGTGGTGGCCGCGCCGGTCGCCGGCAACGTGGTGTACCGGATCAAGGAGGGCAGCTCGCAGTACTGGGCGGCGATCCAGGTGCGCAACCACCGCTATCCGGTGGTGAAGTTCGAATACAAGAAGAACGGCGACTGGGTCAGCCTGCCCAAGACCGCGTACAACCATTTCGTCGGCGAGCAGATGGGCGCGCAACTGCTGGAGATCCGCCTCACCGACATTCGCGGCCAGGTGGTCACCGATACCCTCGGCGCGCTGCCCAGCCAGGGCGACAAGGGCGTGTACTTCGCCGACGGGCACGTGCAGTTCCCGCGCTGACGGACGTTCTTGCATGCGCCGGCGATCGCACGCCGGCGCTGCTTCCACGTGCGCGCGCGCGCCTGCGCCGCGGCATTGCCGCAGCGCAGGCGTGGCGATGCGCTCAAAACTTGAAGTGCAGCGTCGCCATGTAGCGGCGGCCGTTGTGGTAACGCCCGGCCGGGTGGTCCTTGTCGCCCAGGTACTGTAGGTACTCCTCGTCCAGCAGGTTCTGCGCGTCCAGTTGCAGCGACCATTGCGCGTTGATCGCGTAGCCCACGCTGGCGCCCAGGTCGGTGTAGTCGTCGACGCTGGCCGGCGCGGCGCCGGCGACGTAGCCGCCGGCCAGATAGCTGTCGCGCCAGTTCAGGCTGATCCGCGCGTTCCACGGCCCCTTCTCGTAGTACGGACTGAAGGCGACGCTGTTGCGCGACTGGTAGGGCAGCGGGTTGCCGCTGTTGTTCTCGCCGCTGGCGTAGGTGTAGTTGGCGGACAGGCCGAAGCCGCTCTCGCCGAACGGCTGCTGGTACGCCAGGGTGAAGCCCTTGACCTTGCCGTCGCCGGCGTTGCGCGGGCGCTGGATGCTGTAGTCGCAATAGCCGTCGGCGGTGCAGCCGTTGCTGCCGAGCATCTGCGCCCAGGTCTGCGGCGAGGTGTCGCGGATCGCGTTGTACTGGCGCTCGATGGTGGCCGAGGTGTCGATGTAGTTGTCGATCTTCTTGTAGAAGATCGACCAGGCCACCACCGCCTGCGGCGCGAAGTAGTACTCGGCCGAGAGGTTGAAGTTCCACGATTCGTACGGCGAGAGCTCGGCATTGCCGCCGCTGCCGGTGAGCGTGGTGTCGTTGAGGAAGGTGTTGTTGACCATCTGGTTGTACGGCGCCCAGGCGATCACCTTGCCGGCGCCGAAACGGAACACCCAGTCGTTGTCGGTGTCGTAGGCCAGGTTCAGCGACGGCAGCAGGAAGTGCTCGGTCTGCGTGCGCGTCTGCCACTTGCTGTCCAGGTCCTGCAGGGTCGGCGTGCCGCTGTAGACGAAGCCGCTGCCCTCGGTCTTGGAACGCACGTAGCGCAGGCCGAGGTTGCCGCGCAGGCCGGCGTTGGAGAAGTTCAGCTGCACGTAGGCGGCGTTGTTGGTCTGCTGTAGCGCCCAGGTATTGTTGAGGTAGCTGGACGGGTCCGGGTTGGCGTAGTCGACCGGGCTGTTGCGGATCCAGTCGATCACGTTGCCGCGCCCGGCCTGCACGTGCTGGCCCTGGTCGGGGTAGAACCCGCGGATGTCGGTCAGGCCGATGGTGCCGATGTCGGCCAGCGTGCCGGGGGTGACGCCACCGTACACGTTGAGCGCGAAGTCCTCGTCGTGCTTGCCCTGGCGCACGCCGGCCAGCAGCTGGTTGAACACGCCGTCGAACTGCAGGTCCAGATCGAGCTGGCCGTAGCGGTCCTTGCTCTGGGTGGAGAAGACACCGTTGTTGCCGATCCAGCCGCCGGCCGAGCCCCAGTTGGCCGGATTGCGCGCGGCCGCCGGATCGTCGAAGCGGATGCCGCGGTCCAGATCCCAGCGGAAGCCGCCGTTGTAGAACGGCTCGAGGAAGTACTGCGGCAGGTGATCGTTGTCGGACTTGCTCTGGCCGACCTGGCCGCGCAAGGTCCAGCGTTCGCCGCGGTAAGCACCGCGCAGGTCCAGGCCCTTGGTGGTCACCTGCGACTGGCGCACGTTGTTGTCGTAGATCACTGTGCCGCCACCCGCACTGGCGTTGGCGCTGGAGTGGCCGCTGTTGACCACGCCGTTGCGCACGTCGCCCAGCGCGTCGACCGCGGCGACGGTGCCCGGGTTCCAGGTCAGGAAGCTGTACATCGACTGGTTGTAGTTGTCGAAGTCTTCCTTGATGTACAGGCCGCTGAGGTTAAACTCCAGCGCGTCGCTGGGCTTGAGCTGCAGGTTGAGCACCGCGCTGTCGCGCTTGCGGTCCTGCTGGAACCAGGCGGCGTTGATCGAGTTGGGCACGTCCGCATCGGCGGGCACGCCGGTGGCGTTGGCGAAGGTGCCGGCCTTGGCGTAGCCGAACACTTCCAGGCCCTGGCGATCGACGCGTTCCTCGTAGTGCTGCGCGGAGACCGCAATACCGAAGGTCTCCTGCGGATTCTTCCAGCTGTACAGCAGCGACGCGTTCGGCTTGCCCTCGCTGGCCTGCTGGCTGTAGCTGTAGCCCACCGAGCCCGCGATCTCGTTGGCCTTCAGGTCCAGCGGCTGGCGGCTGTGCATCAGCACGGTGCCGCCGAGGCTGCCTTCGGTCAGCCGCGCCTCGGTGGATTTGACGATCTCCGCGCGGCCCAGGATCTGCGGCGACAGCAGGGTGTAGTCGAAGCCGCGGTTGGGCTGCTCGCCGTACAGCCAGATCGCCTGCGCCACCGGGTGCCCGTCCAGGAACGACAGGTTGAGGCTGGGATCGGTGCCGTCGATGCTGACCCGCTCACCCTGGCCGAAACGGCGGTCGATGGTGACGCCGGGGATCTGCGCGAACGCCTCGGCGACGTTGGTGCTGGGAAACTTGCCGATGTCCTCGGCGGTGATCGCCTCGGACACGGTGACGTTGTTGCGCTTGGTGTCCAGCGACTTCTCCAGGCTGGCGCGGATGCCGACCACCTGGACCGCGTCCAGGTCGGTGGCGGCGGAGTCGGCCTGCTGCGCCTGCGCGGCGAAGGCGAGGACGCTGGCGGCGATGGCCGCCGACAGGGCGGAATGGCGGTATTGCATGATGTCTCTCCCTCATCATTCAATGGATCAACGCGATTGCGCGGACGTCGGGCCGCGTGCCGGGGTTGCCTGTTGTCTTACTGCCTGGGGTGCGGATACGGGCTGGAGTGCCGGGTGATGCGGAACCTGGAGGCCGTCCTGCGCTGCACGGGACGACGGGTGCTGACGGTGTCGTGCGCACGCGCAGGCGCGAGCGGCCTCGGCGCGTGCACGGCGATATCGCGTGAATCGAGGAGGTGCGCCGGCGAGGCTGCCCATTGCGGGTGATCGGACCACGCCCCGATGGCGGGACGCCGCGGGAACGGTGGCAGGGCACCGGGCGCGGCGTGCGCCGGCGACCTCGCGCCGGGCAGGGCGCGACGCCGTCCTTCGGAGTGCCACGACGTGCCGCGTGCGACACGGGATGCGTGCGAACGGATCATTGCGATCACATGCCTCCCTTGGCCCGCTTTCGCGCCGCACATGCGCGGCTACACCCCCGTGTGCGCCGATTCTTACGAGGCTATGACAACGATGTCAAGCCTTGGCAAGAAAATTTGTCTGGTTCTGGTTTTGCCGCTCAATCTCGGCACTGGATCCCGGAAAGGACGTTGTGGTGGGGTGGGGATGTAGATTTATCAATCAGTTGCATAAGAGGCTGGAACAATGCGTGGCCGTGCGCAAATGAGAATGCAGTGCGGTTATGCCGCGTCGCACAAATTGGTCTCGTTGTCACAATTGGTGCGGCATAGGTATCGTGACAACGATGCGTGGAAAACGCCGCGCCGGAAATATTTTGTCGGCGCATGCAATTGATAAATAAGCGATTTATCGGAATACGCGCGCAAGTCCAGGGGTCATTGTGCGATTTCGTGCGGCACGGCGTTGACACAATCTTTCTAAGACCATAAGAATCGAAGCGCCTGGAATTGGTCCTTGCCAATTCGGGCCAGATTCCTCCAGCCGCACCATGCAGTCGCCCGTTCCGGGGAAGGGACGGGGACGCGCCTCCCGCAAGACCGGGCGCAGGAAACAGTCGGAACGCTCCATTGGCTCCGTGTCCGCACGGACGGCATCGCCCTGCGCGTCGCGTGGGGCGCGATGGAGGGTGCTGCCTGCCGATCGCCGCCCTGGATGTCAGCCGTCGTCGTGCCGATCCGCCATCAACCAGGATAGCCCAATGCCACATGTCGCCCGCTCCCGTTCGCATTGTTGTCCCCTGTCCGCCCTGGCCAGCGCCATCGCGCTCGGCCTGCTCAGCGCCGCTGCGCAGGCGCAGGAAGCGCCCGCATCCGACGCGGTCTCCCAGCTCGATACGGTGACCGTCACCAGTTCCTACCAGAAGAGCCTGATCACCGCGCTGGACAACAAGCGCACCGACGCACGCATGACCGACGGCATCTCCTCGGAGGACATCGGCAAGTTCCCGGCCGAGAACATCGCCGAGGCGATCCAGCGCATTCCCGGCGTGCAGATCTCCACCATCAACGGGCGCGGGTCGACCATCAGCATCCGCGGCCTGGGCCCGCAGTATTCGGCCACCACCATCAACGGCCAGACCATCAAGAGCGCCGATTTCACCGACGGCTTCCGTTACGACATCATCCAGCCGGAAGTGGCTGCGGCGATCCAGGTGATCAAGTCGCCGTCGGCGGACATGGATGCCGGCGGGCTCTCGGGCACGGTCAACATCGAGACCACCAAACCGCTGGACTACAAGGCGCGCAAGCTGATCTTCTCGGCCAAGGAGCAGTACGCCGAATTCGCCGGCGGCGCACCGACGCCGAAGGGCGTGCTGACCTACATCGACCAGTTCCATCTCGCCGACGGCGGCGAACTGGGCGTGTTCGTCAACGCCGGCTACCAGAAGCTCAAGGACCGTGCCGACTACCTGTGGATCGACCGCTGGTACACCCAGGCCACCGACGACGGCACCCTGTACATCCCGCGCCGTCCGCGCTATCGCTCGATCGAGCGCGAGACCGACCGCAAGATGCTCACCGCCGGGCTGCAGTGGAAACCCAACGACCGGCTGGAGATGAATCTGACCGCGCTGTATTCGCAGGACAAGACCGACAACGACATGAACCAGTTGGTCTACTCCTTCGATCGCAATTACCTGAGCGTGCTGCAGACCGACGGCCTGACTGCGACCAAGGTGTCGGCCTCCAACTACTGGCTGGAGAACAACCGCCAGCTCGAGCGCCACGACCTGAGCTCGCAACTGCTGACCTGGGACGCGCGCTGGAAGGGCGACGCGTGGACCTTCAGCGGCGTGGCCAACTACACCGAGGGCAAGACCGACGAGGACGAGCGCGCGGCGATCCTCGGCCGCAAGCCGACCGCGACGCTGTTCGACATGTCCAACCCCGGCGCGATCTCGCTGACCACGGACGCCGACGCCACCGACGCCAGCGCCTGGAACAAGGCCAACCTGGTGCGCGACGAATACCCCAACGGCGCGATCAACGCGCTGCGCAACAAGGAATGGTCGCTGCAGTTCGATGCGGAGCGTTACGTCGGCAACGGTTTCCTCGATGCGGTCAAGGTCGGCACCAAGTTCCGCCGCGAGACTTTCGACCGCAACGTCTGGCGCCGCGACTTCCTGTACCTGATCAACTCCGGCGCGGTGTCCGGCTACGACATGTTCCCGGAGCTGTCGGCGGCCAGTTCCAACGTCAGCAACTTCCTCGACGGCAACCTGGCCTCGCAGAGCGACTGGGTGGCGCCGGACGTGTACGCCTACGCCCGGGCCCTGGCCGCCTCCGGCATCACCGTGCCGGTGCTGTTCGCGCCGCAGGCCAGCTACCACATCCGCAACGACATCTTCTCCGCTTACGCGTTGGCGAAGATCGACACCGACCTCGGCAGCATGCGCCTGCGCGGCAACGTCGGCGTGCGCTACGAGAACACCAAGCGCACCACCGACACCTACCTGACCACCGCCTCGCAGTACAGCGAGGACGCCAACGAGGTGGTCGGCACCGAGCGCGCCCCGTACGACTACCACAACTGGCTGCCCAGCCTGAACCTGGTGCTGGACATGCGCGAGGACCTGCTGCTGCGCTTTGCCGCCGGCAAGGTGCTGGTGCGGCCGATCCTGGACAGCAACACCGCCATCGCCACCACCATCTCCTCCGGCAGCAACACCGGCGGCACCACCACCTACGACGTGGCGCTGGGCCAGACCGATCTGAAGGCGCTGACCGCCGACCAGGCCGACCTCAGCCTGGAGTGGTACTACGGGCAGGGCGGCGGGCTGACCCTGGCCGGCTTCTGGAAGAACGTCAAGAACGGCACCTTCAACAGCATCGTCTGCCCGGCCACGTTCAACGGCACGGCGCTGTCCACCAATGGCGCCGGCGACTGCGTGGACGGTGGCGGCAACATCTACGAGATCACCGCCACCCGCAACGATCCCAGCAAGGTCAAGATCAAGGGCTACGAACTGGGCTGGACGCAATCCTTCGATGCATGGCTGCCGATCCAGGGCTTCGGCCTGACCGCCAACTTCACCCGGGTGATCCCGCAGCGCGACACCGACTTCAAGATCCGCAACCTGTCGGAGAAGACCTGGAACGCCACCGGCTACTGGGAGAACGCGATGTTCTCCGCGCGCGTGTCGCTGAACCACCGCAGCGAGTACGAGCAGGACAGCAGCGACAGCTTCTTCGCCCGCGAAGGTCACACGATGAAGGCGCGCACCCAGGTCGACGCGGTGCTCGGCTACCAGGCCACCGACACGCTCAGCTTCCAGCTCGGCGCGCTCAACCTGACCAACAAGAAGGAAGAGGCGTACAAGGACATCAGCAGCCGTTGGCAGATGACCGGGGTCACCGGCCGCAGCTTCTACGTGTCGATGCAGTGGGACATCCTGTGAGGGCGGCGCACGCGCCTGCGGGCTAGCGCGACCCTGGCCCGGCGCCGCGGTGGCGCCGGGCGGTCGTTCCGATGAGGACAAGCGCATGCAACGAAGAACCTTCCTGGCCGGCAGCGCCGGCGCCGGCCTGCTGCTGGCGCTGCCACGCGGCAGCCGCGCCGGCCCGGCGGCATCCACCGGCCCCGCCGGCGCCGGTACCGCCGCGCTGGCGGCCGTGCCGGGGGTGACCCTGGCGGCCGATCCCGGCCTGTTCTGCCTGGACGAGGGCTGGCGTTTCCACGAGGGCGACATCCCGTTTCCGCCGATCATCGGGCAGGACGCGAGCTACGACAACGCCAAGGCCGGCAAGGCCTGGGGTGCGGCCGCCGGCGATTTCGACGACAGCCAATGGCGGCAACTGCGGCTGCCGCACGATTTCGCGATCGAGCAGCCGATCGAGGCCAGTGCCAACGTGGCGCAGGGCTATCGCCGCCGCGGCATCGCCTGGTACCGGCGCAGCCTGCGGCTGGACGAGGCGCAGCGCGGCAAGGCGCTGGAACTGCGCCTGGACGGCATCGCCAGCCGCGCCACGGTGTGGGTCAACGGCCTGCTGATGGCGCGCAGCTGGAGCGGCTACGACGGCATCGCCATCGACATGACCGCGATCGCGCGCTACGGCCAGGATCTGAACACGATCGCGGTGCGCGTGGACGCCGAGGCGATGGACGGCTGGTGGTACGAAGGTGCCGGGCTCTACCGGCATACCTGGCTGGCGGTGCGCGATGCGCTGCATATCGTCGGCGACGGCGTGCATGCGGTGCCACGTGCCGGGGCCGACGATCGCTGGACGCTGCCGGTGACGGTCACCGTCGCCAACGTCGGTGAGCACGCCGATGCGGCACTGCTGGAGGCGACCCTGTACGACGCCCGAGGCACGGTGGTGGCGCAAGGCAGCAGCGCGCTGCAGGCCGGCGCGCTGGCGCAAGTGGAGGCCCAGGTCGTGTTGCAGGTCCGTCAGCCGCAGCGCTGGGACGTGGCCGCGCCACACCTGTACCGGCTCGCGACGGTGCTGCGCAGCGCAGGCCGCGAGCGCGACCGCCGCGAGTGCGCGATCGGCTTTCGCACGCTGCGCTTCGATGCGCAGCAGGGCTTCTTCCTCAACGAGCGGCCGCTCAAGATCAAGGGCGCCTGCCTGCACCAGGACCATGCCGGGGTCGGTGTGGCGGTGCCGGACAGCCTGCTGGACTTCCGCATCCGCCGGCTCAAGGCGCTGGGCTGCAACGCGATCCGCCTGCACCACGCGGTGGCCGCCGAACTGCTCGACGTGTGCGATCGCCTGGGCATGCTGGTGATGGCCGAGAACCGCGTGTTCAATCCAGCACCCGACTACGCCGCGCAACTGCGCTGGCTGGTGCGCCGCGACCGCAACCGCGCCTGCGTGTTCCTGTGGTCGGTGTTCAACGAGGAGCCGATGCAGGGCACCGTCGCCGGTTACGAAATGGTGCGTCGCGCGGTGGCGCTGGTGCGTGAACTCGACGACAGCCGCCCGGTGACCGCGGCGATGAACGACGGCATGCTGACCCAGCGCAACGCGTCCCATGCGGTGGACGTGGTCGGCTTCAACTACCGCCAGTTCAACTACGACCGGGTGCATGCGGCGATGCCGCACACGCCGCTGCTGTCCAGCGAGGACACCAGCGCGTTCCAGACCCGCGGCGCCTGGTTCACCGACATGGAGGCGCACGTCATCGCCGAGGACGATTCGGTCGCTGCGCCCTGGGGCAACACGCATCGCACGTCCTGGAAATTGATCGACGAGCGGCCCTACCTGGCCGGCGGCTTCGTCTGGACCGGCTTCGACTATCGCGGCGAGCCGACGCCGTTCGAATGGCCATCGGTGTCCTCGTTCTTCGGCATCATGGACCTGTGCGGCTTCCCCAAGGGCGCCTACTGGCTGCGCCAGGCGCAGTGGATCGACGAGGCGCCGGTGCTGCAGCTGCTGCCGCACTGGAACTGGCCGGGCCGCGAGGGCACGCCGATCAAGGTGATGGCGTTCTGCAACGCGCAGCAGGTGGAGCTGTGGCTCAACGGCCGCTCGCAGGGGCGGCAGGCGGTGGACCGGATCGCGATGAACACCTGGCAGGTCGTGTACGCGCCCGGCGTGCTGGAAGCGGTGGCGTATCGCGACGGGCGCGAAGTCGCGCGGCAGCGGGTGCAGACGGTCGGCGCGCCGGTCGCGCTGCGGCTGACCCCGGACCGCCCGCGCATGCGCGGCGATGGCCGCGACGCGCAACCGATCACCCTGGAGGCGGTGGATGCGCAGGGCCGCCATGTGCCGTTCGCCGATGCGCAGATCGCGCTGCAGGTCGAAGGCGGGCGCCTGCTCGGCGTCGGCAATGGCGACCCGAACCGGCATGCGCCCGACAACGTGCCGCAGGTGCAGCTGTTCAACGGCCTGGCGCAGGCCATTGTCGAGGCCGGCAGCGATCGCCGCCGGCTGCGCATCGTGGCACGCGCGCCTGGCCTGCGTGCGGCGCAGGCAAATATCACGCTGGACGCGGCGGCGCCGCCGTTGTCGTTGCCGCCGGCTGCCGCGGCGATGGTGGTGGGCGGCTGGCGGCACACGCTGCCGTTCGCCACCCCGCCCGACCCGGCGCTGCCGCGCGCGCCCAACGACAACAACAGTTGGAGCTTCTGCCAGCCGGGCAACCTGGAGACGCGCGCCGAGCGCGACGGCTATGTGCTGTACCGGGCCGCGTTCACGCCCTGGGCCGGGATCCAGCAGCGTGGTGGCCGGCTGCGGCTCGGCCGCGCGACCGGCGCGGTGCAGGTATATCTGGACCGGCAGCGGGTGGCCGACGTAGCGGCGGGGCAGTCGCTGTCCCTGCGGCTGCCGCCGGCGGCCGGCGAACGGGTGCTGGCCGTGGTGATGCAGGTGACGGCCGGAACGCCTTTCGGCTTCGACGATGTCGCGACAGTGGAGTATTGAGCCAATGAAGCATGCTTTCCGCCAGATCTTCCCGCATGGCCATGCCGGGCTGCGCCGCCTCCGGGCGGCGTCAGGACGCGCGCATGTGGTGCTGTTGCTGCTGGCCTGTGCGCTGCTGGCACCGGTCGCTGTCGCCGCGCCCGCGCAGGACACGCAGGGCGGCACCGCACGCGAGGTGCTGCTGCGCACGCTCGGCCCGCGCGCGGCCGAGCTGCAGCTGCAACGGCAACCGCGCGGCCGCGGCAACGACTGGTACCAGGTGACCGCCGAGGCCGGCACGCTGCGCGTGTCCGGGTCCTCCGAGGTGGCGCTGGCGCACGGTGCGTACAGCTATCTGCAGTCGATCGGCGCGGCGTCGGTAAGCTGGGAAGGCAGCCGCGTGGCACTGCCGGCGGCGTATGCCGACGTCCACGGCCCACGGATGGCCACGCCGTTCGCGCACCGCGCCTATCTCAACGTCTGCACCTACGGCTACACCACGCCGTGGTGGGACTGGGCGCGCTGGGAGCGCGAGATCGACTGGATGGCGCTGCACGGTATCGACATGCCGCTGGCGATGGAAGGCCAGGAGTACGTGTGGCAGGCGCTGTGGCGCGAGTTCGGCGTCGCCGATGCCGACCTGGCGCAGTACTTCTCCGGCCCGGCGTTCGCGCCATGGCAGCGCATGGGCAACATCGAAGGCTACGACGCGCCGCTGCCGCAGCAGTGGATCGAGGACAAGCACGCGCTGCAGCTGCGCATCCTGCAGCGCATGCGCGCACTCGGCATGAAGCCGGTGCTGCCGGCCTTCGCCGGCTATGTGCCGAAGGCGTTCGCGCAGGCGCATCCGCAGGCGCGCATCTACCGCATGCGCGCCTGGGAGGGCTTCCACGAGACCTACTGGCTGGATCCGGCCGATCCGCTGTTCGCGCAGATCGCGCAGCGCTTCATCCAGCTCTACGACCGCACCTATGGCAAGGGCACCTACTACCTGGCCGATGCGTTCAACGAGATGCTGCCGCCGATCGCCGCCGACGGCAGCGATGCGCGCCTGGCCAGCTACGGCGACAGCACCGCCAACACCGCCAAGACCAAGCCGCCCGAGGTGCCGCCGGCGCAGCGCGACAAGCGCCTGGCCGAGTACGGCCGCGCGCTGTACGCCTCGATCCACCGCGCCAACCCGGATGCGGTGTGGGTGATGCAGGGCTGGCTGTTCGGTGCCGACCGCCACTTCTGGACGCCGCAGGCGATCGCTGCATTCCTGCGCGAGGTGCCCAACGACAAATTGCTGGTGCTGGATATCGGCAACGACCGCTACCCCGGCACCTGGAAGCTGTCCGACGCGTTCGACGGCAAGCAGTGGATCTACGGCTACGTGCACAACTACGGCGGCAGCAATCCGGTGTACGGCGACCTGGCGTTCTACCGTGAGGACCTGCGCACGCTGCTCGCCGACAAGGACAAGCAGCAACTGGTCGGCTTCGGCGCCTTCCCGGAGGGGCTACACACCACCTCGGTGGTCTACGAGTACATGTACGCACTGGCCTGGGGCGCACAGCAGCGCCCGCTGCAGGACTGGCTCGACGACTACACCCGCGCCCGCTACGGGCACACCTCGCCGGCCTTGCGCGCGGCCTGGGACGACCTGCAGGCCTCGGTGCTGTCGACCCGCTACTGGACGCCGCGCTGGTGGCGCAGCCGCGCCGGCGCCTACCTGTTGTTCAAGCGGCCGACGCTGGACATCGGCGAGTTCGAGGGCGCGCCCGGCGATCCGCCGCGGCTGCGCCGCGCCCTGCAGCAGTTGCTGGCGCTGGCGCCGGAGTACGCCGACGCGCCGTTGTACCGCTACGACCTGGTCGACTTCGCCCGCCACTACGCCACCGGTCGCGTGGACGTGCAGTTGCAGCAGGCCGTGGCCGCGTACCGGCGTGGCGACGTTGCGGCCGGCGATGCGGCGGTCGCGCGCGTGCGAGACGCGGTGATGCAACTCGACCGTCTGGTCGGCGGCCAGCAGGACACCTTGTCGAGCTGGCTCGACGCGGCGGCCGGTTACGCCAAGACCCCGCAGGACGCGGCCTACTACCGGCGCGACGCCAAGGCGCAGGTCAGCGTGTGGGGCGGCGAGGGCAATCTCGGCGATTACGCCTCCAAGGCCTGGCAGGGCATGTACGCCGACTACTACTTGCCGCGCTGGACCTTGGCGCTGCAGATGCTGCGCGAGGCAGCGGTCGCTGGCGGCAACGTGGACGAGGCGCAACTGCAGCAACGGCTGCGCGCCTGGGAGCGGGACTGGGTGGCGCGCGACACGGCCTACGTGCGGCAGGCGCCGGCCGATCCGGTCGCGGCGGTGCGCACGCTGCTGCACCAGGTGGATGCGCCATGAGCGCCGCGTCCGTCCGCCTTCCCGCCGCGGCGCCGTCGCGCGAACGCTTCCTGTCGCTGGACGTGTTCCGCGGCCTGACCATCTTCCTGATGATCCTGGTCAACACGCCGGGCGCCGGGGCCGATGCGTTCGCGCAGCTGCGGCACACGCCGTGGTTCGGCTTCACCGCCGCCGACCTGGTGTTCCCGTCGTTCCTGTTCGCGGTCGGCAATGCGATGAGCTTCGCGCTGGACCGTGGCCAGCCGCTCGGCGCCTTCCTGCGCCGGGTCGGCAAGCGCAGCGCGCTGATCTTCCTGCTCGGCTTCCTGATGTACTGGTTTCCGTTCGTGCACCAGGGCGCCGACGGCCACTGGAGCGTCACCGCGATCGACCAGACCCGGGTGCCGGGCGTGCTGCAGCGCATCGCGCTGTGCTACGCGTTGGCCGCGCTGCTGTGCCGCTGGCTGTCGCCGCGCGGCCTGCTGGGCATGTGCGTGGCGCTGCTGCTCGGGTACTGGGGCGCGTTGTACCTGTGGGGCCAGCCGGGCGCGGAGCTGAGCAAGCTCGGCAATGCCGGCACGCGCCTGGACCTGTGGCTGCTGGACCCGGCGCAGCTGTACCGCAAGGACGGCGGGTTCGATCCGGAAGGTCTGCTCGGCACGCTGCCGGCCACGGTCAATGTCATTGCCGGCTACCTGACCGGGCTGTACGTGCGCCACGCCGGCAAGCAGGCGCGCACGGTGCGCTGGCTGCTGCTGGCCGGTGTGGCGATGGTCCTGCTGGCGCTGGCCTGGCAGCCGTGGTTCCCGCTGGCCAAGAAGCTGTGGACCGGCTCGTTCGTGCTGCTGACCGTGGGCCTGGACCTGCTGTTGCTGGGCGCGTTGCTGTGGGCGATCGAGGTACGCGGCTGGCAGGCCGGCAGCGGCTTCTTCACCGTGCTCGGGCGCAATCCGCTGGCGATCTACCTGTTCTCCGAACTGTTCGTGGTCTGCCTGCGGCTGGTCCCGGCCGGCGCCAGCGGCATGGACCTGTATCAGTGGCTGGGCGTGGAGGTGTTCCAGCAGCTGCTGCCCGGCCCCTGGGGCAGCCTGGCCTGTGCGCTGGCCTACACCCTGCTGTGCTGGGCGGTGGGCTGGTGGATGGATCGGCGGAGGCTGTACCTGCGGCTGTGACCCGGCGTGCACGGACCGCGAATTGGTACTATATTGGACATAACGAATTCATGCGGACTGGAGAGCGCGCCATGACCAAGCCCAAGCCGCAGGCCGATCCGCGTCTGCATGCGCTGGCCGTGGACCCGGACGCGCCGACGCCGCTGTACCTGCAACTGGCCAGCAAGCTGGTGGAGGCGATCAAGGGCGGGCAGTGGAAGCCGGGCGAGGCGCTGCCGGCCGAACGGCAACTGTGCGAATACCTGCAGGTGTCGCGGGTGACCCTGCGCCAGGCCGTGGATGCGCTGGTCGAGCAGGGCCTGGTGTCGCGCCGGCAGGGTGCCGGCACCTTCGTCACTTCGCACATCCAGCACCAGCTCAGCGGACTGGCCAGCTTCAGCGAGACCCTGCGCATGAAGGGGCTGGAGCCGGGCACGCGCTGGCTGGAGCGGCGCACGCGCCCGGCGCACGGCGAGGAGATCCTGCGCCTGGGCCTGTCGCCGGATACCGTGGTCGCGGCGCTGACCCGCCTGCGCAGCGCCGACGGCCGGGTGATGGCCTACGAGAAGGCGGTGCTGCCGCAGCACGTGGTGCCCGATCCGCACGCCATCGCCGATTCGCTCTACACCTACCTGGACGAGCGCGGCACCCCGGTGGTTCGGGCGTTGCAGTACTTCCGCGCCATCAACCTGCCGGCGCGGCTGGCCGGTCACCTGGGCATGAAGGAAGGCGAGGCGATCCTGCACGTGGTGCGGGTCGGCTACACCCGCGACGGCAGCGCGATCGAGCTGACCGACACCTATTGCCACAACGACTACTACGACTTCGTCGCCGAACTGCGACGCTGATCGCCGACCCCTGCGCCCACCCGGAGCACGCCCGCCCATGACCACCGCACGGCCCGCCAGTCCCTACGCCTCCATCGCCATCGTCGGCCTGTTGTTCTTCATCATGGGCTTCTTTACCTGGATCAACGGGCCGTTGATCCTGTTCGCCAAGGTCGCCTTCAACGTCAGCGACACGTTCGCGTTCCTCATCCCGAGCGCGTTCTACATTTCCTACTTCTGCCTGGCATTGCCTTCTTCGTTCATCCTGAAGCTGACCGGCATGAAAAAGGGCCTGGCGCTGAGTCTGCTGATCATGGCGATCGGCGCCGCCATCTTCGGCCAGTTCACCAATGCCCGGTCGTATGTGGGGGCGGTGAGCGGCATCTTCATCATCGGCGGCGGCCTGGCCTTGCTGCAGACTGCGGTCAATCCGTACATCAGCATCCTTGGGCCGATCGATGGCGCCGCGCGCCGTATCGCGCTCATGGGCATCTGCAACAAGGTGGCCGGAGCGCTGGCCACGTATGGATTGGCGAAGGTGGTCCTGCACGGGATGGAGGATTTTTCGACCCGGATCGAACAGGTGCCGCCGGCGCAGAAGGAGCTGCTGTTGCAGGAGTTCGCCGGTCGCATCCACGGCCCCTACATGGCGATCGCCGGCGTGCTTGCCGTGCTTTCCGTCGCCATCCTGTTTTCGCCCTTGCCCGAGATCAGCGCCGAGAAGGCGAACGCGTCGGCCTCCGACGAGCGCAGCCGCGACAGCATCTTCGCGTTTCCGCACGTGTGGCTGGGCGCGTTGTGCATCTTCGTGTACGTCGGCGCCGAGGTGATGGCGGGCGATGCAATCGGCATCTACGGCAACAGCCTCGGCCTCTCGCTCGACTACGCGAAGTATTTCACCATCGGCACGCTGGCCTGCATGCTGGCAGGCTACCTGGTCGGCCTGGTGCTGATCCCGAAGTACATCTCCCAGGAAAAGTACCTGTCCATTTCGGCCGGCCTTGGCATCGTGTTCTCGCTGTGCGCGATGTTGACCGGCGGCTATGTCTCGGTGGCGTTCGTCGCCGCGCTCGGATTCGCCAACGCCATCATGTGGCCGGCCATTTTCCCGCTGGCCATCAAGGGGCTGGGAAAGTTCACGGAGAAGGGCGCGGCGTTGTTGATCATGGGCATCGTGGGCGGCGCAGCGGTTCCGCAGCTGTTCGCCCATCTGAAGGAGTTCTTCGATTTCCAGGTGGTCTTCGCCGGCTTGATGATCGCGTGCTACCTGTACATCTTGTTCTTCGCGCTGCGCGGTCACCGCGTGGGCCAGGGCGCGCGGTGAACTGACGCGCTTTTCTCCAACTCGGCAAACTCATTCCAATGCGCAGACCCACCATCAAAGACGTCGCCGAACGGGCGCGGGTGTCGCTGAAGACCGTCTCGCGGGTCATCAACAACGAACCCTCGGTGATGCAGGCCACGCGCTCGCGCGTGCTGCACGCCATCGCCGAACTCGACTACGAGCCGGATCCGTCGGCGCGCAACCTGCGCAGCGGCACGCCGTTCGTGATCGGGCTGGTGTACGACAACCCCAATCCGTACCACATCATCGGCGTGCAGAACGGCGTACTCGCTGCCTGCCGCGAGACCGGCTTCGGCCTGCAGATCCATCCCTGCGATTCCACCGCGCCGATGCTCGCCGAGGAACTGGCCGAATGGACCCAGCGCTCGCGCCTGGCCGGGCTGGTGCTGACCGCGCCGATGTCCGAGCGCGCCGACCTAGTCGCGGCGCTGGCCGCGCGCGGCATCAAGACCGTGCGCATCATCGCCGCCACCGAGGATCCGCAGGACGGCCCGTGCGTGTACGTCGACGACCGCGATGCCGCCTACGAGATCACCGAGCACCTGATCCAGCTCGGCCACCAGCGCATCGGCTTCCTGTGGGGCGGCACCTCGCACCGGTCCAGTGGCGAGCGCTATGCCGGCTACGAGGCGGCGCTGAAGGACTACGGCATCACCCTGGACAAGCACCTGGTGATCCCCGGCGACTACACCTTCGACGATGGCTTCCGCGGCGCGCGGCGGCTGCTGGCGCTGCGCGAACCGCCGACGGCGATCTTCGGCTCCAACGACGAGATCGCCGCCGGCGTGCTGGCCGCGGCCAAGTCGGCGGGCATGAACGTGCCCTACGACCTGTCCATCGCCGGCTTCGAGGACAGCCCGTTCTCGCGCCAGTCGTGGCCGCCGCTGACCACCGCCAAGCAGGCCACCGAAGACATCGCCCGCCACGCCGCGCGGCTGCTGATCAGCCAGCTGCGCAGCGATGCCTACGAAGACCATCCGGCGCCGGTGCACAACCAGGGCTTCGTGCCGCAACTGGTGGTGCGCGGCTCGACCGCCCCCATGCAGCCGCATTCCCGCCGCTCCTCCTCCCCCGACCCCACATGACCCTGCCCATGGCGCTGCCCTCCGAAACCGACACCCTGATGTTCCGCGAAGCCGCGGAAGCCGCCGCGGTCATCGCCGCGCAGTTCGAACGCAACCACGCCACGGTGAGCGCGCTCGCCGCGTCGCTGCGCGCCGCGCCGCCGCCGTTCGTGGTGACCTGCGCGCGCGGCAGTTCCGACCACGCCGCCACCTACGCCAAGTACCTGTTCGAGACCCAGCTCGGCGTGGTCACCGCCTCGGCCTCGCCGTCGGTGGGCTCGGTGTACGAGGCGCCGCTGCAACTGCGCGGGGCGCTGTACCTGGTGATCTCGCAATCGGGCAAGAGCCCGGACCTGCTGCGCAACGCGCAGGCCGCCAAGGACGCCGGCGCGCGCGTGGTGGCGCTGGTCAACGTCGAAGACTCGCCGCTGGCGCAACTGGCCGACACGGTGATCCCGCTCGGCGCCGGCCCGGAGAAGAGCGTGGCCGCGACCAAGAGCTACCTGGCGTCGCTGGCGGCGATCCTGCAGCTCGGCGCGCACTGGAAGAACGCCCCGGCGCTGCTGGGCGCGCTGCAGGAACTGCCGCAGGCCCTGCGCGCGGCCTGGCAGGCCGATTGGCGCTCGCTCACCGACGGCCTGGTCGAGGCGCACAACCTGTTCGTGCTCGACCGCGGCCTGGGCCTGGCGGCGGCGCAGGAAGCGGCACTGAAGTTCAAGGAAACCTGCGGCCTGCACGCCGAGGCCTACAGCTCGGCGGAAGTGAAGCATGGGCCGATGGCGCTGGTCGGCCCGGGCTTCCCGGTGCTGGCGTTCGACCAGCCGGACGAAGCGGGCGAGGGTACCCGGCGCCTGGCCGAGGAATTCCGCGGCCGCGGCGCGCAGGTGTGGCTGGCCAGCGCGGGCGGCGACCTGCCGCTGGTCGCCGCGCCGCACCCGGCCTGCGCGCCGCTGCTGGCGATCCAGAGCTTCTACCGCGCGATCAACGCCCTGGCGCTGCGCCGCGGCTACAACCCGGACCTGCCGCCCCACCTGAACAAAGTGACGGAGACCGTCTGATGACCACGGTGGCGCTGCGCAATGCCCGCGTGCTCGGCGAGGACGGTTTCCTCGATGGCGTCAGCGTGCTGTTGGAGGGCGAGCGCATCCTCGCCCTGCTCGACGACGCCGACCCGCGCGTGGCGGCAGCGCCGGTGCAGCACGACCTGGGCGGCGGCAGCCTGCTGCCGGGCTTCATCGACCTGCAGGTCAACGGCGGCGGCGGCGTGCTGTTCAACAACCGCACCGACGTCGAGGCGCTGCGCCGCATCGGCCAGGGCCATCGCCGCTACGGCACCACCGGCTACCTGCCGACGCTGATCAGCGACGACGTGGAGGTGATGCGTGCGGCGATCGCCGCGACCCGCCAGGCCATCGCCGAGGGCGTGCCGGGCGTGCTCGGCATCCACCTGGAAGGCCCGTACCTGGCGCCGGCGCGCAAGGGGACCCACAACGCCGACAAGTTCCGCGTGCCCGACGCCGAGGAACTGGCGCTGGCGACCTCGCTGGACAACGGCGTCACCCTGATCACCCTGGCGCCGGAACGCGTGCCGGCGGCCAGCATCCGCGCCCTGGCCGCGGCCGGCGCGCGCGTGTTCGCCGGCCACACCGCTGCCAGCTACGAGGAGACCCGCGCCGGGCTGGACGCCGGCATCTGCGGCTTCACCCATTTGTACAACGCCATGACCCCGTTGCAGGGACGCGATCCCGGCGTGGTCGGCGCCGCGCTGGAAGACCGCAACGCCTGGTGCGGGGTGATCGTCGACGGCGTGCACGTGCATCCGGCCAGCCTGCGCGTGGCGCTGGCGGCCAAGCCGCGCGGCACCGTATTCCTGGTGACCGACGCGATGCCGATGGTCGGCGCCGACAGCCCCGCGTTCGATCTGTACGGCGAAACCATCACCGCCATCGACGGCGTGGTGCGCAACGCCGCCGGCGCCCTGGCCGGCTCGGCGCTGGACATGGCCAGCGCGGTGCGCAACAGCGTGCAGTGGCTGGGCGTACCGCTGGAGGAGGCCGCACGCATGGCCTCGCTGTACCCGGCGCAGTGCGTGGGCCTGGACCACCGCTACGGCCACATCGCACCCGGTTACCAGGCCGACCTGGTGCTGCTGGACGATGCGTTGCAGGTCCGGCATACCTGGATCGCCGGCGCGATGGAGTAAGCGGCTGCCGGCACCGCCTGTCGATGCGCGTAGGGAAACATCGTGCCGCCGGCCGTGGATAGTTGCGGTAGCCTGGCGCCGGAGCATCGGCGATGCCGCGCCCTCGCCGCGCGGGCGCAGGCAGGCGCCAGCTCCGCTCCACCTCACAAGGAACGTTCGGTGATCTACGCGATTCAATCCTATGCCGCCGTGGGCGGATTCCGTTTCGGCTGCAGCCAGGCCCAGATCGCCAAGGCGCACGGTGCGCCGTTCACCACGGTGATCGACAACATCCAGAAGATCGTGACCGAGACACGCGAAGGCTGCGAACTGGTCTACGAACGCAAGGCGCTGTGCTACGTGACGCTCAACCGGCACGTGATCCCAATGGTCGAGGGATCGCCATCTATGCCCCGGGCGCACTGTCGCAGTTGATGGCGCACGATCCCGATCATGCGATCGGGCCGCGCTACGCGCTGTTTCGCCGCCTCGGCATCTGCGTCGGCGGCCTCGGCGTCAAGCGCATTCCCGAAGGCAAGCTGGTCAGTGCCTTCGCCGAGGACAAGCGCGACTTCTTCGAATTCTTCGTCGCCGAGGACTGAGGCGCGCGCCCGCGCGGCGGACGCACGGTGCGCGGGGTGCAGGCGCAACCATGCGAATCGTTCGGAAGCGCGGTTCGCTTGATCGGCGATGTCGGCAGCGCCGCGGCGCCAATCTCCGCTGGGCATGCCTGTTGAGCAAAAGATTAAAAGTCTTCTGGCTCCCGGCACGCGGTGTTGTCACCCGCATGCATTAGGATCGCGAGTGATCGCCACAGGGGGAGATCGGCATGCGCATCGTACGGACGGTGCCGCGTTCTTGCGGCAGCGGTGAAGGGTGGTTCGACGGAATGTCGCGCGTCGTCGTGGCTTGGCGCAAGCAATGGCATGGCGGCGGCAATGCGCCGCGTCGCGCGGCCGAGCGGCCGCAAGTGCAGATGTCGAAGCGGCTCGGCGCGGGCAGCATGCGCGCCGGGGCCGTCCTGCTGTTATGGGCCACGGCCTGGCCGACCTGGGCCGCGACGCCACCGGCGGCGTGCCGGCGGCCGGCGTTGCCGGTGGACTGCGCCGGCCCGACCGCGGTCGGGCGCTTCATCGCCCGCAACGGCGGGCCCTGGCAGTCCTACGGGTTCGCCACGCCGCTCGATGTACCCGCGGGGCAAACCCTGGCCATCGCGATCTGCGGACAGGCCAACCAGGCCGTGCAGGATGCGCAGTGGCATGCGCAGCCGTCGTTGTTGCCGACGCTGGTGCACAGTGTCGGTGCGGACGCCACGCTGGCGATCCTGGTGCAGGACAGCGCCAACGTGGCGCTGGCCGGGCGATTGATCCTGGGCGAGGACACGCTTGCGGCCGATGGCAGCTTGCATGCGCCGGCGGGGCCGGTGCAGGCCGCGCTGATCGGCACGTTGGTCGACGGCCCCATCGCGCACGGTGCGCGTCTCGATGTGCGCCTGCGCGACTCGGCCAACGTCAGCCTGCAGACCGCGCAGAGCCACCTGCACCTGGGCGGCGGCAGCCTCAGCGAACGGCTCATCGCGCCACGCGATGCAGCGGTCGCGGCGGCCGACGGCGCCTGTCTCGCGGTCGCCGTGGAGCGCAGCGACCGGGTGCGCGGTGATCGTGGCCTGCTGACGATCGGCGGCGGCCGCCTGCAAGGCGCGCTGATCGCCCATCCGTTGCGCGGCAGCCACGTCGCCGTGCAGGCGGACGACGTGGCCACTGTGGCGGCGGACGCGGTCCGCCTGTTCGCCGGCCAGTTGCTGGATGAGGTGGTGCACGCCGGGCCGTGGCTGGGTGGCCAGATCGCGATCGGACTCGCCAACGTGGCCAATGTCGATGCGCGCGCACTGGACATCCAGGATGCGGTGCTGGTCGACGAACTGGTCGACGCCGGGCACGTGCAGGACGCGGCGATCGACCTGCGCCTGACCGATACCGGCAACGCCAGCGTCGAGGGCGCACTGCGTATCGGCGATGGCGGGCTGATCGACGAGCCGCTGGACGCTGCCGACCTGCTCGCGTCCGATGTCGCGGTGACGCTGCTGCGCAGCGGCAATGCGGTCGCTGCCGATGCGCGGATCGTGGACGGCGAACTGATCGACGAAGCGATCGATGTGGGGGCGATACAGGATGCGGTGTTGGCGGTGCGCTTCGAGGATGCCGGCAACCTGCACGCCTTGGCCGCGCGGATCGAGGAGGGCGAGCTGATCGACGAGGCGATCGATGCCGGGTCCATCGACGGCGGCACGCTCGACGTCGCGTTCGCGGACAGCGGCAACGTCACCGGAGACGCCCTGGCCGTCGTCCATGGCGAACTGATCGACGAGGCGGTCGACCTGCAGGGCGCGCTCGCCCGCGCGCAGCTGCGCCTGGACATGGCCGATGCCGGCAACGCCCGGGTCCAGGCACTGGACATCGTCGAGGGCGAACTCGTCGACGAATTGCTGGACCTGATCGATGCGCGCGACGCCAGCGCGGAACTGCGCGTGCGGCGCAGCGGCAATGCCGGAGGCGCGCTATCGGCGTCGGCCCAGCGCGTGTCGATCGCCTATGGCGAGTTGGTGGATGAGGTGATCGACGCGGCAGGCACGCTGGACGGATTCGCCGGCGTGGTCGATCTCGGCGATGTCGCCAACGCGCGCGCCGCCCGCATCGCGCTGCAGGGCGCGCAGATGCTCGACGGCGTGGTGGACGCGGCGGCGCTGCGCGTCAGCGAACTCGGCCTGCAACTGACCGATGTGGCCAACGCGCGCTATCGGGACGCCTTGGACATGCAGGACAACAGCACGCTGCTGGGGGCGATCGCCGACGTGGACAGCCGCGATGCCGTATCGCAGATCGCCACGGTGGTCGTGGCCAGCGGGGAGGCGATCCAGGTGCCGTAGCGCGCGCCTGGCGAGCAGTGCGGCGGTCACCGCCGCCGCGCCGTTCGTCCAGGTGCGTCGTGACGGAGGATGCCTACCCTTGCCATGATCAAGCGGGCACGTCATGGCCCCGTAGGAGCGGCTTCAGCCGCGACAGGCCTTCCCGATCACGCCGGTCGCGGCTGAAGCCGCTCCTACACGTGGGCCTGGATGTTCGCATCAGTCGCGATCGCGATTTCCAGGAAACCTGTCGTTGCCGATTCCAGGACTGGAATCAGAACTGCTCCTGCGGCGTGGATTGCAAGCACGGCGTCGCCGCGATCAGGGCGTGTCGGCCTGCAGCTCCCGCCGCGCCGCGGCGATCGCCGCGATCCGCGCCTTGGCCAGCGCCTCGCCGATCTGCGGGCCGCTCAGCCCCTGTGCGGCCAGATCGCGCGCGTTCACCGCCAGCGCGGCCGCATGCAGGCGCTGCAGGTCACGGCCCTGCGGATAATCGGCGTCCTCGCTGCCGAGGCGGCCGCGCTTGTCGGCCTCGCACACCGTCGCCAGCTGCGCGATGCGCTCGGGCTTGCGGAAACCGTCGCAGCGTTGCAGCAGTTCGTGCACGGTGCGGTCGCGCAACTCGGCCAGGCGATGCACGTTCAGATGCTCGCGGCAGGCGATCTCGGCCAGTTGCCGGTGCTCCTGCGGCAGCTTCAGGCGTTCGCACAGCGCGCGCAGCGGTGCCAGGCCGCGTTGTTCGTGCATCAGGTGACGCGGCCATTCCTCCGGCGGCGTGAGCGCCTTGCCCAGGTCGTGGGTCAGCGCGGCGAAGCCGATCAACGCGTCGCCCGGCGCCAGCCGCGCGGCCATGTCGCTGACCAGTTCCTGGTGGCGGCCGGTGTCGATTTCCGGGTGGTACTCGGCGCGCTGCGGCACGCCGTACAGGGCATCCAGTTCGGGCAGGACCCAGCGCAGCGCCTCGGCCTCGCGCAGCGTGCGCAGGAACGCCGATGGCTGCGCGGACGCCAGGCTGCGGCGCAGCTCCTGCCACACGCGCTCGGGCACCAGCGTCTCCAGTTCGCCGCCGGCGGCCATCGTGCGCATCAGCGCCATGGTCTCGTCGGCGACGCGGAACCCCAGCGGCGCCAGCCGCGCCATGAACCGTGCCGCGCGCAGCACGCGCAGCGGATCCTCGGCGAAGGCCGGGCCGACATGGCGCAGCACCCGCTGTTCGAGATCGCGCACGCCGCCATAGGGATCGACCAGGCGCCCGTCGGCCTCGTCGCGGGCGATCGCGTTGATGGTGAAGTCGCGCCGCTGCAGGTCCTCTTCCAGCGTCACCGACGGATCGGCCTGCACCACGAAGCCGTGATAGCCGCGCCCGGCCTTGCGCTCGGTGCGCGCCAAGGCGTATTCCTCGCCGCTGCGCGGATGCAGGAACACCGGGAAATCGCGACCGACCTGCTTGTAGCCCAGGTCCAGCATCTGCTGCGGCGTGGCGCCCACCACCACCCAGTCACGGTCGCCCGGCGGCTGCCCGAGCAGGGCATCGCGGACGGCGCCGCCGACGAGGTAGGTGTTCATGGGCTGGGATTCGGGAGTGGGGATTCGGGATTCGCAAAGGCGGGGTTGTCGGAACGAAATACCGCCCCTGCCTATGTTGATGCTACCTGCATGTGGGCGCGCTGCGCTGTTGCCAATCCCGAATCCCTAATCCCGACTCCCGGCCTCACACACAAACTTCTTCCGCGGCGCGTCCAGCTTGCCGAGCATGCGTTCGGTGACCGGCAGGGCGTCGCCGTTGAGGCGCCAATCGTAGATCACGCTGAAGGCGAGGATGCGCGCCACGTACTCGCGGGTCTCCTTGTAGCTGACCGTCTCGATCCAGAAGTCGGGGTCGTGGCCCGGGCGCTGGGTCTGCCAGCGCGAGGCCGGGCCGGGGCCGGCGTTGTAGGCGGCGATGGTCAGATAGGGCAGGCCGTAGGTGTTGAGCAACTGGCGCAGGTAGGCGGTGCCGATGGCGATGTTGGTGTCCGGGTCGTACAGGCTCGCTGCGCCGCCGTAGCCGGCCAGGCCGAGGGTGCGGGCGACGCTGGCACCGGTGGCCGGCACCACCTGCATCAGGCCCATCGCATTGGCCGGCGAGCGCGCATTGGGATTGAACACGCTCTCGGCGCGGATCTCGGCGGCCACCCAGGCCGGGTCGATCGCGTTCCTGCCGGCTTCGCGGCGGATGGTCTCGGCGTGGTGCAGCGGGAAGCGCAGCGTATACAGGCGCTGCTCTTCCGGGCGCTTGCCCAGCCCGAACACCGCGCGGTCGAACCAGCCGTTGGCGCTGGCCACTTCCACCGCCAGGCGTCGCTGGGTGTCGTCGAAGCGGCTCAGCGCATCGTTCCACTCGGCCACTGCCCAGCCGGCGCGGTCGATCTTGAACAGCTCCAGCGCGCGGATCAGCGCCGGGTCGCGCGCCACCGCCGCCTGCGCCTGCGCGCTGTCGTTCGGTTCCCACGGGCACAGCGCATACGGCTGCTTGAGCCGGTCGGCGGCCAGGAAGCCGTGGAAGGTGGCGGAGCTGGCCGCCGCGCGATACAGGCGCTGCGCCTCGCTCGGATTGCCGGTCTTCTCCGCCAGGCGCGCTTCGAAGTACTGCCAGCGCGAATCGTTGCGCTGCGCCGGCGGCATCTTGCGGATCGCGGCCAGCGCCGCCGGCCAGTCGCCGCGCGCCATCGCCTCGCGCGCGCGCCACTCGTGCAGGCGTTCGTCGTAGGCGGACTCGGGCACGGCATTGAGCCGGCGCGCCGAATCGGGGCCGTACGAGGCCACCGTCCACAGCGCGATCTGGTACAGCACCGCGCCGCGCTGCGCCTCGCTGAACTGCAGCGCCTGGGCGAACTGCGGCAGTTGCCGCTCGGCGGCATCCGGGTCGGCCTTGGCCAGCTTTTCCAGCCCGTCCACCGCCACCTTGCGGCTGCGCTCGGTCCTGGGCCAGCTCAGTGCACGCAGATGCACCGCGTCCAGGAACGCGGCGTAGTCGTTGGCCAGCGCCAGGTCGGCGGCGGGCAGGCCGCGCGCGGCGGCGCGCATCACCGCCGGCTGCTGTGCGTCGGCGGCCGCTTCCACGCGCGCCCAGCGCAGCGCATCGGTCATGCCGCCGCGCGCCTGCAGCACCGCGAACACCGGATCGCAGGCGTCGGGCAGCGACTTGCCGGCGTTGCGCCACAGCGCCTGCGCCTCGTCCACCCACTGCGCATCGGCGCGGCCGGTGGCCTGGCGCGCATTGAGCTGGGCGCAGCGCAGGCCGAGGTTCTCGGTGGGTTTCCAGTTCGCCAGCAGCGCCGGCCAGTCCTCGCGCCGCGCCAGCGCCGGCAGCCACAGCGCGCGGAAGCTCTCGGCCACCGGCTGCCCGGCGTAGCGCTTGAGGAAGTCCTGCGCCTGCGCATCGGACACCTTGTCGATGCTGCGGCGCAGGTTGGCGTACTCCAGCCAGCCGTACAGCGGATGCTGCCTGAAGGCAGCGGCGCGGACCGGATCGAACCGGCCCTGCTCGGCATCGTCGATCGCCGAGCGGATCGCCGGGCGTTGCGCATCCAGGGACTGGGCGAGGGCGGAAACGGGGCCGCACAACGCGGCGGCGAACAGCAGGAGAGACGTGCGCAGGATCATGCGCGGGACTATACCGAAGGCCGATGAATCGCCGTGCCACGGGCGATGGTGGGCGCTGTCGTTGCGTCCGCTTTCGCGGCTGCGACGCTGCTGTGTCGCGCCGTCCCGGCGCGCCGGCGATTGCGCTGGATGCCGCGATGCCAACGTGCTGACGGACGCAGCGACGTCGTGTCAGTGCAATGCCCTGCAGCGGTTGCAGCTTGGCACCGCTCGCCGGGCCGGTATCCGGTGCCTGCAGGGGCGGGTGAGAGAGTGGGCGAGCCTCTTGTCGCATATCGCCGCGGGCGCTTCGCTTCCGTACCCTCACCCCAACCCCTCTCCCGGGGGGAGAGGGGCTCGGCTTCTCCCTTTTCCCATCGGGACCATGGCCCCCTTTTCGGGGGAAGGTGCCCCGCAGGGGCGGATGAGGGTGCGGGCGAAGCCCCTTATCGTCCGATCGTCGCGGGCGCTTCGCACGCCGGACCCTCACCCCAACCCCGTTACCGATGGGAGAGGGGCGTTGGCATTGCATCGCTGTTGGAGGACGTCTCTCGAGCCTGTGTCTACCAGATCGACCAGTCGCATCGATCGCCCACGCTTTGCCTGCCGGGCGCTTGCAGCCCGTTTACGATTTGTTTACAACGAATTCCACGCCGTCGCGGTGCAGGGGGTCGCAGCGGCCGACCCACATCCTTTCTGGAGAGAGAGACGGATGAACTTCCTGCACCGCCATCCTTTGGTCTTCGCGGTATCCCTGGCCCTGCTCGGTGGCGTCCCCGCCATCGCCGGCGCCCAGCAACAGAGCACCCCGGCCGCCCCCGGCGGCGCCACCACCCTGGACAGCGTGCAGGTCACCGGCACCCGCATCCGCCGCGCCGAAGTGGAGGGCCAGGTGCCGGTGCAGACCTTGACCCGCGCCGACATCGAACGCACCGGCCTGACCTCCATCGGCGATGTGCTGCAGGAGCTCACCGCCTCCGGCTCGGCCTTGAACGCCAAGTTCAACTCCTCCGGCAATTTCGGTTTTCCGCCGGACGGCAGCGGTGTCGGCGCCGGCTCGGCGCAGGTCGATCTGCGCCATCTGGGCGCCAAGCGCGTGCTGGTGCTGGTCGACGGCATGCGCTGGGTCAATGAATCCTCCGCCTCGGGCGTGGGCGCGGCCACCGACCTCAATACCATCCCGCTGGCCATCGTCGAACGCGTCGAGGTGCTGGAAGACGGCGCTTCCTCGCTGTACGGCTCGGACGCCATCGCCGGCGTGGTCAACATCATCACCCGGCGCAGTTTCGACGGCGGCCAGGTCACGCTGAACTACGGCGAGTACGACAAGGGCGACGGCGCCAGCAAGGGCGTGGACCTGGCCTGGGGCCACAGCACCGAGCGCACCAGCCTGTTCCTCGGTGCCAGCTACACCAAGCAGGATCCGATCTACGCGCGCGACCGTACGCAGTCGCTGTATCCGATTCCCGGCACCGGCCTGACCTTCGGTAGCTCGGCCACGCCGGATGGGCGCTTCATCTTCGTCGACCCCAACACCGGCGCCGAGCAGAACCTGACCCCCAACAGCGGCGTGGGCACGCCACGCTACGACGGCGCCGGCGGCTGTACCCGCAGCGACGACTACCACTGCTTCACCACCGCCGACCGCTACAACTTCGCCGCCTCCAACCTGCTGCTGACGCCGTCCGAGCGCAAGGGGGTGTTCGGCCAGTTCCGCTTCTTCTTCAACGACGACGTGCAGTGGTACCTGAAACTGCTCGGCAACCGCCGCGAATCGACCAACCAGGCCGCGCCCGAGCCGATCTTCCTCGGCCCCGACGCCGGCACCGGCAATCCGCTGGCCGACAACATCGTCATTTCCGCGGCCAACCCGTACAACCCGTTCGGCTTCGCGCTGGATTCGGGCAGCAACCTGATCATGATCGGGCGCCGCCCGGTGGAAGGCGGCGCGCGCGTGTTCGAGCAGCGCGTGGACACCCAGTACGTCGGCACCGGCTTCATCGGCAGCTTCGAGGGTGCCGACCGCACCTGGTTCTGGGACGTCAACGGCGCCTACAGCAAGAACAAGGCCGAGCAGACCAACTACGGCAGCTACAACATCTACAACATCAACCTGGCGCTCGGCGATCCGGCGGCGTGCGCGGCGGTGGCCGGCTGCGTGCCGCTGAACATCTTCGGCGGCGCCGGCAGCATCACCCCGGACATGCTGCGCTGGATCCAGCCGGTGGTGCACGACCGCAGCCAGAACGAACTGACCCAGTTCACCGCCAACCTCAGCAGCGACCTGTTCCGGCTGCCGGCCGGCGCGGTGTCCTTCGCCACCGGCGTGGAGTACCGCAAGTACGAGGGCTTCTACCGCCCCGATCCGCTGACCGTCATCGGCCACTACAACGGCGTGCCATCGCTGCCGACGCAGGGCAGCTACGACGTCAAGGAGGCCTACCTCGAACTGAGCGTGCCGATCTTCGCCGACTCGCCGCTGGGCGACAAACTGGACCTGAGCCTGGCCGGGCGCTATTCCGACTACTCCACCTTCGGCGGCAAGTTCACCCCGAAGTACGGCCTGCGCTGGCAGGTGGCGCCGGACTTCGTGCTGCGTGCCAGCTATGCCGAAGGCTTCCGCGCGCCCAGCATCGGCGAACTGTATGGCTCGGCCGCGCGCGCCGACCTGACCCTGTCCGACCCGTGCTCGATCGGCCTGGGCGGCACCGCGCCGCGCGGCAGCGCCAGCAACTGCGCCGCGCTCGGCGTGCCGACCGGCTACCAGCAGGCCAACTCGCAGATCTCGGTGACCACCGGCGGCAACCGCGCGCTGGAGCCGGAAAAGGCGCGCAGCTTCAGCGCCGGCTTCGTCTGGAGCCCGTGGTTCGCCAGCAACGTGCCGTGGTCGGACCGCTTCGACGTGGAGGTGACCTTCTACCGCCACGACATCGATGGCGCGATCCAGGCGATCAACGCGCAGACCCAGCTCGATCTGTGCGTGGACACGCTGTCGCCGACGTACTGCGACGGCATCACCCGCGCGTCCACCGGCGGCATCAACGGCTTCAACAACCGGCTCACCAACCTCGGCTCGATCAAGACCGACGGATGGGACGTGGACCTGTTCTGGACCACGCCGGAGACCGCCGCGGGCCGCCTGAAGGTCGGCTGGCAGAACACCTTCGTCACCCGCTATGTCGCCACCGGCGCGGCCGGCCAGGTGCAGCCGCAGCGCCCGGGCGTGGAAGTGGTGGACAGCTCGATTCCCGAGTGGACCAGCAATCTGAGCCTGGACTGGTCGCTTGGCCGCTGGAATGCGTCGTGGACGCTGCGGCACATCTCCGAGCTGACCGAACAGTGCGGCGATGCGGTCGCGTTCCCGGTGTGCAGCGACCCGGTCGCCGGCACCAACACGCTGGATGCGATCACCTACCACGACCTGCAGGTGGGCTACCGCTTCGACTGGCTCAAGGGCCTGACCCTCAGCGGCGGCGTCAACAACGTCTTCGACAAGGACCCGCCGATCTGCCTGTCGTGCTCGCTCAACGGCTACGACGCCTCCACCTACGGCATCCCGGGCGGACGTTACCTGTACGTGCGTGCGGATCTGAAGTTCTAGTCGCGGCCTGCGCGATGGCACCTGGCGGGAGCGCGCGTGCTCTCGCAGGGTGTTGCCGATGTGATGGGACGAGAGTTCCCGCGGCTAAAGCCGCGCCTACGTGGTGCAAGAACTGACCGGGCTGCCTCAGCGCAACAAGTGCTGCGGCACCTCGATCTCGGTCGCCACGGCGAGGTGGTCGGAGAACGCGGCGGGCACCGCACGCTGCGCGTTGCAGCGCAGGCCGTCGCTGACCAGGATGTGGTCGATGGCGCGCTGCGGGCGCCAGCTGGGGAAGGTCGGAACCACGCAGCCCGGCGGTTGCAGCCGGGTGCGCTGGTAGAGGAACTGCATTTCCGGGCGGTCGGCGACGCAGTTGAAGTCGCCCATCAGCACCACGTTGGGGTGATCGGACAGCAGCTCGGCGATGAAGGCCAGTTGCGCTGCGCGCGAGTTGGCGCCCAGCGACAGGTGCGCCACCGCCACCGCCAGGCCTTCGGCGCCGTTGCCGAACTTGGCCAGCAGCACGCCACGCCCGCCGAGCCGGCCGGGCAGGGCATGGTCCTGCACTTCCACCGGCTCCAGCCGGCTGAGCAGGCCGTTGGCGCTGGAGGCCACCCCGCCCACGCGGCGGTTCGGCTGGTGGCTCCAGTAGTTGAAGCCGGCGCGCTCGGCCAGGTAGTGGGTCTGGTTGGTGAAGCCCGAGCGCAGGCTGCCGGGGTCGGCCTCCTGCAGGCCGACGATGTCGTGGTCGCTGGCCAGCTGCGCGATCGCGTCCAGGCTGCTGCGCTTGCGCCCGGCCGGCAGCGCATGCGACCAGCTGCGGGTCACGTAGTCGCTGTAGCGGCGCGTGCTGGAACCGGCCTGGATGTTGGCGGTCAGCACGCGCAGGGTGCGGGTGGCGGGAGCGGTCACGGCGGGGCGGGCCGGGGCGGACGGCTTACTTGGCCATCGCCGCGCGTTCGCGCGCGATCAGGTGATCGGCGATGCGCAGCATGTCGTCGTAGCTCTTGCCCTTGACCAGGTACTTGCCGTTGATGATCAGCGACGGCGTGCCGCTGATGCCGCTGCGGGTGGCGAACTGCTTGGCGCGGTTGGTCTTGGTGGCCACCGCGAAGCTGCCCATGGTGTCGGCGAACTGCTTCGGGTCCACGCCGTACTTGGCATAGAAGTTGGCGATGTCCTGCACCGAGTCGCGGCCGCGCTCGCCCTTCAGGGTCTGGTCGACGTGGATGGCCTTGTACAGCGCATCGTGGGTCTTCTCCTGCACGCCCAGTGCCTCGGCGGCGTAGAACGCGCGGGCGTAGTCGTCCCAGGTGCCGCCGAACATCGCCGGCACATAGACGAAGCGCACGTCGGAGGGCAGGCCGGCCTTCCACGGGCCGATCAGCGGCTGGAAGCGCGCGCAGGCCGGGCAGACGTAGCCGAAGATCTCGGCCACCTCGATCTTGCCGTTGGTCGGCTGGAACGGCTGGCCGCCCGCGATGTCGACGTAGTCGGTGCCGGCGACCGGCTCCGGGCCGTTCGGGGTCTTGGCGGCGACCGGCTTGGCCGCGGCGGCGCTGTCGCCTTCGGCGGCGGCGGGCTGCGCGGCGGCATCGGCGGTGGTGGCCGCGGGCGCGGCCGGGGTCTCGGCGGGCGCGGCGGCGGCATCGCTGCCGGCGGCAGGTGCGGCCGGGGCCGCCGTGGTGCCGGAGGCGGGGGCGACGGTGTCGGCAGTGCCGTCCTGGGCCTTGCATGCCACCAGGATCGGCAGCAGGGCCATCAGGGTCAGGGCGAAGCGGGTCTTCATCGGCGACATCTCCAGCAGGATGGGGGAAAAACGCCGGACGCGCCGCAAGCGCGGTCCGGCCACCCCGTCATGATGCCATGGCGCGGATGAAGCGCCGTGCGCCGATTACTTGCCTGCGCGCTCGCGGGCGATCAGCGCGTCGGCGATGCGCAGCATGTCCTCGAAGTTCTTGCCCTTGACCAGGTACTTGCCGTTGACGATCAGCGCCGGGGTGCCGGCGATGTCGGCGCGCACGGCGAAATCGCGCGCGGCCTTCACCTGCGCGGCGACCTGCGGACTCTGGTAGGCGGCGATGAAGGCCTGCGGCTTGATCCCGAAGCCGGCGTAGAACGTGGCCAGTTCCTCCGGCGCGACGTTCTGCACCGGCACGCTGCGCTTGTCGTGGATGGCCTCGAACATGGCGCGGTGGCTACGGCTTTGCACGCCCAACTGCTGCGCGGCATAGAAGGCGGCGGCGAAGTTGTCCCAGTAGCCGCCGAACGCCGCCGGCACCAGGGTCAGGCGCACGTCCTTGGCCTGCTTGCCGGCCCATTCCTCCAGCAGCGGCTCGAAGTGCGCGCAGTGCGGGCAGGTGTAGCCGAACACTTCCACCACCTCGATCTTGCCGGCCAGCGGCGCGAACGGCTTGGGATCGGCGATCAGCGTGTAGTCCTCGCCTTCCACCGCGGTGGCGGACTTGGGTTGCGCGCAGGCGCTCAACGGCAGCAGGGCGAGCAGGCACAACAGCAGGCGGGGCAGACGGTTCATGCGATCTCCAATGGCAAAAACGAACGCCGGTCGTCGGGACCGGCGCGAAGGGGAAACGGGCCGGCGCCGCCGCGGCGGCGCACGGTCAGGATTGTTGCGCGGGGGCCGGCTGCGGTGGCGTTGTCGCCGCCGGCGTCACCTGCGCGGCGGCCGCGTCGTCGGCGCGGTCGTGCAGGCCCTGCAGGTAGCTGCCCAGCGCCTTGATCTCCTGGTCGGTCAGCGGCTTGGCCACCTGCGCCATGATCTTGAACATCGTCGGGTCGCGCTCCTGGGTGGTGCCGGCCTGGTATTCCTGCAGGCGCCGCGCCACGTAGTCGGCGTGCTGGCCGCCCAGGTGCGGATAGGCGGGGCCGGGGTTGCCGGCGCCGGCCGGGCCGTGGCAGGCCATGCACGCGGGGATGCCGCGGCTCGCATCGCCGCCGCGATACAGCTGCTGGCCGACCTCGTAGAACTTCATGCCCGCATACGGCCCGTCGGCGATCACCGCGTCGTCGGCGATGCCGGCACCGGCCTTCTGCGTGGCGAAGTAGGCGCCGATGTCGCGCATGTCCTGCGCGCTCAACGGCTGCACGAACGGCACCATCGCCGCGACCGCGCCGCTGGTGCGTTCGCCGTGCGCGATCAGCGCCATCTGCCGCGCGCTGTAGCGCTCCATCTGGCCGGCGATGCGCGGATACATGGCGATGGCGGGATTGCCGTCCGGGCCATGACAGGCGGCGCAGGCGGCGGCCTTGGCCTGGCCGGCCTTGGGATCGCCCCAGGCGGCCTTGCCGACGTCGCCCTCCAGCGGTGTGGTGCGCACCGGAGCGTTGTCGGGAATGGGAACCACCGAGGTCTGCGCGAACGCGACCGCGGCGGCGACGGAAACCGCTAGACCGGCAAAGGCAAGAACGCGAGCGTGGCGCATTGCTGAAGCTCCGTATGACCCGACCCCGCGGCTGCCGGGCCGGCGACCGCACTCGCGCGATTATCGGCATGCCGCGGCCTGGCGGTCAACGAAGCCCGCCCGGGGCCGCGGACGTGCGATCCTAGGCGGATGTCGCTGATCCTCGAACGTGCCCACTATCTGCTTTCCGCCCACAACGCCCGCCAGTTGCCGGACGACGGCGGCTGGGAAGTGGCATTCGCCGGCCGCTCCAACGCGGGCAAGTCCAGCGCGCTGAACGCGCTGACCCGGCAGAACGCCCTGGCCCGCGTCTCCAAGACGCCGGGCCGCACCCAGCAACTGGTGTTCTTCGAGGTCCAGCCGGAACGCTGCCTGGTGGACCTGCCCGGCTACGGCTACGCCAAGGTGCCGCTGGAACTGCAGGCGCACTGGCAGAAGTTCATCGACACGTACTTCCGTACCCGCGAGGCGCTGCGCGGGTTGGTGGTGGTGATGGACATCCGCCATCCGCTCAAGGACTACGACCGGCAGATGCTCGGCTACGCGGTGCAGCGCGGCCTGCCGGCGCATGCGTTGCTGACCAAGGCCGACAAGCTCGGCCGCGGCCAGCAGGCACAGGCGCTGCAGCAGGTGCGCAAGGAACTGTCCAGCGCGTTCGGCGACACGGTCAGCGTCCAGGCCTTCTCCGGCGAAACCCGCCAAGGCGTGGACGAAGCGCGCGGCATCGTCGGCCGCTGGCTGGGGTTGGAGACGGAGCCACCCGCCGCGTAGTCAGTGCGGTGGCGCTGGGCGCAGCCTCGCGCGCCCGAACTCCGCGAGACGCTTCGCGCCGGACCCTCACCCCAACCCCTCTCCCGCGGGGAGAGGGGCTAATAGCTGTTCCTTCTCCCTCGGGACCATGGCCCGCTTTTTGGGGGAGGTGGCCCAAAGGGCCGGATGAGGGTACGGGCAAAGCCTAGTGCACCTAAACCGCGAGACGCTTTCGCGCCGGACCCTCACCCCAACCCCTCTCCCGAGGGGAGAGGGGCTAGCCGCTGTTCCTTCTCCCCTCGGGACCATGGCCCCCTTTTGGGGGAAGGTGGCCCGGAGGGCCGGATGAGGGTACGGGCGAAGCCTAGTGCACCTAGACCGCGAGACGCTTTCGCGCCGGACCCTCACCCCAACCCCTCTCCCGGGGGGAGAGGGGCTAGCCGCTGTTCCTTCTCCCCTCGGGAGAAGGTAGCCCGAAGGGCCGGATGAGGGTACGGGCCAATCAACGCGCGGCCGGCAACGGCGAGAACTCGGTCGGCACCCAGGCGAACGCCTCGCCCTCGCGGCGGACGTGACCCAGCCCCGGGAACGGCAGGTGCGCGCCGGCCACCCACCAGCCGTGGTCCGCCGCCTGCGCCAGCATGCGCTTGCGCGCGGCGATCGCCGCGTCGCGGTTGCTGTCGGCCTCGTACGAGGCTTGCGGCTGCGCGAACTGCACCGCGTGGTAGTGCACCAGGTCGCCCCACACCAGCAGCTGTTGCCCGGCGCCGCCCTCGAAGCGGTACGACACGTGCCCGGGCGTGTGCCCGTGGGTGTCCAGCGCGACCGCGCCGCCGGGTAGCGCATCGCCGGGACGGAAGCGGCGCAGCCGCTGCGTGGCCTGGTACGGCGCCACCGCCGCGCGCGCCAGTGGGAAGGCGAAGCGCAGCATCTGCGGCGCGCCGGCCTCGCTGGCCGGGTCCAGCCAGTACGCGGCGTCGGCGGCGCTCAGCCACACCGTCGCCTTGGGGTAGGCGGGCTGGCCTTGTGCCTCCAGCAGGCCGCACAGGTGATCGGGATGGGCGTGGGTGAGCAGCACGTCGTCGACCTGCTCGGGCGCATAGCCGGCCGCGCGCAGGTTGGCCAGCACCTGGCCGAGCCCGGGGCCGAAGCAGGTGGCGGTGCCGGTGTCGACCAGGGTCAGGTGCGTGCCGTCCTGGATCAGGTAGGCATTGACCGCGGTCTGCAGGCCCTTGTCGTTCTCCGGCACGTAGCGGTGGTCGAGCAGGCGCGCGATCGCCGCCGGCGGAATGTTCGCCAATTGCGCGCGCGGCAGCGCGACGGTGCCGTCGAACAGGGCGGTGACGCGCAAGCGGCCGATCGCCTGGCGATAGACGCCGGGTACCTGCGTCGCGGTAGCGTCCGCCGCGGCGGCACGGGCGGGAGATGGCAGCGTCAGCGCCGTGCTGGCGGTCAGGGCCAGCGCGCACAGCGCACGCAAGGGAAACACGGACATGGGGACTTCCTGGCAGAGCGGCAGGCACCGCGGTACCGGCATGCTGCGCCTGCGTCGCTGCGCGATTCGCTCATTCCGCTGCGCGCGGCGCTCAAGCCGTCGCCGCTCAATTGCCGATGCTGGCCGGATCCAGGCCGTAGCGTTGCTGGAAGCGTTGGCTGAAGCTGCGTACCGAGCGGTAGCCGGCGTGCGCGGCGACCGTCTTCAGCGGCCAGCGCGTGGTGTACAGCAGCTGCATCGCATGCGCCAGGCGCGCATCGGCGAGCAGTTCGCGCAACGAGGTGCGTTCGCCGGCCAGGTGCCGGCGCAGGGTCGCGCCGCTGAGGCCCAGGCTGTCCTCGATGTCGCGCGAACGCCAGGCGCGTTGCGGCTGTGCGGCGATCAGGTCGCGCACCTGCGCGGCCACGCTCGGCGCCGGCGGCAGCAGCAGGCCGCCATGGCCACGCCGGCAGAGCGCCACCACCAGCGTCGCCAGTGCCAGCCGCGCCTCGGTGTAATGGCCGTCCTGCAGCGCCTGCCGCCATTGCAGCAGGGTGCTGCCGAACGCCTCGGCGCGCAGGCGTGCCAGTTCCGCGCCGGCAGCGGGCAGCGGCTCGTTCCACAGCATGCGTGCGGCGCTCAGCGCCTCCTCGCACAGCGGTACCAGCACGCTCAGGTACAGGCCGCTGTGCGGATCCGGGATGTTGACCACATCGATGCGGCAGCGCCGCGTCACCAGGAACAGGTCGCCCGGCACGAACTCCAGGGTCTGCGTGGCGGTGCGCACCTGCTTGCGGCCCTGCAGCAGGATCGCCAGGTGCGGCTGCGGAATCTCCACCGAACGCGCCCCGTGTTCGCGGCGCGCGGTGATGCAGGCGTAGCCGTCGGCCTGCGAGCAATCGGCCAGGCTGGCCAGGCGCGCCAGCAGCAAGGCGTCGGGGGAAGTCGTGTCGGCCATGGCCGTCATGCTAGCGCAGCGCGGCGCGCGCGCTCAGAGCAAAGCGCCGGGCCGCTGTGTCGCAGCCGGCAGGACCACCATGACCACCACGGCTGCGCCGGTGCCGGCCTCGCAAACTGCCGGTCTCGGCGCGCCACAGGCCGTTTCCCCGCGGGTTGGCCGGCCGCGCCGCGGACAGGCGAGGCATAGCGCCTCAACGTGCATCACCCACTGTAGCCAGCGGCGATCGAAAGAACCCGAGCGCCCACACCAAGCCGGATGAGACTTCAGAGGGGCTGACAAAACGGCGCGAGCAGTCGCCAGGCGGGCGCGGACGGGCACAGGACTGCGATGTACAGCGCCACATGCGGATTTCGAGCGCTGCACGCGCCGGCCTGGCAGCTGCGCGGTCGTTTTGTTGGCCACTCTTACCTGGGAGGTTGCATGAGCTCGATGGTGATCCCGTCGGGTCCGCTGACGTAGGCAACGACGGTTCCCGCGCGTGGCCCGGCCTCGATCGGCCGCGGAGACCCTTTCAAGTGCCATCCCTGCGCCTGGATCCTGGCGACCGCCATGTCGATCTCCGGCACGGTGACGGCAAGATGGGCCGCGCCTATCGCGCCAGCGCTTGCGGGTGTCTTGCCCAACGTGCGGGCCGTCGAGTATTCCAGCAGTTCGATGGGAAAGCCGGCAGGCGATACCACCAGCGCCATGCGGCAACGCGGATCGTCGACGCCCGTCACCTCGCGCAGGAAATCGCCGCCCATTTCGCCTGTGCGGACAAGTTCGAAGCCCATGGCCGCAGTCCAGAACGCGATCGCCTCATCCAGCGATGAAACGGAAAATCCCATGTGGTCGACGACGAAGGTGCCAGTGTTGATTTCCAGTCCTCCAGGTCAGATTCCGTTTTGAGCGATGGGCGCGCATTTGCCTTGCATTACGGGGAAACGCGTATCGGCCATGCCGGTGATGTTACCCAGTACGGTGCGCGTCCGCTCAGACGTGCACGCCGAAGACATGGCCGATCGCGCCGCTGGCGAGCATCGCCGCCGCGCCCCAGAACACCACGCGCGCCGCGCCGCGCAGGCCCGAGGCGCCACCGGCGCGGGCGGCCAGCGCGCCGGTCAGCGACAGGCCGAGCAAGGTCGCCGCGCCGGTCACCCACAGTTGCCGGCCGTCAGGGGCCAGCCACGCGGCCACGATCGGCAGCGCCGCGCCGCTGCAGAACGCGGCTGCCGAGGCGGCTGCCGCCTGCAGCGGGCGCGCGCGCAGGCTCTCGGTGATGCCGAGTTCGTCGCGCGCGTGTGCGCCCAGGGCATCGTGCACGGTCAACTGCTCGGCGACCTGGCGGGCCAGGCCGGGATCGAGTCCGCGCTGGCGATAGATCGCGGTGAGTTCGTCCAGCTCGCTCTGCGGATCCTCGTGCAGTTCGCGCCGCTCCAGCGCCAGGTCGGCGCGCTCGGTGTCGGCCTGCGATTGCACCGATACGTATTCGCCGGCGGCCATCGACATCGCACCGGCGACCAGGCCGGCGATGCCGCTGGTCAGCACCGTGGCCGCCGACGCACCGCTGCTGGCGACGCCGACCACCAGGCCGGCCACGGACAGGATGCCGTCGTTGGCACCGAGCACGGCCGCGCGCAGCCAGCCGGCGCGGTCGGTGCGATGGCGTTCGGTGTGGGTCGGGCGCATGCGTTGCCTGCTGCGGGCGGTGAGAGAGTCCGCAGCCTACCGAAGCCGACGCCACGAGCGCTTGCTGCGTCTCACTCTCGACGCCGCCAGCTGCCGCGGTCGTGGAATGCTGCAGTGCCGCCGGTAGCGATATGGGCCTCACCCCCGGCGCGTTATAGTGCGGGGCCTTGCGGTGCTGGCGGCCGGCCCCCACATCGCTTCACCCGTTGCGCGAGTCCTGCCCTTGTCGAGCCCCAGCCACGTTGCCGAGACGCCGATCACCGACCGCGCCGAACTGGTCCAGGTGCTCGCCTCCGGAGAAAAACCCGAAGCGCAGTGGCGCATCGGCACCGAGCACGAGAAGTTCGGCTTCCGGCTCGACGACCTGCGGCCGCCGACCTTCGAC